>JAEZIT010000136.1 GCA_023436495.1 Acidobacteriota bacterium
CCGACATACACGCCGCCGACACCGAAATTCATGCCGGTGACACGCTGCCCGGGACCATCCTTGGCACGCCTGGGTATATGTCGCCGGAGCAGGCACGCGGAAAAACGGATGAGGTCGATCAGCGTTCCGATATATTCTCGTTCGGATGCATTCTGTTCGAGGCCGTCACCGGCCGGCCTGCGTTTCGCGCCGACGATATGATCGAGACCCTGATCAACGTGACGCGCGGCCCTGCCCCGTCGTTGGCCGATGTATCACCCGAACTGCCGGCCGATCTGCAGAAGATAATACATTTCTGCCTTGAAAAGGACCCGAACGACCGCTTTCAATCCATAAAGGACGTCGCGATCGAATTGCGTGAGCTCCGCCGCGAAGTGCTCGCGTCTAACGACATCATCGTGAACACGCTGGCGGTCAGGGGCGGCGATGCGTCGGCTTCGAGCCGAAGGACGACGGAGAAGCGCCCTCCGGCGAGCACGGCAGACACAGTGTCCGTTACCAACGCCTCGAGCGCGGACCTGTTGGGAATGTTCGCCCGGCAAAATCGCACATCATTGATAGCGGTTGCGGCCATTTTCGTGCTCGCCGGCGGGTTCGTAGCGTGGTATGCGGCGTTTCGCGCGACGCCGCCTGAAAAGATACGTTCGATCGCGGTGCTGCCGTTCACCAACGAAACGAACAATCCCGATTTCGAGTATTTCTCTGACGGGCTTACGGAAAACCTGATCAACAGCCTGTCGCGCGTCCCCGAATTGTCGGTAAAGGCTCGCGGTTCGGTCTTTCGCTATAAGGGCCAAAATATCGATCCGCAAAAGGTCGGCTCGGACCTGAACGTTCAGGCCGTACTGACCGGTCGGCTACAGCAACGCGGCGAGAACATAACGCTGAGCGTCGAAATGGTCAATACATCACGCGGGGATCAGATCTGGGGACAGAAATACGAACGTAACAGCGCGGACCTGGCGGCGCTCGAGGCCGTTGTCGCGCGCGACGCGGCCCTCAGCCTGAGCGATTCGCGGTCGGGCGAGGTTCCCGTGAGGCTCGCGGACAACCAAACGCCGAACGAACAGGCCTATCAGCTCTATCTAAAGGGACGTTTCTTCTGGAACAAGCGCACGGTCCAGGATATCCGGACGAGCATCGATATGTTCCAACAGGCTATAGACCGTGATCCGGGTTACGCGTTGGCATATTCGGGGCTCGCCGATGCGTATGTAGTGATGCCGGCATATTTGCCTACGTCGTCGCACGATTCCTATCCGAAGGCGCGTACCGCGGCACAGCATGCCATCAGCCTCGACGACGAATTGGCGCAGGCACATGCCACGGTCGGCGTAGTGCTTCATGAATACGACTGGAAATTCGACGAAAGCGAACGCGAATTCAAACGCGCCATCCAATTGAATCCGAATTACGCGACCGCGCATCACTGGTACGCGGAGCTGCTGCTTGATCTGGGACGTTATGACGAGGCCCTAGCGGAGATCAGGTTCGCCCACTCGCTCGACCCGCTGTCGATGATCATCAATACCGCGGTTGGAACATTTCTGACGGCCAGAGGGGACGTGGATGAGGCGATCGAACAGCTCAACAAAGTCGTCGCTGCCGACCCGTCCTTTGCAAGGGCGCACCTGCGGCTGGCATTTGCTTACGAGGCCGTGAACAGGTTCGAAGATGCGGCGGATGCGTACGAAAGACATTCTGTGACTTCGGGCCGCGCTCCGGCGGATGCCGCCGCGGAATCTGCCAGGCTAAAGGACGCGTTTCGAAAGGGCGGCCGCGACGCGTATTGGCAGACATTGATCGATATCGGCGAACGCCGTTTGGAGCTCCGGACGCCAGACGCTCCGATTCCGGTGGCGCAGGCCGCACGCTATGCGCAGGTCCACAACGCCGATAAAGCGATGGCTATTCTCGAAGAGGCGTACGAACAGCGCGGGCCCGGTGTTCTGCGGCTGAATCTGCGTGCGTTCGACCCGATCCGCAAAGATCCGCGGTTCCAGCGTCTCCGAATACGTATCGGGTTACCCGAATAGATCCGAATAACGAAATATGATCAAACGACTTGCGGAACGTGAATTAAGGACGAAGTTCGGATTATTCACCGAGATATTGTTTTACGACGGGCAGAAGGAATCGATCGCCCTCGTAAAGGGCGACGTTGCCGGCAGCTCGAACGTGCTGTGCCGCATTCATTCGCACTGCATCGGGGCACATGTCTTCAACAGCATCGAATGCACGTGCCGGGAAGAGATGGAAGCCGCGCAGGCTTTGATCGAAGAAGCGGCGCGCGGCGTGATCATTTGGCTGGATCAGGAAGGAATGGGAAACGGGCATCTCGCGTTGATGCAGAGCATTCCGTATAAGAAGGAATTTGGCCAGGCCGAGGCATATAGAATGGCTGGATTCGAGGCCGATGCGCGAAGCTACACCGCAGCGGCCGGTATTCTTCGCGACATCGGCGTCGAGTCGATAGAATTGATCACGAACAGTTCCGATAAAGCGGCGGAGCTGCGGCGTGCTTCGATAAATGTTTCGCGGACGCGGCTAATTGAAGTCTCCACAGCCGATCAAAAGCAATGATCTACTCAGATAAGGCGCTCTCGCAAAAACTTGAGCGGACGGAAGCCCGATCGAACGCCGATTTTGTTGAAACCCGCTCAAGGCTCGAACCCGAGAGCGACGCCGGCTGGATCGAGGTCGCGGGCGCATACGCAATGTTCGATGGACCCGGATCACCGCTCACCCAGACGTTTGGGCTGGGCCTGTTTCAGGAGGCTCAAAACGCCGACCTTGCGAAAATGGAGGAATTTTTTCGCCGCCGCGGAGCTCCGGTTTTTCATGAGGTCAGCCCGCTTGCCGAACCTTCCACTATCTCGCTTCTTAACGATCGAGGTTACCGGCCGGTCGAATTATCGAGCGTTATGTATCGCACGATCCAGGCAGACGGGCGGCAGCTCGAGCCCGGATCCGCGGAAATTACGACACGGGTCGCCGGTCCAGATGAAGCCGAGCTTTGGGCGGGCGTTTCCGCGAATGGTTGGGCGACCGAGGATGAAGGCCTCGCGGAATTCATGTTGAATTTCGGACGGATAGCGGCGCAATGCAATGGTTCATTCCCATTTCTTGCCGAGATCGACGGCGTGCCGGTCGCCAGCGGATCGTTGTTCGTCTATGACGACGTATGTCTACTGGCCGGTGCCAGCACAATAGCCGAGGCACGCGGCCGAGGAGCCCAGAGTGCCTTGCTTCGCAGCCGTCTGCGTTTTGCCGCTGAGAATGGCTGCACTCTCGCCGTAATGGTTGCGTCACCGGGCAGCCAGTCCCAGAAAAACGCGCAGAAAAATGGCTTTAGAATCGCTTATACTCGTATAAAATGGCAGCTAATGGACCGGTCCGCTTCGCACGACAATGAAGCAATGCCCGAAATGTAACCGAGCCTATCACGACGAGACGCTGAATTTTTGCCTCGACGACGGCGAGTGGCTTGAGGACAGCCCCGAGACCGCGGAAACTATCCCATTCCCACATCAGGGTACATTGAGCGAAGCTCCGACGCGCCGCGTCGCCGATGCCGAAAGATCTTCCGGACCCGCCGTTGAACGCGGATCCTCAGCGTCGGCATATCCTCTTAAGCGGCCTCTTGTAGTTGTAATGATTGGAGCGGTTGTCCTCGGCCTGTCGGCCTACCTTGCGTATAAGTATTTTGTCGACCGCGAACAGCCCGCCGCGATCGCATCCATCGCAGTCCTTCCATTTAAAAGCCAGAATACGGATCCGGATACGGAATACCTCGCGGACGGGCTGGCTGAATCTTTGATATATCGATTGTCACAGCTTCCGACTCTTCGAGTAAGCCCGACGAGCACGGTCTTCCGGTACAAAGGTACCGAAACCGATCCGTCAAAGGTCGGGAAGGGCCTCGACGTCGATGCAGTACTGTCGGGCCGTATCGTGCAGCGGGGAGACAGCCTTCTGATCAGCGCCGAACTAGTGGATGTACGGTCAAACAGGCTCATATGGGGCGAGCGGTACGACAGGAAAATGTCCGACCTGCTTTTTACGCAGCGCGAAATGGCACGGGAGATCGTCGACAAGCTTAGACTTAAGGTTTCGCAAGACGAAAAAGGACTGACCAAGCAATATACCGAGAATAACGAAGCATATCAGCACTACCTGAAAGGCCGCTTCTATTGGAACAAGCGGACCGGCGATGCGCTCCAGAATGCGATCGAAAATTTCAACCAGGCGATTGCTCTGGATCCGAATTTTGCGCTCGCCTATGCCGGATTGGCGGATTGCTACGTTGTTCCGGCGATCGAGCGCGCACCGCACGATGTGATGCCGAAAGCTAAGGCTGCGGCACTCAAGGCGCTTGAACTGGATGATTCGCTCGCTGAGGCTCATACGTCGCTCGGGCGGGTGTATGCCGCCTATGAATGGAACTGGGCTGCCGCGGAGCGGGAATACAAGCGTGCGATCGAGCTAAACCCCCGCTATTCCGTCGCCCATCAATGGTACGGCGGATACCTGTCGGTGATGGGCCGTCACGATGAGGCGGTCGCGGAGCGGCGGTTGGCGGTCGACCTGGACCCGCTTTCATTGACCATCAACTTCGAATTGGCACAGGCATACTTTTACATGGGGGAAAACGAAAAGGCGATCGACCAGTATCAGAGGACCCTCGAATTGGACCCCAATTTCGGGCCGGCTTTGCAATTCCTGCCTGCGGCATATGGACAAAAAGGCGAATACGGCAAAGCGATCGAGTTATTCAAGTCCTCGCCGATGTTGAACCGCGGCGGCGAATGGGCGATGACCAAAGCAGGCCTGGCATACGTTTATGCGGTCACGGGCCAAACGCGTGAAGCCCTTGCATTGATCGACGAGCTCAAAACACTTTCAACCACGCGTTACGTTCCGAATTCATCTATCGCACTTATTTATGCCGGACTAGGCGAGAATGACCTCGCTTTCAGTTATCTCGAGAAAGCCTATCAGGGGCATGAATTTCAGTTACAATGGCTTGTTAGTGAGCCGAGATGGAACAAACTTCATTCGGACCCGCGATTTCGGAACCTTTTGGATCGCATAGGGATCCCGAGAGAGACGGGCGCGGTCGAAGGCCTGAAAAGTTCAGTGGAGAGGAAAAATAAGTTTCCTCCGCACCTAAAAGCATGAAGCGCTGCCCCGATTGCCGAAGAGATTATTACGACGACACGCTGGCTTTCTGCCTCGACGACGGCGCCCTGCTTCTCGAAGGCCCCGCTTCGGGGTTCGATCCGTATTCAACCTTATTGTCATCACCCGGCAACGCTGATCCCCAAACTGCGGTCTTGCCGAAACCCGAAACAGGCCATATCAATGCGATCGCCGTACTGCCCTTCGCTAATCTCAGCGCCGACAGCGGGAACGATTATTTCTGCGACGGCATTGCGGAAGAACTGCTGAACGTCCTTTCAAAGATCCGCGGGTTGCGCGTCGCTGCCCGCACCTCGGCTTTTTCGTTCAAGGGGCGATCGGTGACGGTGGCCGAGATAGGCCGGACTCTTAACGTCGGATCGGTGCTCGAAGGCAGCATAAGGATCGCCGGCGAGCACATTCGCGTCTCCGTACAGCTTGTACAGGTCTCCGACGGATACGCCATATGGTCCGAGACGTATAACAGGGCGATGGACGATATTTTCGCCGTCCAGGATGATATTGCCCGCTCGGTCGTCGAAGAACTGCGATCCATGCTTTTGGGCGGCGACATCGGCGAAAGCGCGAGCCGGCAGGTCAGGTCCGAGGTCGAAGAGGCCGTCCGCGGCCGGGCCGATGACCCGGAGGCACAGCGCCTGATGTTCCTCGGCCGTTATTTCCTGGACAAAACAACGCAGGCGGACACAACAAAGGCGATCGGTTATTTTCAAGAGGCCCTCGATATCGATCCCGAATTTGCGATTTGCTGGGCGGAACTCGGCAGGGCATATTCGATCGAGGCGGGCCGCGGATGGACCTCCGTCGAAGAAGGCTTTGCCCGCTCACGCGAAGCGACCGAACGGGCGCTTAAGATCGAACCCGGCCTAGCGGAGGGGCATGCCCAGCTCGGCCGCATACTGCTTGCACATGACCGCGACATCAAGGGGGCCGAGGCGGCATATGCCGCGGCGATGCGGCTCGCACCCGGAAGTTCGTCAGTGATGGACGGTGCGAGCATGATGGCTTACCGAATGGGCAGGTTCGACGTTGCTCTCGGCCTCGGGCGCCGTGTTCTCGTGCAGGATCCGCTCAGCGCGCCGTTCTGGCATAATCTGGGCCTTACGTGCCATGCGGCGGGCCGGCTGGCAGAATCGGAGCACGCGTTTCGCCGCGCGATCGAATTAATGCCGAATCGCGTTGTGTCCAATGCGCTGCTTGCGTTGGTTCTGCTGGATCAGGAACGAATTCAGGAGGCCGTCGAACGCGCCGAATTGGAAACTGAAGACTTCTGGCGGCTTTGGGCATTGGCGATAATTCAATTCGCGGCGGGTGATAAAGAAGCATCCGACCGGGCGTTGAACGAGCTGATCGATAAACATGCCTACGGTGACGCGTATCAGATCGCGGAGGTATTTTCCGCACGCGGCGATTTCGATGCCGCGTTCGAATGGCTGGATAAGGCGCTCGGCGAACGCGATCCCGGATTAACGCACGCAAAGGTCAACCCGCGGTTCCGGCCGCTGCATTCCGATCCGCGTTGGCCTGAACTGTTGAAACAGATCGGGTTCGGGTGATCGTCCTGTTTTACTTCGTGTTCGGTTCCTGAAGATCTGCTTCTTCGTCCTCGTCCACGATCTTTGTATTCGGTTCGCGGGCGATCCGCGTGTTCGGCTCCCTGATTATATCGTCGTCGAGTTCCTGGATTCCGTCATCGATGTCGGGCGTGTTGCTCATTTTTCCATCTCCTGCCGTTGATTCGCTGGGAGCATGGACATTTTCGGATGCGGCCCACGAGCGCTCGGCAGCAGTTTCGCCGCCGTCACGGGTTCCACGCATCAATTTCACAAAATGTCGTTAAGACCTGCTACTCTATATCGCGATAAATTTCTTGTCAACAGATATTTGCGCGTGTCGAGGGAGAGTCGGAAGGACGCCGCTCGGCGACCGTTTAGGGATTCTGTTGTATCATATTGTGATAAACATACTAAAGGCCGCTAGCAGAGGCGCGGCGGCGGCGGGACGATCGTTCCCGGCCTATTTAGAACGATATGGCAAGAACAATAAAATGCGGGCTGATCCAGGCCCACAACGTAGCACCTGTCGATGCTCCGATCGATCAGATCAAAAAAGCGAATATCGACAATCAGATGAAATTTGTCGAAGACGCCGCGCGTCAGGGCGTGCAGATACTCTGTTTTCAGGAGATATTCACGACACCGTATTTCTGCGCCGAGCAAAAGACGCGCTGGTACGAAGCCGTCGAGAAGGTGCCCGACGGGCCGACCGTGAAGCTGATGCAGGACGTCGCCAAACAGCACGGCATGGTCCTGATCGTGCCGGTTTACGAAGAAGAGATATCCGGCATTTATTACAACACCGCGGCCGTGATCGACGCGGACGGGAAATACCTCGGCAAATACCGCAAGACGCACATCCCGCACGTCGATCCGGGCTTTTGGGAAAAGTTCTATTTCCGTCCGGGCAACCTCGGCTATCCGTGTTTCGATACCGCATTCGCCCGCATCGGCGTTTATATCTGCTACGACCGCCATTTTCCCGAAGGCGCCCGCTGTCTTGGGCTCAACGGCGCCGAGATAATATTTAACCCGTCGGCGACCGTCGCCGGTTTGAGCGAATATCTCTGGAAACTCGAACAGCCCGCCCACGCCGTTGCCAACGGATATTTCGTCGGAGCCATTAATCGCGTCGGGACCGAGGCTCCGTGGAACATCGGCGAATTTTACGGGCAGAGCTATTTCTGCGACCCACGCGGTCAGATGCTCGCGGTCGGAACACGTGACCAGGATGAATTGATCGTTGCCGACCTCGATATGGACAAGATCCGCGAGGTCCGCAATACCTGGCAGTTTTTCCGAGACCGCAGGCCGGATGCTTACGGCGAGATCGTTGCTGACTAAACTATCATCACTTGAATCGGAGGACATTCCTATGCGGATCTGGTTACTCGGCCTTGTATCGATTTCAGTACTCTTAGCAGGGGCCTGCATCAAAGGTGAGCCTTATTACAAGGACGCTCAGGCGAACGCAACGCCGGAGCAGACACCCACCCCCAAACCTGACGACTCCAAACCGTTTCGGGATGCGGCAGCTGCATTGACCAAAGTTCCGGGCTCGGTGAAGCTTTCCGGCGACGGTTATATCAAGGGCAAGACTGCGCTGTTCTATCAAAGTATCACCCTCGCTGATAAGAATAAAAAGGATCAATCGACAACGTGGACTTGGAACGACAGCTCGCCGTACCCGAGGGCTGATATGCCGGAGGAAGTGCAAACGGTTATTCTGCGGAAATGTGTTGAGGAGTCGATGGGAACGTTTGTGCAAAGTTCGGGCGTCGTAAACGGAACTGAAAAGATCCCCGCTATCGGGTGGAAGTGCGACGTGACGGTAATAGACAAATCGATCCCGGCCGTTGTCGGTCGGAAGACGTTCGAGAGCGAGATCAAAGAACGCGAGCTCGTCAGCGAAGGATCGAAAGAGCTGCGTAGGTCGCCGCCATTGGTGGAGATCGATAAATACTTAAAGGCGCTTCCTAGACAATAGCTCGTTACGCAATTGCTATATGCCTATCTACGTCACCAAGAACTGCGGGCGGTCCGGGCCGTACGAAGATCACATTGCCATTCACAGCGCCATTCCCTCGACGAACGATATTGGAATTCGTCACGGCGGTTCGTCATGGCAGCGTTTGGGCGGAATATTCCCGGAGATGGTCAGGAACGAGCCCATGCCATTTCCGGTCGCTCTGACGGCTGCCGTCGCGTTCGCGGGGCAATTGTAGGTATGCTGAAATAATATGTCGAACACCCATCGCACACCTCTCGACATCACCCAGATCGAGGAGAACTTCAGCGACATCAATCCGCCGCTGACGGCCGCGGAAGCTCTGCATGAGGCGAACCGGTGCCTGTATTGTTACGACGCGCCGTGCATGCACGCCTGCCCGACGCATATCGATGTGCCGTCGTTCATAAAGAAGATCGCCAGCGGCAATCTTCGCGGTTCGGCGCGCGTCATCTACGATGCAAACCCGATCGGCGCGACCTGTGCTCGTGTCTGCCCGGTTGAGGTGCTGTGCGAAGGCGCGTGTGTCGAAAAAACGCTCCTGCGAAAGCCGATCGAGATCGGCCGGCTGCAGCGGTATGCGACCGACAACGGCACCGACCGGGGACAGCAGATCTTCGCAAAGGGCGAACCAAACGGCCGGTCGGTCGCGATCGTCGGTTCAGGGCCGGCAGGGATCTCGTGCTCGGTTTATCTGGCTCGGCTCGGATATGCCGTGACCGTTTACGAACGCCGTCCGCTGCCGGGCGGGCTCGATACCTACGGCATGGCCGAATATAAGATGCCGCAGCGCGTGTCGCTCGACGAGGTCCAACAGGCTCAAGGCCTCGGGGTGAAATTCCTTGTGAATATCGAGGTGACGGGCTCGCCGGAATCAACCGAGCTTGAGGCAGCCAAAGGCGATGCGGCCCGAAGAATAAGTTTCGACGAGATAATTGCCGGCAACGACGCCGTGTTTCTTGCTGTCGGCCTTGGGGCGACCAATCGGCTTAATATTCCGGGTGAACATCTTGAGGGCGTGTACGATGCGCTTCATTTTATCGAGCGAATAAAATCGCGTGATTGGGCATCGGTCCCGCTTGGGAAGCAGATCGCGGTCATCGGCGCGGGAAACACGGCGATCGATGCCGTGACACAGGCAAAACGCCTCGGTGCCGATCGCGTGACGCTGGTTTACAGGCGTTCCGAACGCGACGCTCCGGCTTACGATTACGAACTCGAGATCGCAAAAAAGGACGGCGTCGAATTCGTATGGAACGCCGCACCGATCGGCTTGATCTCCGGCGATAACGGTCGCGTCGCGTCGCTGCGCTGCGAGAGGACCGGCGAATCGAACGATCTGTTCGAGATACCATGCGACATGGTAATAAAAGCGATCGGGCAGCAAAAACAGGCGGGTTACTTCGATGCGATCGGGGTCGAATTCGACGGCCGCGGCCGCGTTGCCGTCAATGAACTTATGCAGACATCGAACCCCAAGATCTTCGCGGGCGGCGATTGCGTGAACGGCGGCGGCGAGGCGGTCGAGGCGGCACAGATGGGCAAGCTGGCGGCGCAGGGTATTCATTTTAGCTTGACCGGCGACGCGGTTCGATTTGCCGGGGTGCGGGACTGAGCGGGGCGGACGCCTTTCCGGGCGGGAAGCGGTCACTGGAAAATCGACGCCGGCGGCGAGCGGAATGATGCTGAATGGGAAGTTGTTTCTCTGGGATATCGTGCTTGCTTCGGGGTAGTTCCCTGCACATCACCGCTGTAGTCTGCTGTTTGTTGCATATTGATATATCCATACATATCTGTATAATCATCTATGGGCTTCGAGTGGGACGAGGAGAAGGCGTAGAACAATTTCGGAAGTATGGTATTACCTTTCAGGATGCGGTGAAAGCCTTTGATGACCCGAATGGGATCGAACTCCGCGATGATCGAAATTCAGAGGCCGAGACGCGGTTCCATTTGGTCGCCGTCGCCCGGGATGTGCTGCTGTTAGTGGCTTTCACCGAAAGAAATGACCGGATCCGTATCATTTCAGCCAGACGGGCGAGCGCTATCCACAAGAATATCTACTATGAAAGAGAAACGTAAAGAACGTAAGTACACGGTTACGGAAGAAGAATATCGCGAAGAGCTGGCTCAGGGTTTTACGGACGATGAAGTGTTAAAACCCGGAACTTACAAAGTAACTCCCAGCCGGTTCAGGGCGAACGCGGATGCGACCGATCCCGCGAACTGCAAGGTCAAGATCACGACGTATCTCGATGCAGACGTATTGGAATTCTTTAAGCGACGTGCTGCTCAGCCGAATGCCGCTCCGTATCAAACTCAGATAAACAATGAACTGCGAAAGGTAATGGAAGGGGCCTCGTCCGGCACCGCAAGTATCGAGAAGGAACTGCTGAACGACGAAAAGTTTCTGAAGAAGCTGAAGAAAAAGCTCGAGGCGGTCTAACGAACCACCAGTGTCGCACGTGAAAAAATGTATTGTTGCTGCAACGTATACATGATACAATTTGACCGGGAGCGTGCCGGTGCGGCGTCGCCGGATCTTTGCAAATGTGGCACGGACATTCGGAAATTGATCGACGCATTTTCATGCGTCTCACGCGTCGGAACTGCTAAGTTGTTGAAAACATTGGGTGTGCCGCAAATTTTTTAAAATCGGTGGAACTCGAGCATTTCGGCGGCATAAATCCAATGGGCTCAATAGGTTGCACGTTCCACGCGGTCGTGGAACGCATGTGGAACGGCCCGGAACGAGTGCACCGGACCTAAAATTTTATGGCGAACCTAAATATAAACTTCGCAGGAATCAAATCTCCCAATCCATTCTGGCTTGCCAGCGCGCCGCCGACGAATATGGGCTCGATGGTCGAGCGCGCCTTCGACGCTGGCTGGGGCGGAGCGGTCTGGAAGACGCTTGGAGAGCCGATCGTGAACGTGTCGTCGCGGCTGGCCTCGATCGACCACGGCGCAATGCGGATGATCGGGCTCAATAATATCGAGCTCATTACCGACCGGCCGCTCGACGTAAACCTCAGGGAGATCTACGAATGCAAGAAGAAATACCCGGACAATGCATTGATCGTCTCGCTGATGGTCGAATCGAAACGTGAAGCCTGGCACGAGATAGTAAAACGGACGCAGGACACCGGCTGTGATGGTTTTGAGCTTAATTTCGGCTGTCCGCACGGAATGAGCGAACGCGGAATGGGTTCGGCGATGGGGCAGGTCCCGGAATATACCTGCATGGTCACCGAATGGGTCAAGGAAGTTTCCGAATTGCCGGTGATCGTTAAGCTCACGCCGAACGTCACGAACATTTTGCCGCCGGGACGCGCCGCAATGAAAGGCGGAGCGGACGCTGTGTCGCTGATAAACACGATCAATTCGATCATGGGTGTGGATATCGACACGATGATCCCTCATCCGAACGTTAACGGCATGGCGGCGCACGGCGGTTATTGCGGGCCGGCCGTCAAACCCATTGCGCTGAACATGGTCGCGGAACTTGCACGGGATGGGGAATTCAACATCCCGATCTCCGGCATCGGCGGCATCGCCAATTGGCGGGACGCCGTGGAATACCTGCTGCTTGGCGCCGGTTCTGTCCAGGTTTGCACGGCGGTGATGCATTACGGCTACCGCATTGTCGAGGACATGTTGGACGGGTTGAATAATTACCTCGACGGCAAAGGCTTCGCATCGGTCAACGACATAATCGGCCGGTCCGTCGGGCGCGTCACTGACTGGAGTAATCTGGACCTTAATTACGACGTGAAAGCACACGTCAATGAGGAGCACTGCATCCGCTGCAATCTTTGCTATGTCGCCTGCGAGGACGGCGCGCATCAGAGCTTCGAATTTGTCGAATCCGACGGCAAACGTTACCCGCGGGTGATCGAAGAGGAGTGCGTCGGCTGCAATCTTTGTTACCTTGTATGCCCGTCGCCGGGTGCGATCACGATGGAACGGCGTGACAACGGGACCTCGCCGCAGTCATGGCGTGATCGAACAAGCGGCCAATAGAAAAAGGCCGGCATGGAAAAAAAGCCGGCCCATTTCATTCAGCCTCAACGGCCGCGTATGCTAACGCGTGCCCGCGAAGTTTTGGTTTGCAAGAGTGCCGTTGACCGTCACGGTTCGGGATGCCGGCGTAAACGTATAGCGATTGGCCGAAGGCGTGATCACATAAGTAAAGCCGGTAGCTACATTTGAGAATGAGTAGCTTCCATTGCCCGAGGTCGTAGTCGTCAATGTCGGCCCGGACGGCTGCCGGACCAGCGTGATCGTCACGCCTCCTAAACCTCTGCCGTTCTGCGTTTTTGTAACTACTCCGCTGACCGTGACGCCGGGCGTAGGCGTTGGGGTCGGCGTCGGAGTTGGAGTCGGAGTTGGGGTCGGAGTTGGGGTCGGAGTAGGCGTTGGCGTAGGCGTCGGGCCCGGCCAGACGGCGAAACTCTCGGTAACCGACGCAGGCGATGTCGATTGGATGCTTGCGTTATAGCCCATTCCGCGACGTCGAAAGCCTTCGCGAACATCGTCGGCATCGGCCGTGGAATACGCGGCGGCGGCAGTGATGATCGCGTCGCGTTCCTGAAGGAACGTCGGGCCGAGCGGGGCGAGCTTCATACCGTCGGTGACAACCTGAAGGACTCGCTCGGTCCCGGCCGCAAAGCCGAGCCTCGCGATCATCAAGGCACGGACCTCCCAGAGTGCGCTGCTCCATATTTCACCCGCGTTATGGACCGCGTCGCACTGCGATACGCCGAACGGCCCGCGCGGATAAGCGCTGATCGTGCCGATCGTGGTCGGGGTGCCGATCTCGGTGTTGCAGTTGGAGTTAAGATGGCGAAACGTCAGCGGATTGTGCGGCTTTCCGTTCGGGCCCGTGAATGCGATCACGGCCTTAGGAAACCGGCGAATTCCGTAATAGTAATTTGAAGTGTATCCGGACGAGCCGAGATAGGTCGCATAACCGCCGGTCGTATAGATCCCGTTGATCGGGTCGCCGGGTTCGGAAAGCAGCGTATGGCCGTAGAAATCGCCCCAGCCTTCGCCCATGCCGCGTGACATGTTCGTTGACAGGCCGGAGGCGTTGCCATGAAGACGGTTCGATGTGCCGTGCGTCACTTCGTGAATAATGATATCGGCATCGGCAGTGCCGTCATAATCAGGGTTCGGGCCTGTCCAGATGTACATCTGCATGCGCCCGCGGCTGCCGTCGGCCGGTGTTGAGAAGTTTGCGTTGTTCGTCCCTGACGAATCCTGGCCTTCGGAAGAAACGCGATCGTTACCGAGTCCTCCGCGGCCAAAGTTGTTGTGTTGAAAATTCCGCGCCGCTTCGGTAAAGCCGCGTTTGTAGAGCTCGTCGTGATAGAGGTTCATTGCGTAGAACATCTGAATGACCGCTCCCCGCTGTGCCTCTGTGGTCAGCGGCGAATCGCCGGGTGCGGGATTTCCGGGCGGAGGATTCCACGTCGATGAAAAAACGCGATTCGGGCTGCCGACCTGCGTGGCGTCGACACCGTTCAAGATGTCCCGGTCGATTCCGGCTTCGTTGGCGTTTCCGTCGGTAATGTTTGTGCCGTCAGTGACCCAGCCGTTGCTGTTGAACGAATTTGCACCTTCGTTACCGACGAGCGAAATATTCGAACGCACGCCGACCGGAGCCTGCGATCCGTTCGGGCTGATCGGGCCCGGTGTAAACGGCGCGGGGCTGTCGGCAAGATCGATATAGGCGTTGGGATTCCGATAAACGTTGTAAGTTACGGGCTGTGTCTGATCTTCGGTTATATTTTTCCGCCACAGCATCGTGCCGGTCCCGGCGTGAACGATCACGTAATAGGAATCGACCGGCTGCCAGATCAGCACGCGCCACGCGGGGACCGCGACGCCCGGTTCGGTCGGAAAGTACATCTTCTCGGCTGTCGTTGCCCAATCGCCGCTTCCGAAGACGGACTTAAGGTCGGTGGATTCCTTTGAGTTCAGTTCGGGTGCGGATTTAGCGAGGCTGGAATTAATATGTCCCGCAGCGGCCCGTACAGCGTCCGCCGGATCGCCGAAGTCTTTCGATAAGGTTTCGTAGCTCAATCCAGGGGCCAGATTGTTGATAATTCGGATGATGCTTCCGTCCTTGGCAAATCCCGCCTTTACCTCGCCGGCAAATACGGGAATTCCATCTATCTGCTGTTCGAGGTGGGTGAACGACAGATTGCCGTCCGGATTCGTATAGTCGGCCGCGATCAATAAGGAGTCGGTCTGCACGGCATCCAGCCCGACCAGCGATCTGTTCTCGTGCAGGAAATTCTTTAGTGCCGTCGGACGATCGGCAGATCTCGGAGTGGTCAGCAGTTCGGCATTGTCCGTCCAAGCGTCAGGCGAAATAACCTCGACGCTGCCGAGAGCCGGATTTCTTTCTAAGACGACGTTCGGCAGGCGAGATCGCAATATCTGTTCGCCGCGGACGATCTCGTCTTTTGCCGACATCAGCGAGCTAATGTCCTTGCCTGCGGAATCGCGGAACGCCTGCATTACGGCAGCCGAATCGGCATCTGCCTGCAGCCTAATATCGTAATTAGGCAACCCGCGCTCCTCGGGAGCCGTACGGACCGGAATGTCAGCCGATCTTTTATTTTCGGCGTTCGAACTGAACGACCCGAAGATCAGCGAGCCGGAAATGACAAGCGCCGAAATTGCCAAAAGACCGGTAGTCATTCGAACCATGGACCTTGATAGAATTTTCACCTTAGTATCCTCCTTGAAAGTAGCCTTGGAAAAGACTCGGGCAACTTAGAGATGCCCAAAAGAACAGACGCAACCGGCAAAGCAGGACGAAGGAGAGTGCCGAAGCTTGATCGGAAAGCTGAACGGCAAAAGGGAAACTGCCGGTTGATGTACGAAAACTGAGAACGGCATTCTAGCACATTTTGAAGTATGCGAAACCAATTATTTTTGGCAGTTCAGCGGGCGTTTTCGAAGGTGTTCGAAGGCAGGCGGTGGTGAGATGATGGACGCGGAACTCTCCGCCAATGAGCGGGGCGGACGACTTTCTAACCGCTGCAAGCGCTTTAGTTTGTGCGTGCCGCAGGGTAGCTCCTGCTGCTAAATGACGGCTGCATTACGGTATCCGCCATCCAGGAGATAAACATTCCCGCGATGAACATCAACAAACTGAAAGCGATCGCTAAAGCGACATATTTCATTCCTGATGCGCTTTCTACTCTCATCTTTCTCCGATGCGGACGCATGGTCCGCCATAATCGCCTATACCTCAATTTTACTCCTGAATGCCCTGAATTCATAGAAAATCTCGAGGTAGACCGTTATAATCGACCGCGTCAAATAATGCCTGCCAACCTAAAGGATAGAATTCGAAATGAAAGTACGCGGATATGAGCCGGCGGATGCGGTGCGTATTACCGAGATATATAACGGTTATATCGATACGTCGCATGCAACGTTCGAATTAGAGCGGATCGATGTCAAGGAAATGTGCCGGCGCATTGGCGACACCGTCGCCGGAGGGTATCCGTTCCTTGTATGTGAGATGGATGGTGCTGCGGCCGGATACGCGTACGGGAGGGCTTTTCGCCCGCGGCCGGGTTATCGCAGCACGATCGAGGTCGCCGTGTACGTCGGCCCGGACTTCTGCGGGAACGGCGTCGGAACGGCACTCTATACAGATCTTTTCGACAGTCTAAGGCGAAACGAATATCATTCGGCTATCGCGACGATTGCACTGCCGAACGACGCGAGCGTTCGCCTGCACGAGAATTTTGGGTTCGAAAAAGCCGGCCACTTCAAAGAAGCCGGCTTCAAATTCGAAAGGTGGATCGACGTAGGATATTGGCAGCTAATGCTGGGCTAATTTGCCGGAGCCAAGAGTTCGTCCACCCTAACGATGCTGTATTTCCGATCCTTCAGCCAAAGGATAAGCTCATCCAACCGATCGTGGAATTTGTCCGTGCGTTCCGGGCCCGCGCCGATGTGGGTCAGAAGTATGAAGCCGTTTAGGCCGTTCGGATCCTTGTCTTCGTAAGCCTTTATCCGATCCAAGATATCCTGGCTGCTTCGGTAGTTCTTATCTTTCGGCGTTGTATAATCGGCATTCGAGCTTGTTCCCGGCGTGAAATTTATGAGGCGGTATCCCATCGCCTCGGTCCAATCCGCGATCGAGCGGTTGTACCATTCATAGGGCGGCAGAAAAAAGACGGATTTTCGTCGATCGATCCCGAACGGGCGCATTGCCGCATAGTTGTCGTTAAGGTCCGATTCGAATTGCTGCCGTGTGACGAGAAGTTTGTTCCTATCGGCCCAGTCGGCATACAAAAGGTGCGCGTCGGAGTGTGCTCCCATATAATGACCTTCCTTCTGCAGCCGCTCGATTATGGCCCGGTTCGCCCGGGTCCGGTAAAATCGCCCGGTCAGAAAAAAGCTGCCTTTCAAGCCGTGTTTGGCCAGCGTGTCGGCAATCGTCTGGCCGCCCTCTGCAAATTCGTCTCCCGTGAATACCAGGGCGAGGCGTTTCTGGCTCTTATCGCCGCGTGTCACTGCGCCTTCGTCGTACGTAAATCTGGGATCCTTCGCACGCACCGGTGCCGGTTTGGATTTCGGCGCGGAGCTGAACATTGCCATCACCAGGATCGCGTCGGCAGTTCCGTCCATTGTCGGCTCATTCGTCGAATAATCGCCGACGTCGTCGTGATAGACGACATCCTGGGGCTGAAATTCGGCAAATTCGTCGGGCTGTGTCAGGTGAAGGCCGATCAAGCCTTTGTACGTCGATGCCGCTATGGGGCCGTCAACCAACCCGCCGCGAACTTGCACCTTTAACAGCTGCGTCGTCGGCAAGTGAGTGTCGACAGGGAATTCGCCGCCTTCGGGAAGCCCTTCGAACATTGACGTGCCCCAAGGATTTCGTCCAAGCAGCCAGTCGCGGTGTTCCAGCATTGATGCGTGAAACTGTTTATCTCCAGTCATCCGCTGATATAAATAAACCTGTGTTATATAAGCGACTACCAAATTGTTTGAGCACCACAGAAACGGGACGCCTACGCCGTAATTGTTCGTCCTGCCGCGAACGGCGATGCGTTCGATTCCGTTGCGGTAATATCCAGCCAGCTCTGACTGCGTTTCCTTATCGACGAGCGGGTACAAAGCGAAATGCCCGACGTTTGTAAACGGATACATTTGATAGTGCCGCGACATCAGTTCGCCCATGTCGGAGGTTTCGAATTCCATCCAAGACGTCGTTCCGGCGAGCTTGGCGTACCGCTTCGCGTCATCAAGATATCCAGGCTTCCGCGTTGCCTTGTACAATTCGGCAGCCGCATATTCCATATCGTCTGCCCAAGTGTCTTCGTTATAGCGATAAGGTGCACCGAACGAATTGCCCTGTTGAAATCCTTCCTGCCGCTTGCCCATCGCATACAGCGTCTCAGCCGCGCGGAGACATTTTTCGGCAAATAAAGGGTCTTTCAGTTCAGACCGCCATATCCTGTATGCCATCGCCAGCGCCGCCGCCGATCGGCCGGCAATATTGGCAACGCCGGTCGAACGGCTCTTGAATTCGCTTAATCCCTGTGGTTTTCCATCGGCAAAGTAGACTGGCCGATAACTATTTGCTCCCCAACCGTAGTCGGCATTGTCGTTGTTGGGCATCTTGAAACCGCGATGATCGCGATCGTCGGCAACCTGGTGAAAGAGTTGGTCCGCCTTCGGATGCAGTTTATGGATCCAATCCAACCCCCACTTTGCTTCGTCCAAAACGTCCGGAATGCCGTTCGGGCGGCCTTCGCGTCCCAAGGCATCGGTAGTATCACCGAATTTGCCCTTTTCCAGCTCGTAGGCAAGCATCATTCGCGCGGTTGCGTTGCTGGCGGTGATCAGGTATTTCAATTGATCGCCGGCGTCGTGCCAACCGCCGCTAGCGTCCACGAACGTTTCATCGGGGAACGGGGCGTAAAATGACCGCCCGTCATTACGATGGCATGCCATATCAAGGAACGGGTTGTAACCACACCGCTGCTGACGCATGAAATACAGCAGATCTTCCTGAAACGCCGGGTATTCGCCGATAGTGAATTTTGCGGATCCGGCCGAGGGCGAACCAACTTCGATCACGTATGAACCAGGAGTGGTAATTTTCGTAATGTCCGCCTCGTGAAAATACTCGAACGCGGTTCCCCAACTCTGTGCGGGCACCTTTTTAAGAGCGCCCTTCATAACTTCGACACCGTTATTGCCTCTTCGCACGACAAAGTCATCCTTTATTGGATCTTTGGAAAAGACCAAAACGATCTTTGTATCGTTCGTCTGGTAGCCGGCTTGATTTAATCGAATGTGTGCTGGATTTACCGACGCAATGCCCGCAGCCGCGAATACACAGGACACCGCGTAAAAAAATAAGGAGAATCGGAAAAGTAGATTGAGTTTGTTTAACTTACACAGGTGGATAGGAACTCGGGTCGTCATGGTGACAGCATAGTTCAATTCTTTAAAATGCCCAAATTTACTGCGCGGCCGCAGCGGGCTCGCCGTTTCATTCAATGCATTCAAGTCATTTTGAACCGAATTCGATCATCTTGCACTGTAAAGTGTAAAAACTTGTTGACAAGTGTTTGTCATTGATGTACTTTAATTCAGTACGACGGCTTACGTCGTTCACCCTTCGCCACCCAATGCGAATATTTTCAAAAGTAAAAAGTTACAAAAAATAACTTTGAAGTAATACAAAATCTATTACGAAAGGGGCCTTTGGCACTGCATTCAGTTGTCCTGTCCGTTATGTCCTGTCTTCGCTGTTAATCTGAAGGTGGCAAACAATCTTCAAAAGTCCAAGGCCCCGATTCGTATAGTTTCCGACTCGAAAACTCGCACAAAATTACACTCGCTTGATAGCAAAATAGGAGTAAGAAAATAATGCTGCTCGGTAAAAAGAAAAGCGTTGCCGGATTAGATGTAGGCTCCAGTTCCGTGAAAATGGTCGAACTGGAAGGCAAATCAAACAACTTGAATTTGGTCAGCCTGGGTTTCGAGAATCTGCCCGTTGACACCATCATCGACGGCCAGATCATGGAGATCAATACAGTTTCGGACGTGATCCAAAGTGTTTGTACTACCAATCAGGTTGGCAGTGACCGAGTAGTAACCGGCGTCAGCGGCCATTCCGTCATTATAAAGAATATCGTCCTGCCGCCGATGAGCCGCGAGGAACTCGAAGAATCGATCGACTGGCACGCGGAAGAGCATATTCCGTATGACCTGGCCGACGTCAGCCTCGATTATCAGGTTGTCTCCGAGTCATCCGACGCGACACACGTGCTCATCGCGGCATGCAAACGCGAAAGGCTCGACAATATCAAACAGGCGATCCAGCTTTCCGGACGACAGCCGGTCGTTATCGACGTTGATACATTCGCTCTCCAAAATTGCTATGAAGTGAACTATCAGCCCAGTGATTCGGACGTTGTTACGCTTCTTAACATCGGTGCTTCGACGATGAACATCAACATCGTTAAAGGAACACGTTCACTGTTCACGCGCGACATCACCGTCGGCGGCAGCCAGTTTACCGATGTGCTGCAGAGAAGCCTCGGGCTGAACTTTCAACAGGCCGAAGCGGTCAAGCGAGGCGTAAGCCCGACCGAGCACGGCGTCGAAGAATCTGACATCAAGCCTTTGCTCACCAATGTGACGGACATCGTCGCAAACGAAATTCAGAAGACATTCGATTTTTACCGGGCAACCACCGAGGACAATCAGACAAAGGTACAGAAGATCCTGATCTCCGGCGGCGGTTCCAAGCTGAACGGCCTTGCCCAGGAACTTTCACGCCGGCTCGAACTTCCGGTTGAAATGATGAATGCGTTCCGAGGTATCAACGTAGATCCGCGAAAGTTCGACCAGGAATACCTTAACGAAATCATGCCGGAAATGGCCGTAGCCGTCGGCTTGGCTGTAAGGGGAGTGTAACCAAAATGATCAAAGTTAACCTGCTAAATTCAGTTACAGAACGACAAAGCGGCGCCGTTATGACTATCGACCGCGCAGTCGGAAGCCCCAGCTCGCGGCTGCTTCTGTTGTCGCTTGTTGTCGGATTCCTCCTGGCAGCCGTGGTCGGCTGGGACATCATCAGCACGCGTATGGCGAAGACCGACATGGAGCGGCAGCTTGCTGAGCAAAAACAGATCGAAGCCGAGCTTCAGGTCGTTATAAACGAACAGAAGGAACTCGAGCAGAAGATTAACAATATCGACACCAGGATCGAAGCGATCAAGAAACTTCGAGCCTCGCAAGCAGGCCCGAGCGCAGTCCTTGAGGCTTTGAGGGAACGCATCGCGATGGTGCCGGGACTTTATCTAGAGAGCGTCGAGCAGAAAGGCGATCAGCTGGAATTCAAGGGAAGCTCGCCGGACGAAGCGCAGATCACCCAGTTCGGCCGAAGCCTGGAATTTTCGGACGGCCTGTTCTCTAACCTTAATATCGAAACGACACGGAACGAGATCCAGAACCAAATGGTTGTCGCATCGCCTACCAACCCGGACGCAGGTAAGATGCAGGTCGTAAACTTTACGATCAAATGTGCATATACACCGTCTAAGGCGACGTCGCAAAATTCGACTCCGCTGTCTGCCTCAAATCAAGCGGCACCGAATCAGCCGGCAGCACCCGTACAGGTCGCCAAGAACTGATCCGAAGCATCCCTCGAAGCGAAACTTCTGCTAAAGCCAAGCAGATAAGGAAATTACAATGATTGAGAAACTCAAAAACCTACAGTGGCATTTCCAGCTCATGATCCTGGTCGGGATCGCCGCGTTGATCTACGGATCGGTCTATTACTTTGTGACCAGCGAGACACGCGTTGAAATTGCGGCCTTGACCGAACAGGTCAATCAGCTCAAGACCAAGAACGAAGCAGCTCGCGTTGCGACCCAGCGTATAAATGAATTCCGTGCGCTTTATGCCACAAAGTCGCAGGAGTACGAAGAACTTAAGGTCCTCCTGCCCGAACAGCGCGAGATCACCAACGTTCTCCAGGGCCTGCAGGATACGGCAAAGGACAGCCGGCTGGTCGTGATGAGGTTCTCGCCGAAGGAAGACGCGCCGCAGGATTCAATGATCGCGAAACCGGTCGAGGTCGAGGTGGACAGCAACTTTACAAATTTGCGGAGCTTCTTCGACAGCATGGCGAAATTGCCGCGAATCGTATCGATCTCTGATTTCAAACTTAATCAGGTCGAAAAACAAACGGCCGGCAAAACCCTGCACGCTCAATTCCTGCTGACGGCATATTACGCCACGCCTGAAAATCTGCAGCCAAAGGTAGCTCCGGGACAGCCGGGAGCGCCGGGACAGCCTGCACCGGCCCAGCCCGGAGCCCCTGCCGTACAAGCGCCGGTAGCACAGTAGGCGCACTATCGCAGCCCGCACTAAAGATCCAAGAGAGAAAACAGCCATGACTAAAACATCGATAGTTTCACGAACCATAAGCCTCAGCCTGGCAATTGTCGGCTGCATCCTGATCGGCGGTTTCGCGACCGAGGCAAGTGCTCAGGGCCGCGACCCGTTCGTAAAGCCTGGCTATGCCAGGACGCGAACGCCCGGGCCGGCAGGTGGCACCGCCCGCTCCGGAAAATCCGGGCCGGGAGCAGCGATCGCGACGGGAACGCCCTCGATCGAACAGCGTATCGATTATTACAAACGCCAGCGCGAGGCCGCCGCGATGAACGGGTCCGAATTGCCGAAGGTTACAAGCGTACTCACACTCGATGAAATGCAGGTAACGGGCATATTCAGGACGCCGCGCGGGTACGCGGCCATGGTTGAAGCGACACCGATCAAACTTTCGTACACGATCTACCCCGGCGAAAAGTTCTTCGATGGCCAGCTTGTAGCGGTCGAGGAAAATCGGCTTGTCTTCAGACGCGTCGTCAAGGCCGGCCAGGGCAAATTTGTTACATCGGTTGAAAACAAACCGCTTCGCAAATATACGACAAAGGAACAGATCCAGGGAACGGCACCTGTTCAGGCCGCTTCGGACAGCCAAAGCGACGAACCGGCCGCGTCGGCAGCCCAGGCTTCGGCAGATAACAAGCCTGCGAACGTCGTTCCGATCAAGATCGTTTCGCCACTTGACGAAATGAACAGCCAGCCGGCAGCCGAAGAAAAGGCTGCAAAACCGGCCAAAAAGGCACTTAAAGCGGCGAACAATAAGAAGTAGATCCGACAGCCGGCGCCTCCCTTGGCCGGTCCAAATTCCAGATCAAACCAATTTGTCCAAACAGAATTTTTCAAGGACGTATTTTGTAAACGGAGGAAACATGAATTCTCTTCATAGAATCAGCGTCTTCGGCATGCGTGCCCTGATCGCTTTGATGATCCTGACTATTTTCACTAGTGCGATCGCGGCCCAAAAGGTCGCGCCGATGTCGCAAGGCAAAATGTACGGTGAGCCCGGATTTCGCGGCGAGCCAATCAATCTTAATGTGGTTAACGCGGATATTCGCGATATTCTCAACTACATCACCGAACAGTACGGGATCAACTTTGTGATCGACAAGTCCGTCAAGGACGTTCCCGTTACTGTAAATGTGAGCGAAGTTCCATGGAACATCGCGCTTGATTCGGTCCTGCGTTCGCAGGGACTTGGCATCCAGGTCAACGGAACCATCCTGCGTGTTGCGGATTCGGCATCGCTCGCGACCGAAGGCGAAGTGCTTCGCAATCAGCGTGACACCCAGCTCGACGCGTCGCCGCTCTATACCGAATTTATTCGCCTGAATTATGCGAGGGCCAAGGACACGATTATGCGCGGCACCCCGACATCTGGCATGTCCACGCTAAATCCGTACGCGCCGCAATTGCCCGGAACATCCGGTTCCACGGGTCAGGCACCCGTCGCCTCCGGAGGCGAAGGCCTGCTCCCGATCATACAGCGACGCCTTTCGCGGCGCGGTTCGGTCGAGGTCGACGGAAGAAGTAATTCGCTGATCATTACCGACGTTCGCGAGAATATCGATGCGATCCGCCAATTGGTGGCGATCCTGGACCAGCCGGAGCCGCAGGTTGAGATCGAAGCACGCATCGTTGTTGCTACGCGTAATTTTAGCCGTGATGTCGGTGTCCAGATCTCAGGCATGGTATTCGGGCCGCGCGGCAGCGGAGCTCAGGGCGGAACGCTTGACGGTGCACCGTCTGCACAGCCTTTCCCGCGGAGCCTTCCGACCCAAGGGCCGGACGGCAGTCTTATGTCGTCCATCCCCAATACGGTCATTGGATTGACGACCGGCTTATTTGGTACCGCACAGATCAATGCCCTAATCTCGGCCGGTGAAAAGAAAGGTCAGGCGAAGGTGATCGCGACTCCGCGTGTTACCGCACTTAATAACCGCATGGCAAAGATCGAAAGCAAGACCCAGATCCCGATCGGCACCATTCAAGCGGGGACCGGCGGCGGCGACCCGATCGTAACGACCACGTATGTGGACGTACCGCTGAAACTTGAGATCACACCGCAGATCACGGACGTTGGAACCGTTGTACTTGAAGTCCTTGCAGAGAATGCATCGACCGCGACGGTTGCTGCGGGCGTAGCTCCGGCGATCAACAGCCAGGTGATGCAAACACAGGTAACGGTTCCGGATGGCGGAACAACGGTCGTCGGCGGCGTTTTGTTCGATGACGAACGCGAAAGCCAGGACCGCACGCCGGGCCTCTCGAAGATTCCGCTTTTAGGCAATTTGTTCAAACGCAAAGGCGTGGAACGCAATACCAACGAGATCCTGTTCTTTATTACTCCGCGTATTGCCAAGCCTGATTTCCCGAATGTTACAGGCAGCTCGGGTGTCCGTCCCGCCGGAACGATAATACAGCCTGTGCCGCTGGGCAACCCGCCTTCGAATTCCGGCCAGCCGGCAGATCCGATGCAGGCAACCCCCGCGGCACCTGGCGCGGCAACACTGCCCGCTGGCCCGAACGCCGCTCCGTCCAAGCCGTAATACGGATCCGGAGCCGAACTCAGCAAAATGAATCGGGACGTCGCGAAAGCGTCCCGAATTGAGAAAGATGTTTCTTCCTTATGCCCGCCCGGCGAATAACCGGGCGGGCAATTTTATTTTCAACACCGTACAACAAACGGACGGCCCCTCCGGGATCAACAACACACCTTGTCCACCCTCAATACCTTTCAAAAGATCTGCATGGTAAGTTTGCACAATCCAACACTGTCAATATCGCCTGTAGACCGACGGCCACTTATTTCTGAACCTCTATTACTAATTACCAATTAACCAATTATTAATTACTAATGAGAAAAGGCCGTACCCGAGGGCCAACGTGTTTGCGTGAACTCCTCTCCACCGAAACAATTCCTAATTCGCAATTCTTAATTCATAATTCCTTCCCATATAAAAACAGCCGCCGGAGATCATCCGACGGCTGCCTTTCTTCTTCTCTCTTGCCTTATCTCACAAAAGCACTCGGCACCGGCACGTCTCCCGCCGTACCGAACCCGATGACCGTCTGTCCTGCCGTAGAGCGGTTGATGTACCATGTCCCTGCTCTAAAGACCGCAGGGTCCGCCTTTCCGTCACCGTCATAGTCACCGGAAGAAGGCACGTCTCCGGC
>JAEZIT010000141.1 GCA_023436495.1 Acidobacteriota bacterium
GACGACGTGGTCCGGTACCAATATCTTCACCGGTGCGGTCTCGTCCACCACACGCAGGTTCGATATCCGCTGTGTACCATTGACGACCGCGTCCATCCGGACCGGGAACGGCGCCAGGTTCTCGCGCATGAATTCCTGCTGCTGGTACTGCATGATCAGCGTGCCGCCGTTGCGGACGAATTCAAGCAAACGACCGTTGTTCGCGACCATATCCGGCCGCACCTGCGAGGCTCGAATGCCGACCACGATCGTATCGAATTGGTTCAAATTCCCCGTCGACAGGTCTTTTTCGCTAAGCATCGTGACATCCAGCCCGAGACGCTTGATCGCCTCCGGAACCTTGTCCCCGCTGCCCATGATGTACCCGACCTTGACCGGAGCCGTCGCCAATTCCACGACCTGTGCCGTCACCGCCGAAGGCGAATATATCCTGTGCGTCTGAATATGCGGGTAAGCGATCTCCTGTACCTGGCGGCTATATTCCTTGCCGCCGACATTCGCGACCGCCGTCAATTTATACGCGTCGGCCTTTGCGTTTGCCGGTATGGAAACTTCAAAGGTCACTGCCGTCTTGTCGCCTTGACGCGGCAGGACGAATTCCGCCGAAGCCGGCGTCAGCTTCCATCCCGCCGGAACATCGAACTTCGCAGTCCCGCGCGTCTCCCTCGGAGCGTTGTTCTTGACCGTCATCACCAGCCGCTGTTTCTGCACCGCATTCGACCGCGGAGCGATCATCAGGTTCGAATCCAGCCCGACCGTCACGTGCGGAACGACGTTAATGTCACGTCGCAATTCCCCGCGGATGTCGTCCGCGAATCTGTACTGCACGTCGCGTTCGACCCTCACTTCCTGCCCGCCGATGTTCAGCGTCGCCGTCGCCTTGATCAGCGGCCCGGCAAACGGCATATTGCGGTCATTGCCAGCCTCCGACCAATCGAACGTAAAATTCTTGCGCGGTTTCTCTAACCAATACGGCTGGGTCAATTCAGCGTCCGCCGGCACCGCCACCGCAAAGAATGCGGCATGCGTCGCGTCTTCGCGCCGCGGCCTGAAGCTCGTCGTCGGTGCCTGTTCCGGTTCGGCGATCGAAGCCGACGTCCAGCCCTTCGGCACCGAAAGCTCCGTCTTCACGACCTTTACCTCCGAATTCGCCGGCGCGAAGACCCGCACCGCGACGTTCGTCGAATCTCCCGCGACGACCGTTTCCGAATCGCTCAACGCGTCCACGACCACGCCGGCTGCCGACTGCAGCGCGCGTGCAAATTCCCTCTGCTTCTCGCGCAGCATCGCCTTCGAAGCCGGGTTTCGGGTGGACCATTCCGCGTCATAAGCCTGCTTCCAGCCTTTTGCCAACACCGGCACGAGCTTCTCCGGCGCCAGCGGATCGAATGATCTGACAGCCTCGTCCGCCGTCGCCTGGAGTTCCGCGAGCTTCGCCGCGAACGGCTCTTCGCTGTTGTTCGTCAGCTTTGCTATGCCCTTGATCGAAACGTCGATCCCGTCGAAAACGCTCGTCTCCTTCTCGGATTTCGGCACGATCGATTCCAACAGGCGAACGCCCGACGTCTGCTTGCCGCGGAGTTCCAGCACGCCCATTTCCTGCGATTTATGCTGGCTGCGGCCTTCCATCGCGACCTCGAAATACGACCGTCCGAACAGCGTGTTGTATTCGCCGGTGTTCATCACCAGCGTTGGCACGTTCGCCGCGTTCTGCGAAAAGCTCTGCGAAACGTACAGCTTCTTCGCCTGCCACGGCTCCAGCCCTTCTGCGATCTGTTCCGGGAATTCGTTCGGGTCGGCCGCCGCCTTAAAAGCGATCGGCGTCAGGTATCCCGCAAGCTGATGCTGCCCGTGGCCGTCCGCCGGCGTTCCCGTGAACCGCGAAACGATCACCAGCGGTTTATATAAACGTATCGCCCGAACAATGTCCTTCAGGACCTCGCGTTCGCCCCAGATCCTCGCCGCTTCGTCGCGTTTTTTCGAGAATCCGTAATCCATCACGCTCGTAAAGAACTGCGATCCGCCGTCCAGGCGGCGTGCCTGCAGCAGCTCTTCCGTGCGGATAACGCCCAGCGATTCGAACAGCTCTTCGCCGATCACGTTCTGGCCGCCGTCGCCGCGATTCAGCGACAAATACGCGGTCCGCGCGTGTTCCTTTCTTGCCAGATACGCGATCAGGCCCGAATCTTCGTCGTCCGGATGCGCGGCCGTGTGCAGGGCGCTCGCCGTGGTCTGCAGCCGCTGTAGCTGCTGTCCCAAACCGACCGCGCCCATATCATAAATCGGGCGGACCTGCGCCTGTGCTTCCTTAACGAAAGCCAGCGGAAATGCGGCGCTCAGCAGTGCCGTCATCAATAAAAGTGCGAAAGAACGTGTTCCGTATGAATTGATTTTGTTCATGAATTATTTGCTAGGCTACTAAAGCTTCTCCATCTAATTTTCGGCGGTCCGTCAGGCTTATCAAATAGCCCGCCGCCACCGTCACGACACAACCTACAACGTTGAACCACAAGAATTCTATGTTGGTATACTGGCTCGCTATCCACACCGAAAAGACGCCGAATAGCAGCCCGAAGAACGCACCCCTTGAACGTGCCCGCTTGACCCCGATCGCCAGCACGAAAACACCCAGCAGCGATCCGTAAAAGAAAGAACCGAATTTGTTTACCACCTCGATCAGCGACCCGAGGTTCGTTGCATACATCGCCACGATGCACGCGAATATTCCCCAGGCAAATGTCGCGAGACGCCCGAACAGCACGTACTGTTTGTCCGAAGCGTTCGGCGCGAAATGCCGCCTGTAAAAATCGATCGTCGATGCCGTTGCCAGGGCGTTCAGCTCTGCCGAGATCGACGACATCGCCGCCGCGAATATCGCCGCGATGATCAGCCCGATCACGCCCATCGGCATGTTCTGCACAACGAATGTCGGAAATACGTAATTGACGTCGTTAAAGCTCTTGTTGCCGGTCGTCGTTTTGACCAGGTCCGTCGCGCCTGCTCGCGCGGCGTTAAAATCCTTGTCCGCCTGGTTGTATGCGGCCTTCGCTTCGTCCGAATGATCGTCGATCACACGCAGCGCTGCCTGGGTCCGTGCCAAATGCGCGGCCTCGTATTTTTCGCGGACCGCGCCGTATTGCTCCGTCTGCTCGATCTTCGCCGATTCCACCGAATTAAAGATCATCGGCGGCGTCGCGAACTGGTAAAAGACGAATACCAGCACGCCGACCAACAGGATCATGAACTGCATCGGAATCTTCAGAAAAGCGCTCATCAGCAGCGATGTTCTGCCTTCGCTGACCGATTTCGCCGTCAGGAATCGCTGCACCTGGCTCTGATCGGATCCGAAATATGAAAGGAACAGGAATAGCGCAGCGATCGTTCCCGACCACAGAGTATATTTTTCCGTCAGATCGAAGCTGAGATTGACAGTCTCGAGCTTGCCGGCCGTACCCGCAAGGTGCAGACCGTCCATGAACGAAACCTCGGCGGGAAACTGCGAAACGATCACAATGATACAGATCGCCAACCCGAAGAATATGACGAACATCTGTTTGACGTCCGTCCAGGTCACGGCCTGCACGCCGCCGACCATCGTATATATGGTCGTGGACAGCCCGATCACAAAGATCGTAGCGACCTCGCTCCAGCCCATCACGATCGACAGGATCACCGACGGCGCCGCGATAACAACGCCGACGCCAAGACCTCTTGAGATAAGAAAACAGAAGCTGGTCAGGGTCCGGGTCTTGGCGTCGAAACGTTTCTCTAGATATTCGTATGCGGTAAAGACCTTTGCGCGGTAAAAGAACGGAACGGCGGTCACGCACAGTATGACCATCGCGAGCGGCAATCCGTAATAGAACTGGATGAACCGCATCCCGTCCGAATACGCTTGGCCGGTCGTACCGACCAGCGTGATCGCCGACAACTGCGTTGCCATCACCGACAGCCCTACCGCCCACCACGGCAGGCTCCGGTTTGCAAGAAAATATCCCTCGACATTGCCGCTGTGCTTGGTCATCCTGATCCCGTCCCAGATCACGTACACCAAATAGGCGACAACTACTGCCCAATCAAGAAATTTCATTCGTTTTTACCGTGGAATGTGTGACGCGATGCGTCCGCGCCTTGTTAATTCGAGAAATAATTCGAGAACGCCCAGAGTGCCGTGATCACCGCGACCGTCATGGCAATGACGCCCGCATAGACCCTGTACCACCACTCGTCAGGCAGCTCTTCGACCGGCTCAGTGATCTTTTCCGTATGTTTCATGGTTCCAGGTCTCCGCCTTTTTCAGCGTCTTCTCTCCGTGCCCTCTGTGTTCCGGTCTTCACTCTTCCTATATAGTGATAAACCTTTGTTTACTACAGCGACACAGACAGTATCAGGCAGGTTCGATCACGCTTATGCCCACTCAATTCCTTTACGATCTCCGCGTCTTTGCGTGAACCTGCTTCTCTTCTTAACTCTTTCTTCTTATTTATCTCTTTCTTCTTTTCAGTGTCCCAATTCTGTGCCTTCTGTGTTCCGGTTTTCTTCTTTGTTAAAACCTTCTTTCCACCGCAGAGGCACAGAGAAGATACAAGCTACTCCCCTACTCCCTTACTCCCTTACTCCCTTACTCCTCCACTCCCCCACTTTCGAGTCGCCGCAGAGGCACAGAGTCGCAGAGTAAAATGCAGATTACTCCCAATTTCCTGTCCGGCTTTCTCCTCTGTGCCTCCGCGTCCCGGCGGTCTAGGTATTTCTGGCCTTCAAACAGCCCGAGCATTCCTCTGGTGAGTTGCCCCTAGCTTTCCTC
>JAEZIT010000067.1 GCA_023436495.1 Acidobacteriota bacterium
ATTCATCAATCCTTCGCGGCGGCCGGCGCCGGCCTCCGTTTTTTTGTCATTTTCACGCCGTTTATCCTATTGCGTTCATCTTTAGACGTTTTCGCGCACCATTTCGTCAGTGGCGAAAATATCGGCCCGCCGGGTTCGCGTCCCACTAACTTGCTGCAAACATTATATTTACGCCGACCATGCCCAGCGGTAAGTAAATTGGCACGGCCTTTGCAGTTAGACAGGCGGAGGCAGCCGGAAGCGCCTAAAGGGTTGGAGCGACAAGCAGCCGGATCAGCCTAACAGCTTTTAGAAATATTAGGAGACTATGAAAATGACTCGAATCACCAAACTTATAGCTTTGACCGCGTTTTCGCTCATGATTTTAGCACTGCCGTCGGTTGCTTCGGCGCAATGGCGCGACCGTGACCGCGATCGCGGCCGCAATGACGATTATTACGGCAACAGCCGCTATAACCGCGACATTCGCGGAACGCTGCAGAACCTGAAAAACAGCAGCCGCAATTTCGAACGCAATGTCGATCGCATGGACAATCGCCGCAATGACAGGTACGGACGTAATAACAACCGAAATCTGGAGAACCTTGCCAAAGATTTCCGCAAGGCTTCGGACAGGCTTCTGGACAAATACGGCAACGGCCGCAACCTTAACGGCAGCCGCGACGAAGCCCGCCGGGTGCTCGATATCGGCAACCAGATCGAAAACGAACTGTCGCGTATGCGGGGCGACCGCTACCTGACGAATGATTGGAACCGGATCCGCGGCGACCTTCGCGTAGTGGCGGACGTCTATGGATACGGAAATTATCGGAACGGCCGCTCCGGCGATTGGAGAAACCGCGTACCGTTCCCGCTGCCTTTCTAACACGATAGGACAACTGAACCTTTTTGAGCCTGATCCCGGTGGGTCAGGCTTTTTTTGTGATGAGACGGAATAAGTTATAACTTAAATGTCGGTTATCAAATACGCGAATCGTAAATTATGACGGGAACTTTATATCTGGTCGCAACGCCGATCGGGAACCTGAAGGACATTTCGCTGCGGGCGCTCGAGGTGCTGAAAAGCGTCGATATCATCGCATGCGAAGATACGCGGCACACAAGAAAGCTGCTGAACCATTACGAGATATCGAAAAGACTGGTGAGTTATCATGAGCATAACGAGGCGGAGCGGGCGGAAGAATTGGTGCGGAACCTGCAGCGCGGCGAATCGGTCGCGGTCGTTTCGGACGCGGGAACGCCGGGCATTTCGGACCCGAGTTTCAGGCTGGTACGCGCGGCGCGCGACGCCGGGATAGCGGTCGTGCCGGTGCCGGGAGCGTCAGCGTTCGTAAATGCAGTGATCGCGTCGGGGATCCCAAGCGATTCGATATTCTTCGGAGGATTTCTCCCGTCAAAGAAAGGTGAGCGGGTACGGCGGCTGGAAGAGGTCCGCGATATTCCGGCGACGCTTGTCTTTTATGAGGCGCCGCACAGGCTGGCCAGATCGCTGGCGGATTGCCGACAGGTCCTGGGACCGCGGCAGGCAGCGGTCGCACGCGAATTGACGAAGCTGCACGAGGAGATCGTAAGCGGCACGCTGGAAGAATTAGCGGAACGATATTCGGATGCAAATATTCGGGGCGAGGCCGTTCTAGTAATTGACAGGGCTCGGACAACGGATGAACGCATTGCGGGCGAAATGTCGCTGCCGGAACGCGTCAGACAGCTCGAGAATGAGGGAACGGACGCGAAGGCCGCATTGAAAAAAGCCGCGAAAGAATTCGGCATCAGCCGTTCGGAAGCTTACCGGATGATGCTGGCCGAAAAAAATACTGGAACTTAGCGGGGTATTCGGTGTCTAAAGAAGAAGAACGATCTCTGTCGTAAAAGCAACTATTTGGACGAGTTGTGCTACTGAGTAGTTAAAACCGACCTATTTCAGCCGACAGGAGTGTTTGTTTATGCATAAATCTCTTCTTACCGCCGGAACTCTTTTCGCAATGATCATCACGACGATGATCGCGCCGCTGACGGCGTCGGCCCGGCGCTGCCCGGTCGAGATGCCCAAAACCCTGCTTCAGCTTTACCGCACGAGCGATACGATCCTGAAGGGAACATTCGAGAAGGCCGAGACCGGCGATGTCATTCGCGAGGACGAAGATTATAAGGTCCTGACGTTCCGCCGGCATTTTACCATCTCGTCGGCACTGAAGGGCGACGGGCCCAAGATGTTCGTGCTGGAAGAAGAGCTATATGAATTCAAGGGCGAAGCGGCAGCAGCGGCCGCAGTGGCGAGCGCAGCGGCCGCAGCGGCGAGCGATGCGGAAAGCGCGGACGCTGTCGAACCGGAGCCGGAAGAGGCCGGTTACGAAGAGCCGGGCGAGCTGAAACCGGGAGACACGGTCTTGCTGTTTCTGAAACGCAATGAAGAGACGGGCAAAGATGAACTCGCCGACGGCAGCTTTGGCATCAAGCAGCTTTCGGGCGACGACCTTGGTGTTTACGAATCGCGGATAGCCGAATTGGGGACGATATTTTCGGTCGAGGTACCAAATCAGGACGAGATCGTCGAATGGCTGGTGCGATGCGCGGAGAACAAGGCGACGCGTTGGGAAGGTACGTTTGAGCTGCTGCAGAGTTTCGAACGTGCCGAGTGGCAGGAAGAATTCAAGAGGGAACAGGCCGAGCGTGCCGCAAAGGGCGAGACCGTCGAGGATATTGTGTTCGATGAAGAAGCGGACTCAGTGCTGGGCGACACGACGATCTTCTCAAGGCTTCTGACCGACGGGCAGAAACAGCGGCTTTCGGATATTCTGCTGAACAAGCAGATGGAAACGGGCGGCGAAGCGAACGGCAGCCTGCTGGCGGCACGAGGCGACAGGGAATTGATGGAGCTGACGCGGCGATGGGGCGGCCACGGCGTTGCGAGGGTGCTGCTGGACCAGCTCCGCGGCGGTGCGGGCGAAGGATATGACAATTATCAGATCATGTCCGCGGTTGCGTCGATAATGGGCGATCAGCAGTTGAACTCGATCCTGGAGGAATTCGGCAACGTGTATTACCAGGAAGATTCCGAAGTGCCGAAGCCGGCGAAGGCCGAGAGCGGCGTTCCGACGGACGGCGAGATGGCCATCTCTGCCGATGATGAATCCGTACCGGCGGCCGAATCGGATGAAAAGGCCGAAACATTCGGCGAGATCAAGAGCAAGATCGTCAGCCGGTTCCTGACGCGGGCGGATACTATAATGGCCGCGCAGGAAGCGGCGGATGCCGCAGTAGCGGGCAGATAAAAATTCTAATTCAATGTCTCCGTTGGATCGGCCCTGCAATGATATGCAGGGCCGTTTTTTTACGCGTGAAATTGTGGTGGAAATTTTACGAAGTGTGCAACTTAACACGAATTTAATCCATCAAATTGCATGCACAATAGAACGTGCGAAAAAAATGCCTTGTGAATTTAGCTGTATCGAATTTGCGAGGCGTTTTTTATTTCTCTCCTCGAGAAATTTTTGAATTTTAAGGAGTATTTCCTAAGTCATGAAAAAACTAATTTTAGCGATATCGCTTGCGGCTCTGTCGAGCGTATCTGCGTTTGCGCAGACAGAGGATTATAAGAAGGCCGAATTTTTCGTCGGCTATTCGAATGGACAGGTCGACACCGGCGCCAATTTTGACGACGAGTTCGGCGATCTGGTTGACGATCGTGAGACGTTCCACGGCTTTAACGTCTCGGGCGTTTATAATTTCAACCGTTACCTTGGCTTAAAGGGTGACATATCAGGCACTTATAACAGTAAAGACTTTAATTTTTCAGTACCGACAGGCCCGACCACGTCGGGTAACGTAGCCTTCAAAACGAACAGCTCGCTTTATAACTTTCTCGGCGGCGTTCAGTTGAAGGACAATTCCAAGGACACACGTTTCAAACCGTTCGCGCACGCGCTCGTGGGTGCGGGACACGGCCGTGTGAAGGTCAAGGACGTTTCGTGCTCGGCAGGCGTTGACTGCGTCGGCTTTGCCGGAACGGAATCGGAGACGGGCCTTGCCGGAGCATTCGGCGGCGGTCTCGATATCAAGGTGAACGACAAATTCGATATCCGTGCGATCCAGGTTGATTACAACCCGATCAAATTCGACAGCGGCACGACACACAACGTCCGCATCGGATTCGGTATCGTATTCTAATTCCGATCCGATCGATACAGAAAAAGGAGAGGTTTCGGCCTCTCCTTTTTTATTTGCGTTCTGGTTATTGCGATTACCGCTGTGTGAGTTCCGGCGGCAGTTGTTTGTCGACCGCGGGACGCTGCTTGAGTTCCGAAACTTCCCACAGTGTCAGCATGATGGTGCGGGTTATCTTTTCCATCTTGGCGTAATCGATCTTATCGGCGGTGTCGGACGCCTGATGATAATCCTCGTGAACGCCGGTGAACCAGAAAACGACGGGGATTCCGTTAACGGCATAGTTGAAGTGGTCCGAACGGAAAAAGAAGCGGTTCGGATCCTTCGGGTCGTTATACTTCGGATTGTATTCCATCCTAAGATACGCGTCGTTCGTTGCCTTTGTGACCTCGTCGAGTGTCGTGCTCATCATGTTCGAGCCGATCACATAAACTTCGTTCGGGCCCGACAGCTCGGCATTTTTCGGATTTGTGTCACCGGGCTTTTTCGAACGGCCGATCATATCGATGTTGATCTGCGTCACGACGTTCTTGATGTCCACGGTCGGGAATTTGTTGAAGTAAGCGCTACCCCAGAGGCCTTTTTCCTCGCCGGCGTGCCAGACGAAGAGTATCGAACGCTTCGGCCTCACCTTCGATTTGGAGAACGCTTCGGCGATGGCGAGCATCGCGACCGTTCCCGAGCCGTCATCGTCGGCGCCGTTCCAGATCTTGTCTTCGCCCGGTGCATTCGGACGAATGCCGTCATGATCGTAGTGTGCGCCGATCGCAACGTATTCGTGCTTTAGCGGGCCCGCGCCTTCCCAGACCGCGACCACATTCTGTGTCGGGGTTCGTTCCTGGCGGGTCGAGATCTTTGCCGTGATGGTCTTGTTCAGGTCGCCGGCGCTGGTTGCGGCCAGCTCTTTTGCAGCGTCCTCAGAGAGGAAGAATCCGGGAAGCCGCGAACCGCGTCCACGGCCGGCAGCGCCATCGTTCAATTTTTCGACGGACGCCGATCCGCGACCCAATTGGCCGCCCAGCATTCCCCAATTTTCAGTCAAAAAGGACGAGGGCAAAATTACCACGCCGACCGCGCCGTTCGCGGTGGCATACGTGACGCCGTCGCTCCAGTCTTCGCCGCGTTTACCTGAAAGGTCTTGCTGTGTGACGCCTTCGGGCAATGCGATCACGCCCTGCCGGCCCGGCGCTCCGGTGGCCTGAAGGGCGACGACCTTTCCTTTGACGTCGATGCCTTCGAAATCATTGATATTTTTCGATTTGATGACCCAGCCGCCTTTGGCGAAAACGACAGGCGCGGACGCGATGTCGCCGCTTGTTCCCGGCATCGGATAAAATCCCTGGCCGAGGGTGAACTTCTTTCCGTTGATGTCGATGTAGGTATTTACCGGATCGATCGTGTCACGGATGATGTTCATTTTTTGAAAGAACGTGCCATCGTCGCCGGCCGGTTTGAAACCCCAGCGGGACAGATTCATTTTGATGAATTCGGCGGTGACGTCGAGGCCCTGCGACGGAGTGTCGCGGCCGCCCATGGCGTCAGACGAAATAAAGTATAGATAATCCTTGAGCTGAGAGGCGGTGACGCCTTCGGCAAGCTGGCGTTCGGCTTTCGTGATCTTGACGGAAACCTGGCCAAACGCGGCCGTCGGAACGAGCATTGCCGACAGCAGCAGCAGGGCAAAAAATTGTTTTCTCATTTTCTCTCCAAAAGATATTTCTGTGGGCGAAGATCCCGAAAGTGATACGGAGGAAGGCATTAAAAGGTTTCAGGCGGGCTGCCGACGATGCATATCTTGTTCGCGTCGGCGAGTTTTACCATGGCCTCGCGTTCAAATATAAGCGTTTTCCCGGTCGTGACAGACAGGCACGTGGCGCCGGCCGTTATCATGAATTCGATCGTCGGAACACCTACGACCGGCACGTCGAATCGCATATCCTGGCCGGGCTTGGCGACCTTAACGACGGTGAGCTTGCCTTTCGCGAGTCGGCCCGCGCGAAGGATCGTTTCGTCGGTGCCTTCCATCGCCTCGATCGCGACGCAGGCATTCGCCCGGACGACGATCGTCTGGCCAAGGTCGAGCCGGGCGATCTCATGGGCGATATGGAGCCCGTATTCGATATTCCCCAATTCGGTATCGTTCGGTTTGCGTTTGGTCAGGACGCCTTCGGGCGCGAGGTGGTCAGGGATCAGGTGCGTGGAATCGATGAGTTCGATGCCTTCGCGTGCGAGTTCGCCGGCTACGCCGCCGATCAGTGCGTCCGTGTTTCTCCGCGGCAGGTTCCAGAGCATTTTCAGCATCCGCACGTCAGGCAGCGAGCCCGAGAAGATCTGCACGTGTTTTACCTGGCCGGCCATCATCGCCTTTGAAACGCCTTCTTTCTTAAAGAACGAGATCATTTTGCCCAGCTGGCCGACGCCGACCCACACGACGCTGTCGGCGACTTGTTCGATGCGCTTGTCGGTTTCTTCTTTTATTGCGACGACGGAGAGCGAAACGCCCTGCTTTTTCGCGCCTTCGGCGACAAGGAAGGGAAATTGGCCGTTGCCGGCGATCAAGCCGTATTTCATAAGCAAAATGCAGAACCCAAGCTTTGCATTTTAGTTCAATTCGGGAGTTTTAAGAAATTGGGTAGGCGGACGCGCTAAAAAACATGGACGCAGCCGTGTTAGTAATTGTAGGAATAGAGATTCAGCGTCTCGTTTCCGATCTCGGCAGGGCCGTTGAGTTTAAAGCCGAGTTTTGTGAGTAATTTGCCGGACGATTCGTTATCGGTGGTCGTGATCGCAAGGACGCGGTCGAATCCGAGCGTATCGCGGCCGTATTCCATGACCGCGGAGGCCGATTCGAAGGCATACCCCTTTCCTTCGAATTGCGGAAGAAGCGCAAAGCCGATGTCCGGAGCAGGAAGCGTGTCGCGGCGGACGAATCCGCACATGCCTATGGGCGTCATGCCGGCGTCTTTTAACTCGATCATGTACAGGCCATACCCATGTTCGCGATAGCTCTGCCGATACTTGTTCTCAATAAATTCGCGTGCGCCGTCAAGGTCGCGAACGCCGCGGTCGCCAATATATTTGATGAACGACGGCTGGTTCAGCAGGCCGATCATGAACGCGGCATCATCGACGGTGATCTCGCGGAGAATTAGGCGGTCGGTTTGCAATATTCTCGTCATCGGCTGTTTATGATGCTCAATGCGGCATAATACCAAGTTTTCAAGTAGGGCATCTGCAGTAATGCGCTATTTCTCTCAACGTGCTGCAGAAACCAGTCCAGCATCCCGTCCCATTCCTTCATGTCTCCCGGCGGCAGCAGTTCCCATTGGAGCTGGTCCAGCGTCCAATTTGCCTTGATCCCGTTCGTTAACATTGAACAACAAACCCAGTTCTCCTCCGAATCAACACCGCCGCGGGAAACCGGGACGACATGGTCAATTGTCGGGAAAAGCTCCCAATATGCTAAATGCCCTTCGGACATTTTCCCATTTTTATGATAGGGCAATTCTGATGGCAAATAATGCGACAATATCCGCAGGGTCGGAGGGAACACCAAACGCGTACCACGATATCGATCAATGAATCCGTCGCGGACGAATATTCTTGTCATTGTTCGGGGAGTGTAACTTCTCCCGGTCTTGATCAACGGTGAAAATGGATATTCGTCGCGGATTATCCCCGCAGCCCCCTCAACGTCCCCCAAGGCAATGCGGCCGCACGCTTTTTGAATTGTGTAGCTGTAATCGTTCGGTTCCAAGTCCGTTCCTTTACTCCGACAGCATTTTTCTAACTTAAATTTTGCTTGGAGTGATGAGAGCAGTATGCACTACGAGGCTAGAAGTTTAATCACTGTCAATTCAAACGCTCACTTATCCAATCCGGACCGCGGCGACAATCTATGACAGCGTCGATCAACACCTCGTTATTTTCAATCAAATAATAGATCGCGTGGGGAAATGTCGTCGCCAACATTTGATAATAAGGCTCATGGTAAATCGGATGAATTCCCGCATTCGATTCGAGCTTTTCGATATCTGCGAGAAGCGACTTGAGAAAGATCATTCCCAAGCCGCCTTCTTGTTCATCGTAAAATTGATAACCGGCAGCGAGGTCTTCCTTTGCTCGGTCGAGAATGTGGACATTCATGAGAACCGATCAAGCAATTCTTTTTTTGTTTCGTCGAGCGAGGAGTAATGAGCTTCACCTTGCAACACTGCTTGTCGGCGTTCGTCCAGGATTCGTTTGTGCCAGTTGATCGACGGCAAGCTTTGTGACCGAAGCATCATGTCTTCCCAGAGCGCCTCCATTAATTCTACCTTTTCTGCCCCGGACATTTTTTCGATCGAGCGCCGTAGTTCTGTATTCATATGCGGATTATATCACGCCTTCAGACCGTTATTTTCACTACTCAGCCTGCTCCCGTGCGTGATAGGAGCTCCGCGTCAGCGGTGATGATTCGACGTGTTTGAAGCCCATTGCTTCGCCGATCTTTTTCCATTCGGCGAATTCTTCGGGCGTGACGTAGCGTTCGACCGGCAGGCGTTTTTCGTAGGGCTGCAGGTATTGGCCGATCGTCATAATGTCGCAGGAAACCTTGCGAAGGTCCTTCATAAGTTCGACGACCTCTTCGAATTCCTCGCCGAGGCCTGCCATGATGCCGCTTTTGGTCAGCATCGAAGGGAATTGGGTATCGCGGTAATGTGCCGAGCGTTCGAGCAACTCGAGCGTCTGGTCGTATTTGGCATCGGGACGCACGCGGCGGTAAAGGCGGGCGATCGTCTCGGTATTGTGATTAAGGACATCGGGGCGCGCGTTGAGGACGTTGTTCAGAGCGGCTTCGTCGCCGTTGAAATCGGGGATCAGGACCTCGACCTTACAATTCGGATTCAACTCGCGCACCTTCAGGATCGTCTCGGCCCAGTGCATCGAACCTCCGTCCGGCAGGTCGTCGCGGTTGACGGAAGTTATGACCGCATGGGCAAGATCGAGATGTTTCACGGCCTCGGCGACGTGTGTCGGTTCCATCGGATCGAGGTCCATCGGTTTGCCTTTGTTGACCGCGCAGAAACCGCAGTGTCGCGTACAGGTATCACCGCCGAGCATGAATGTTGCCGTTTTATCGGTCCAGCATTCGAAGATATTCGGACATTTCGCTTCCTGGCAGACGGTATGAAGATTCAGCCCTTCGATCAGGTTGAGGACCGCGTTCTGGTTTGACGGGTCGCCAAGCTTGATCCGCAGCCAATCGGGCTTTTTGATACGCTCGCGATTCTTGCGGTTGAGAAATTTCTGTACTAAAACCTTTTCCTCGATCATAAAACTATCGTGAAAGCCCGCGGATAATGCTTCGCGGGCTTCCGGTACCTTTCAAATGTTACGCTCTTGCGCTTCCGGCCGTCGTGAGCCTCTGGCTGACGACGTCCCAATTGATATTCGAGAAGAACGCCTCGATATACTTCGGACGATCGGCCGGAGCATAATCCTTGATGAATGCGTGTTCCCAGACGTCCATGATCAGGATCGGCGTGTAGCCGGCGACATTTCCGGTTTCGTGCAGATCGATCCAATGATTCGAGATCGCACCGGTGTTCAGGTCCTGATAGCATGCGGCCCAGCCGACGCCGCGCATTTTGCCCGTGGCGTTAAAGTCGGCCTTCCATACGTCATAACTGCCGAATGCTTCTTCAGCGGCCTTGACGAATGCGGAATCCTTGCCCGGGTCGCCCGTACCCTGTTTCATCATATTGCCGAAATAATATTCGTGCAGAACCATGCCGTTGTATTCGAATCCGAAGCGCCGCTTCATTTCCGAATAGGCCGCGGTCTTGGTGGGGTCGAGCTCGCCGGCGTTTTTTATTTTTGCGATGTTTTTGT
>JAEZIT010000062.1 GCA_023436495.1 Acidobacteriota bacterium
CCACACCCGCGCGGATCCCGGAATAGTGCTTTTTACGAAACAGCGCAACTTTAATGAAATTTATGATTTTTATGGCAAGCGCGGGCCCGAAATGTCACTAAGCCCGCGCTTTTGCGCCGCTAATCGAGGGTTCGGTTGTCACTACCGCGGTATATTTCGCCGCCGGATTCGACGAACTCCTTCGCCTTCGCGCTCATGCCCGCGGCCAGCGCCTTTTCTTCCGCTACGCCGGCCTTCTCGGCATACTCGCGCACGTCCTGCGTGATCTTCATCGAGCAAAAATGGGGCCCGCACATCGAACAAAAATGCGCCAGCTTCGCCCCCTCGGCCGGCAGCGTCTCGTCATGAAACTCCTTGGCCTTCTCCGGATCAAGCCCGAGGTTGAACTGGTCCTCCCACCTAAACTCAAACCTTGCTTTACTTAGCGCGTTGTCCCGCACCTGCGCCCCCGGGTGCCCCTTCGCCAGATCCGCCGCATGGGCCGCCAGCTTATAGGTGATCACGCCCTCTTTCACGTCCTGTTTGTTCGGTAAACCCAAGTGTTCCTTAGGGGTTACGTAACACAGCATCGCCGTCCCGAACCACCCGATCATCGCCGCCCCTATAGCCGACGTTATATGATCATAACCCGGAGCAATATCGGTCGTCAGCGGCCCAAGCGTATAGAACGGAGCCTCGCCGCAAACCTCTAACTGCTTGTCCATGTTCTCTTTAACCAGATGCATCGGCACGTGCCCCGGCCCCTCGATCATCGTCTGGCAGTCCATCTCCCACGCGATCTTCGTCAGCTCGCCCAGCGTCTCCAACTCCGCGAACTGCGCCGCGTCATTCGCGTCCGCGATCGACCCCGGCCTCAGGCCGTCGCCCAGGCTGAAGCTGACGTCGTACGTCCGCATGATCTCACAGATCTCTCTAAACCTTGTATATAAAAAGCTTTCCTCGTGATGCGCCAGGCACCATTTCGCCATGATCGACCCGCCGCGGCTGACTATCCCCGTCGTCCGGTTCGCCGTCAGCGGTATGTACGGCAGCCGCACCCCGGCGTGTATCGTGAAATAATCCACACCCTGCTCGGCCTGTTCGATCAGCGTGTCGCGATAGATCTCCCACGTAAGTTCTTCAGCCTTACCATTTACCTTCTCCAGCGCCTGGTATATCGGCACCGTCCCGATCGGCACCGGCGAATTCCGCAGGATCCATTCCCGCGTCGCGTGGATATTTTTGCCCGTCGACAGGTCCATCACTGTGTCCGCGCCCCAAAGCGTCGCCCAGCGCATCTTCTCGACCTCCTCGTCGATCGATGACGCAAGAGCGGAATTTCCGATATTAGCGTTGATCTTGACGAGGAAGTTGCGGCCGATGATCATCGGCTCCGATTCGGGATGATTGATGTTGGCCGGAATGATCGCTCTGCCGCGTGCAACTTCGTCACGAACGAACTCCGGGGTGACAAATTCCGGGATCGACGCCCCGAATGATTGGCCCGGGTGTTGATGATTTAACGACGATCGGTCGTCATTGCCATCGAGCCCATCTTTCACCGCCGAAAATCGAGCAAACTTTCGACCCAAATTTTCGCGCAGGGCGACGAACTCCATTTCCGGCGTCACGATCCCCTTGCGGGCATAATGCATCTGCGTAACGCACGCTCCGGCCTTTGCTTTCAAAGGTTTGCGGCTAAGCCCGGGAAACTCTTCGAGCCGGCCGTTCCGGCCTTCGCGGGCAAATTCCTCGGCGCCCTTGGTTAGATACCCGTTATCCTGCGGTACGACCGTTCGCCCATCGTACTCCTCAACATCGCCGCGCGCCGCGATCCACTGGCTTCGCAATGCCGGCAACCCGTTGCGAACGTTATGCTTCGCGTCCGCGTCCGTCCACGGCCCGCTCGTGTCGTACACCCGGACCGGGGCATTTTCCTCGACCGTGCCGTCCACATTCCTCGACGGGGCCAACGCAATTTCCCGAAATGGAACTCGCAGCCCGTCGGCCTCGACATAAACTTTTTGCGATGCCGGAAGCTTTACTTCGTCACTCGTTTGTTCGTTGATAATATTAGATTTATTGGATTCTTTCATTGTTTTTCTCCCTTCGTCGGTATTAACCGAATCAGGTTCCAGGAGTCGCGCCTATACGGCACCTCTCAGCTCCTTGAGCTCCTCCGAAAACACTTGATGCCCTGAGTTTAGCAATTATCAGGATTTATTGCGACGGGCTCTATCCGGTAGCGAACAGACTTTGGCATCATGGTTGCTATCATCATCCTATTAAATGTTTTTTCGATGCGCCCGCTGAAGATGGAGCTCTATAATTCGTGTGAATACAGGATTTAGACGTCATAGGCTTCTTTCGCAAGCGGCTCCCGAGGCGTATTAAAAACAGTCACTATCATTGTTTTCAGCCGACGGGGTGAGACTCATGGCGGATACAAGTGTCGGAACAAGCAAGATCGACGGCCTCCGAAATGGTCCACGACAGGTCCTAAGCCTGACGGACGCGACCGCGCTGATCGTCGGAATCGTTGTCGGGGCCGGGATCTTTCGTACTCCGTCACTGGTAGCATCAAACTCAGGCAGTTCAGAAGCCTTTCTCGGTGCATGGCTGCTGGGCGGTGTCATCTCACTTCTCGGAATCCTTTGTTATGCAGAATTGACCACGACCTTCCCGAACACGGGCGGAGACTATCATTTCCTGACGCGGGCATATGGCCGAAACATCGGCTTTCTATTCGCCTGGGCCCGATTGGCGGTGATCCAGACCGGTTCGATCGCGTTACTAGCATTTATTTTCGGAGATTACGCTTCGCAGATTTTTAGTATCGGCGAGAATTCCTCCGCGTTCTATGCAGCGTTTGCCGTTATCGCGCTGACGCTTATTAATATCGCGGGCATTGGGCTTGGCACGGGCACACAAAAGATTCTCACAGCGGCGGAAGTCTCCGGGCTGCTGCTAATAACAGTTGCGGGCTTCTTTTTGATTCCGGGCACCGCCGCTGTCGAGGCTCCACCTGCAGAAACCGGCGGCGCTTTCGGTTTGATGATGGTGTTCGTGCTGCTTACCTTTGGCGGGTGGAACGAAGCCGCTTACATCTCGGCAGAGGTCAAACCGGACCGACGCGGCCGGCAGCAGATCGCAGTTGCCTTCCTGATCGGGATCGTTGCGATCACCGCACTGTACCTGTTAGTAAATCTCGCGTATTTGAACGCTCTGGGCCTCAGCGGCGTCGCAGGTTCGACCGCAGTCGGGGTCGACGTGATGAGATTGGCGTTCGGAGATGCGGGAGTCGTTCTGATCGGCGTTATCGTCGCGATCTCGGCCCTGACTTCCGCGAACGCTACGATCTTCACCGGAGCTCGCACGAATTATGCCTTGGGCCGCGATTTTTCGGTATTTCGCACGCTTGGCCGATGGAACACCGAAACGGGAGCTCCGGTCAATGCCTTTGTGGTCCAGGGAGCGATCGCGCTATTGCTTGTTTTTTTGGGATTGATTACCCGAAAGGGCTTTGAGACCACTGTTGAATATACCGCACCGGTCTTCTGGTTCTTTTTTCTTCTCGTGGGCGCGGCAACGATAGTGCTGCGAATCAAAGAGCCGACCGCCAAGCGGCCCTTCAGAGTCCCGCTATATCCAATAGTTCCGGTACTGTTCTGTTTGACCAGTGCCTATTTACTTTATTCCAGCGTCGCGTATACAGGAATCGGAGCGTTTATCGGCGTCGGTGTTTTGATCCTTGGAGCACTGGTCCTGGTAACGTTACGAACGTTCAGCAAGTCGGTTCAACAGCCGCAGGAGGAAATCGAATGAAAGGCGTTCAGCTTAGATCTTTCCTAGTAATTTTGCCACTGCTGGCAGGCATGTCCTGCACGCAGGAGAGCGCGTCGTCCGCTCCTACAAATACCATGACCACACCGCCGCCGGTCGCCGCGACTGCAACGCCGCCGGTTGCAAACGTGGCGGCGAAGAAGGAATTAGATGTTCCCTACGTACCAACGCATCAGATGATCGTTGATGAAATGCTGTCGATGGCCGAGGTCAAAGGGAACGACATTCTGTATGACCTCGGTTCGGGCGACGGCCGAATTCCGATCACCGCAGCCCAAAGGTTCGGCACTCGCGGTGTAGGGATAGACCTGAACCCCGAACGGATAAAAGAAGCAAACGAAAATGCCGCTAAGGCTAAGGTCACTGATAAGGTCAAATTTATCGAAGGCGACCTGTTCGATCAGGATTTCAGCGAGGCGACGGTCGTCACCTTATATCTGTTGCCTGACGTCAATATAAAGCTTCGGCCGAAGATCCTCGCGATGAAACCGGGCACGCGCGTCGTGTCTCACAATTATCACATGGGCGATTGGGCTGCAGAGAAGACAAAGACCCTTAAAACACCCGATGGCGTCGAACATTATATTTATTTTTGGCGCGTACCCGAACATAAGACCGGCAGTGAGTAGTGCTTTTTCGGAGGTAGTAACAATGAAGATCAGAAATTTGCTCAGCGCAGCGGTCGTTGTCGTTGCAGCATTGACGTTAGTGTCTGCCCAGGAGACGTTTCCAAAAACTCCTGAGGTGCCCTTTGTCCCGACCAGCCCCCAAGTTGTCGACGCGATGCTAAAGGTTGCAAAAGTGACAAATAAGGACATCGTCTACGATCTCGGAAGCGGTGACGGCAGGATCGTTATCGCGGCCGCAAAGAAGTATGGCGCAAGGGGAGTCGGCATCGATATTTCACCGGACCGCATCCGGGAAGCCAATGAAAACGCTCGACAGGCCGGGGTGACTGACAAGGTCAAATTTATCGAAGGCGACTTGTTCGAATCAGATTTCAGTGAGGCAACAGTAGTAACGATGTACCTGTTGAGTACCGTAAATATGCGCCTACGACCGATTTTGTTCAAGCAGTTGAAGCCGGGCACAAGGATCATTTCTCACGCCTTCGACATGGGAGACTGGAAGCCGGAAAAGACCGTGAACGTGGACGGCCGGACCGTCTATTTTTGGACAATACCGGCGGACAAAAAGCCCTAGCGGCGGCTGTCGATCCATCCGGAGCGCTATCGCAGCACATGCGATGACGCACGAAGCTGCGGCCTAACGGGAGATGTTTGGCACCACTCTTGCGTCATATAAGGTTTACCAAGATTTTTGAATTGTTTTCTTACACACGACGAAATTTCGTGTGAGGAGGGTGTAATGGCACAGTGCGAAGTTTGCGGTAATGACTATTACTTATCGTTTGAAGTTGTTACTGCCGGCAATCGGCATGTATTCGACTGTTTTGAGTGTGCGATCCACAAACTCGCACCGGTTTGTGCTCATTGTAAGTGCAAGGTGATCGGCCATGGCATTGAGGCGAATCAGAATTATTTCTGCTGCGCCCATTGTGCCGAGCAAATGGGCGTACAGGGTGCAGTGGATCACGTTCGATAAGCGTTCCACCCTTCAGCAAGAAACGTAACAAGATCAGCGGTCAGACGAGAGCTTCTCTAATATGGCCGCACGAGGTTTCTAACGACTTAGAAACGAATGGAATCGAAGATCTGTTGACGAACCCGGCGCATGGACGGGTATCAGCGAAACAAGCCAGAACAAGGAGGTACAGATAGTAATGGCAAACAGATATGGAAATCGCGAGTATGGAAGGTATGGTGAAGGCCGCGGGGGATATGGCCAAGGATACAGGCGGCGGGACCGCAATGATCAGGAACGTTCAAGCTCGAGCGGATGGCGATCGGGCGGATTCCGCCGTGACGATACGGATGAAGAGTATTTCGGCGGCGGCAGACAGTCGTATGGTACCGGTTATATGGGCAGTTCCTATACCAGGGATTCCTCAACATACCCGCGCGATTACGAAGAAAGATCCACGGACTACGGCACACGACGTGAAAGCGGCAGATCCGGCTCCGAGGGTTATCGGGGAAACTACGACCGTGATTTTGAATACGGTTATGGAGAGATGTCACGCGGTAGAAATATGAGTGGGGCCTACGGTGGTGCAAGTTACGGCCGCGGCGGATATTCTTCAAACTACCCGGAGT
>JAEZIT010000078.1 GCA_023436495.1 Acidobacteriota bacterium
CCTTTCGGGCCTGCTGGAGCAGGTCGGACGCTTTGCCCGAATCGATGGAACGGACCTCGCCCGCGGGCGCCGACCCGGCTGCTGCCACGGTCCCGCCTTCGGTGCCGAAACCGCCGAGCATGACGCTTAGGAACGAGCGGTTCATACCGCGGCACATGATATAGCTAAGGATCGCGCCGGAGGAACCGACGAGAGCACCGGTGATGATGAGCAGGTCGTTCGAGAGCATAAAGCCGGCCGCCGCCGCTGCCCAACCGGAATAGCTGTTCAGCATCGAAACGACCACGGGCATGTCCGCCCCGCCGATCGCCATGATGAAATGGATGCCGAGGATGCCTGTTAAAACAGTCGCCGCAAGCAGGATCCATTGGCCTTCGGGTGAGCCGTGTGCCATGAAGAACCAGACGCCGAGGCCGATCGTCACGATCAGCATCAAAAGATTGATCATGTGACGGCCGGGCAACAGGAACGGCCTGCCGCCGATCGAACCGCGAAGCTTAAGAAATGCGATCACCGATCCCGTAAAAGTGATCGAACCGATGCATACGCCGATGAAGATCTCCACCGTATGCAGGTTGACCTCCGCCGCCGTCATCGGCGCATGCGGACCGAGATAGGTCGCAAAGCCGACGAGCACGGCCGCCAGACCGACAAAGCTGTGCAGTATCGCGACGAGCTCCGGCATCGAGGTCATCTGAACACGGCTAGCCACGATCGCGCCGATAACAAGTCCCGGAACCAGCGCCGCGAGCAGGACCGGAAGCCCGCCGACATTCATCGCCCCGGCCGTCGCGAAAAGCGCGATCACCATTCCGGCGATACCGTAGATGTTTCCCCTACGGGCCGTTTCCTGTTGGGAAAGCCCGCCAAGACTGAGAATGAACAACGCGCTCGCGGCGATGTATGCAATTGTTATAAGGCTCGTAATCATTCAGCTAATTTAGATCGATCTGCAATTCTTCGAAATTCCTCAACGTGTTTCCGCAATCGTGCACCATCACAACGTTTACAAAGTTTCGGTTTTCTTTTCCCAGTCAGCATGACCATGTCGGAACTTCCGCATTTCTTGCAAGTCAAAAATGATATTTCGATGAAAGGATCAAACCAGGTGCATCGTGCGCCCGGGAGTCTTCCAGATAGCCAAGCATACTCTTCCATCGGAAAGAAGTTCGGAAGATTCAAATAATGCAAGTGGTTCATTTCACCCAATGGTTTAAGTGATCCATCTGCCACGTTTGTATTTCCCAAGTCCACCCATTCCAAGTTCGTTAAGCTTGAAAGTGGTTCTAGCGAATCGATCGTCATCCGAGCCCACATTCCACCGGTAACAGCAAGGTGCCGCAACTCCACCATGTTCTCCAACGGTTTTAGGGAATGAACATTCTTAAAGTTCGATATTCCGAGTCCACGTAAACGATGGCATTCTTTAATAGAATCAAGTTCCGTTATCAACGAGCAGTCTTCGAGGCTAAGAACCTCCAAGGCGGTAAGGTAGTAAACCCGAGAAAAATCCCTTACTTTCAATCCTTTTACGAAAAGTCTTTGCAATCCTGAACACGAAGAAATTCTTCTCCACTTGTTTTCGTTGACGCCAAAACACCACAAGGTCCGAAGATCTGGAAGATGTGGCAAAACATCATAGTCGTCAAAATCAAAGTTTAGTCTAAGGACCCGATATGACCGATCTGTTTCTTGGAGGCTGGTGACTGACACGGGCCAGTCCAGCAACGTTGGGTATACTCCCCATTCTGACATCTATTTCCTGAACATCGCCAGCATTCTGTTGGTCACCAAGAACCCGCCGGCGATATTTATCGCGGCGATCAGGACGGCGATAGCGCCGAGAATGACGGTCAGGCTCAGCGTTGACGATGTTAGCTGGAGCATTCCGCCAACGAGGATGATGCCGCTGATGGCGTTTGTCACGGACATGAGCGGTGTGTGCAACGCCGGTTTAACGTTCCAAACGACTTGGAAACCGATAAAGATCGCCAGGATGAATACGGTCAGATGGCTTAGAAAATCGGTTCCGGCGCCGGCGGCCTTTGGCGGAATGACGAAGGCGAGGCCGAGCAACACAACGCCGACCGCGACGAGTACCCAAGGGCTCATTCCCGTGCCGTCGCTCTGGCCGTGTGCCGCGGGCGCGGCTTTTGCAATTGAAGCAGCCGGGCTCTTGGTCGGTACGCCGGGTTCGGGCGGTGCGGGCGGAAGCGGCGGCGGCCACATCATCTTGCCTTTGTCGAGCACGATCGAGCCGCGGACGACCTCGTCATCGAGTTCGGCGTAGAGATTTCCTTCCGTGTCACGAAGTTCTTCGAGCAGTGCAACGACCGTCGAGCCGTATAGCTGGCTGGACATATTCGCCATACGCGAAGGCATATCGGTGTAGCCTATTATCGTGACGCCCTTGTGCTGGACGACCTTTCCGGGCTGGGTCAGGACGCAGTTTCCGCCTTGTTCGGCGGCAAGATCGACGATGACCGATCCCGGCTTCATGCTTTCGACCATGCCTTGCGTGATAAGTTTCGGGGCGGGTTTTCCCGGGATCAAGGCGGTCGTAATGATGATATCGACCTGCATTGCCTGCTGCGCGAACAGAGCCATTTCGGCCTGCAGGAAGGCGTCGGACATTTCCTTTGCGTATCCGCCTTTTCCTTCGCCCTCTTCGGCGACATTTATTTCGAGGAATTCGGCCCCCATGCTGGCGACCTGGTCCTTTGTTGCCGATCGGGGATCGAACGCCTTAACGATGGCCCCGAGCGATCGTGCCGTTCCGATCGCGGAAAGCCCCGCGACGCCGGCGCCGATGACGAGCACCTTCGCAGGGTCGATACGGCCAGCGGCGGTGATCTGTCCGGCAAAGAAACGCGGAAAGTGATTCGCGGCCTCGACAACGGCGCGGTAACCTGCGATGTTCGCCATCGCCGAAAGCGTGTCCATTTTCTGGGCACGCGTGATGCGAGGAACGCTGTCCATCGCGAAGACGGTCGCATTTCGCGCGGCAAGCCGTGACAGCAGCTCGCGATTCTGGCCGGGCCAAATGAAACCGACGAGCCATCCGTTCTCGCGAAGCAATTCGGCTTCGTGCACGCCGAGATCATCGTTCTGCTCGGGCGGGCGAACCTTTAGAACGAGGTCCGACGTTTCCCAGATCTTGCGTGCATCATCGACGATTGCCGCACCCGCTTCCTGATATTCTGCGTCGGAGCAGTTTATCGCATCACCGGCGCCGGACTGGATCTGCACGTTAAATCCGAGCTTTTTTAATCGAAGTATCGTCTGCGGAGTTGCTGCGACACGCCGCTCATCAGGATGTATCTCTTTAGGGATTCCGATTGTGACCATAATCTTGTGTGACAGTATACAACGACCTTGTTAATTGTTCACTTGAGAAAGGTTAGTTTGTTATCACGAAGCGCACCGTGACGGCGCGCACAATGTGAGTAAAAGGAAGATCGACAATGCCGCCCAATCCGGGCGATCTTTGGCGCGAGCAAACGCAAAAAACGATCATCGCGCGGCAGTATTGCCGTGGCGGCAGCCGGCGTTCCGTGGGAGGCGATCGGACGGCGTTACGGGATCTTTTGGACCGTGACGATGATCATCGGATCAGCACCGCCGGTCCGGTGGTACGAGACCCAGTAACCGGCTTTGGGATACCTGACCAATTTGAAAATCGCGCCGTCAGGTTTTGCTTCGGCGTCGGTCCCAAATACGGCCTTTGCCGTCGGAGCGGCGTCCAAATTACCAAGATAGGTTGCCGAGATCACCGACACGCATTTATCCGGTCCGTAGATCACCTGCGCATTTTCGTTATCGGAAAATACGAAAAAGTCCTGAGAATCGGATTTGTCGCGAGGATCGCCAAGCTTTGCGCGTGCTTCGGCCGCGGGCGTTCCTATGCCGATGCCTTTGTAAGATGTATAAACTGGTTTGTCTTCTGACTGTCCGGCCGCGTTTGCGACGCTCAGGAATACCGTGAAAATCGCCGTAAGGATCATCAGAGAAGTTCTTCGAATATTCATACGACCTCCATTCATAACGGCTGGCCGGAGCGGCTTTTATGACGCTAATGAACTTCTGACCGGCCCGCCTTGGGCTGCTGTATCCGGCAAATAGAAATAAACCGGCACACGGAAGCAAAATGCAATCCGTGTGCTGGAAAACGGGCCTAGGAAAAACGGGCTTTTTATTAAATGAAGATGCGAAAAATAACACTGGCCGCGAAAAAATTCGCGTTGTCGGGCCGTGCGACCCATAATGATTATTGCGGAGGCTGCGCCGATTCGAGGATGGACTTTAGCCGCGACAGGCCGTCTTCAAAGTCTTTGCCGACCTGCTTGTCCATATCCATAACGACGAGCATCAGGTTCATTGGCCGTGGCATCGATCCGGAAAATCCCCAGCGCACATGGGTTTTGTCGGCACCGGCGGATTCGGTGATCATCCAAACATTGCTCTTCGTTTCGAAAGGGCGGATAAAACGCAGTTCGGTGTCGATGCGTTCGCCGTCGACGATATTCTTGATTTCCTGCTCGCCTTCGCCAACCTCGTCATCGGTCCCGTTCCAAGACGAGACGAAACCTACGGTGCCGTCGGTCCCGCGGTAATCCTGTTTGATATTCGGGTCCTTTCGCGCCCACGGGCCCCAATCATTTTGGTTTTTGAGCATCTTCATGTAATCGAAGACCTCCGCCTTCGGCCGATCAATGGTTATGTCACGTTCAACCCGAAAATCCGTCGGCGTAGCAAAAGCAGCGACGACGATAACGGCGACCACCAAAACGAGCAGCCCGACCAAACCGACCAATATTTTCTTGAACATAGGGAATCTCCTTCAGATGTGAATTAGAATTCAGGCACAGTCGGGGAAATATATACCCAATCTTCTGGAAGCTCAAATGTGCATGAAAATGTAAGAAAAAAGGCCGCCGATCGAAAGATCAGCAGCCTGATTATAAAGGTGATCAAGGCGTCAGGCGGACTTGGAGAGAGTCTCCATATCGGGCCGCCAGCGAAGGACGGGCCTTCGGGCTGCGGTTGCTTCGTCGAGCCGGCCAATTCTGGTCGAATGCGGAGCGTTCAGCACCAATTCGGGATTTTCGTCGATCTCGCGGTCGATGTCTATCATGGCCTCGGCAAATGCATCGAGGTCGGCGCGGCCGACCGATTCGGTCGGCTCGATCAACATAGCGCCGTCAACCACGAGCGGGAAGTAAACCGTCATCGGATGGAAACCGTAATCGATAAGGCGTTTCGCGATGTCGAGCGTGTGAACGCCGCGCTTGGCCTGTAGCTTGTGCGAAAAGATGACTTCGTGCATCGGGTCACCCGGATAGGGTTTGTCGAAATTATCCTTCATCAGATGCGCGAGATAGCGTGCGTTCAACACGGCTGTCTCAGTCGCTTCTTTCAGGCCCTCGGCCCCGTGCGTATGAATATACGAAAGCGCCCGGATCATCATTCCGAAGTTTCCAAAGAAAGCCTTGACGCGGCCGATCGAATTCGGGGCGTCGTAATCGAGCCTGAATTTATCGCCGTCTTTAACGACGCGCGGAACCGGCAGAAATTCGGCAAGCTCTTCGGTGCAGCAGCACGGTCCGCATCCGGGTCCGCCTCCGCCGTGCGGTGTCGAAAAGGTTTTGTGCAGGTTAAGGTGAATGACGTCCGCACCGATGTCGCCGGGCCGCGCGACACCGACAAGAGCGTTCATATTTGCTCCGTCCATGTAAACGAGGCCGCCCGCTTCGTGGACGATGTCCGCAACCTTGCGAAAATTCGTTTCGAAGATACCGACAGTGTTCGGGTTTGTCAGCATCAGGCCGGCAACACCGCCTTCGTCGCAGAGAAGCTTGAGATGTTCGAGGTCGGTGAGCCCTTCATCGGTTGACCTGACAGTTTTCACCGCAAAGCCCGCCAACGCTGCCGAAGCCGGATTGGTTCCGTGTGCGTTGTCCGGGATCAGCATTACGCGGCGGTCTTTTGAAGCTTCGCCGTCGCGTTTATCAAGCAATGCGCGGATAAGCATTACACCGGTCATCTCGCCCTGTGCTCCGGCGGCCGGCTGCAGGCTAACGCCGGGAAGGCCGGTGATCTCGGCCAGGTCTTCCTGAAGTCGGTATATAAGCTCGAGCGCGCCCTGCGATTCTTCTTCCGGAGCAAGAGGATGAAGATTCGTGAATCCGGGAATTCGCGCGACCTTTTCATTGAGCCGCGAATTGTATTTCATCGTGCACGAACCGAGCGGATACATGCCGAGATCGATCGAATAGTTCCATGTCGACATCCGTGTGAAATGACGAATAACGTCCACTTCGGAAACTTCCGGCAAGCCCTCGAGGCCGTCGGTTCGCCGAAGCTCCGCCGGAACGATATCGTCGATATTAATTTCATCGACGTCGAGTTTCGGAAGGCGGTAGCCGACACGGCCAGTCTGCGACCGTTCGAAGATAAGGGCTTCGTTCTGTGTTGGGTGCGAAGTGACTTTCTTAATACTCATAACTTATTTTTTAATGCTGGACGGAAGTTCCTCGAAATCATCGGTCCGAGGCAATCCTGCCCAAATTTCTGCAACTTTCGGCGGAGGAAGCGTCAGTTTTCTTGTCTCGAAGCTTAGCCATCCGCCGACCGAGGTAAGTGCCGCCGCCAAAACGCCGTCCGATCTGAAGATCTCCTGACGAAGCTTGAACCGGGAGACATCGGAGCTCAGGCCGGCAAGCCGCAGGTTGACTCGAATTTCCTCGAGGAGCCGAACCTCGCGGTAGTAACGGATCTCGTCGCTCATGATCACAGGGCCGAAGCCGTATTTGTGAAACGCCGTTACCGGAAATCCATTCTCTTCGAAATAGAACAGCCGGACATCGACCGCGAGATCGATATAAGACGTATTTCGGAGGTGCCCGTTGAGATCGACATTGGCCCAGCCGACATGAAACGTTTTTTCAAATACTCCGTCGTTCATTATCCAGTGCGGGAACAGGCCCGCTTTTGCGACCATTCCCGGACGCAGTTCATTTTCCGCGAAGAGCGTCGGCTAGGGCGTCGATCTGTGCTTTTGAACAAGTTTCCGTCACACAGACCAAAAAGTCATTCGGCCGGTCCGCGTAATATTTCGACAGCGCGAGCCCGCCGATCATATCATTCTCCGTGCGCAGCTTCTCAAGGACCTCGGCAGCCGGTTTCGGGCCGCGAACGACGAATTCGTTAAAGGTCGGAGCCGAATAGGGTATTGAGAAACCATCGATCCCACCGATCCGCTTTTTCGCGTATGCGGCCTTCTGCGCGTTTTGCTCGGCGACTTCCTGCAGGCCCTTCTTGCCCATGGCCTCCATATAGATGGTGGCGGCAAGGGCGATCAGGCCCTGATTCGTGCAGATGTTCGACGTCGCTTTCTCGCGGCGAATGTGCTGTTCGCGGGTCGAGAGCGTCAGGACGAAACCGCGGTTGCCGTCTTTGTCATAGGCCACGCCGCATAGGCGGCCGGGCATCTGGCGAACGAATTTTTCGCGAGTTGCGAACAGGCCGACGTGCGGCCCGCCGAAGCTCATCGGCACACCGAAGGACTGGCCCTCGCCGACAACGATGTCAGCTCCGCATTCGCCGGGCGACTTTAGCAGCCCGAATGATATGGCTTCGGTAACGACAACGACCAACAAGGCACCGACTGCGTGGGCCTTTTCGGCAAGAGCCTGAACGTCTTCGACGCATCCGAAGAAATTCGGCGACTGGATCACCAAAGCGGCAGTCTTATCGTCGAGATCCGCCAGTCCGCCGATGCGTCCGGTAGCGGCATCGAAAGCCACAGTACGAATGTCCGCTTCGCCGTGCCGGGTGTATGTCTCGGCAACTTCACGATATTCGGGATGAACGCTTTCGGCAACGAGGATCTTGTCGCGGCGGGTGACGCGCTGTGCCATCAGGTACGCTTCGGCCATCGCGGTCGAACCGTCATACATTGAGGCATTTGCTACTTCCATTCCGGTCAACTGGCAGATCAAAGTCTGGAATTCAAAGATGTACTGCAGCGTGCCCTGCGAGATCTCCGGCTGGTAAGGCGTGTAAGATGTAAAAAATTCCGAACGCTGGATCAGATGATCGACGATCGTCGGCGAGAAATGGGAATAGATGCCCGCGCCGAGGAACGATGCCTTTGTCGCGCCAGTGTTCTTTGCGGCCATTTTTTCGAACGCTGCGATCACTTCCGGTTCGGCAAGCGGTTCGGTGATGTTCAGCTCGCGGCCGAGTTTCATTGAATCCGGGATCGACCGGAACAGTTCATCCGAACTTGAAAGTCCGATAGTCTTTAACATTTCTTCGCGCTCCTCGCGCGAATTCGGTATGTAACGCATATTGCTGGTTGGGTGTGCCGCGAAAATGAAAGCGGCAAATTTCTTTGCCGCTCCCGTTGTCCGCTAAGCGTTTGAGTTAATAAATTCTTCGTACTCGTCCCCGGAGAGAAGGGCATCGGCCTCGCCCGGGTTGTCCAATTTGATCTTGATCATCCATCCGCCGCCGTAGGGGTCGCTGTTGACGGATTCGGGTGTATCATTCAGGCCTTCGTTGACCTCGACGATCTCACCGGCGACCGGGGTAAAAATTTCGGAAACCGCCTTAACGGATTCGACCGAGCCAAAGGCTTCGTGCGTTCCGAATTTGTCGCCGACTCGCGGCATATCAATATAAACTACATCGCCGAGCGATTGTTGTGCGTAATCGGTCACGCCGATCGTAGCGACGCCGTCAGCAACCGAGATCCATTCGTGGTCCTTGCTGTAACGTAAATTTTCCGGAATGTTAGACATATGTTTTTCTTTTGGCCCTCAATATTTGGTGATCAGTATTACTTTTGCCGTTTGTAAAAGGGAACCGGCACAACGATAGCGGCCAGATGTTTGCCCCTAACATCGATTTTAATTTCCTGCCCGTTATTTGCAAATTCGGGAGGTAAAAATGCGAAGCCGATATTCTTCTTTAAATAAGGAGCCGGGCTGCCGGACGTTACAACGCCGACCTTTTTGTCGTCGATATACACATCGAAGCCGTCGCGGGCAATGCCTTTGTCGGTCATTTCGAAACCGGCTATCTTGCGAGTCACTCCGGATTCCTTTTGTTTTGCCAAAGCATCACGGCCGATGAAATCGCCTTTTTGGAGCTTGGTGATCCAGCCGAGATTTGCCTCAAGCGGCGTAATGTCATCGCCCAGTTCGTGGCCGTAGAGGGACATTCCGGCTTCGAGCCGCAGCGTGTTGCGTGCGGCGAGGCCACAGGGAATGACGCCGTCAGGCGCGCCGAAATTTCCGGTTTCCAAAAGCTTGTACCAGAGCTGTACGGCAAATTCGGACGGAGCATATACCTCAAAACCGTCTTCGCCGGTGTATCCGGTCCGCGAGATGATCGATTCAACGGCGTCCGTGCGGCCTGTTGTGAAGTGGTAATACTTGATGTCGGACAGATCTGTGTCGGTCAACTTCTGAAGGATCGCGGTCGCGTCCGGCCCCTGAATCGCGAGTTGGCAAAAATCGGCGCTGGCATTGGTCAGGGTGACGTTTTCGTCCTTTTTATGTGACGTAATCCAATCCCAGTCCTTTTCAGTCGTGCCGGCATTCACGACGAGGAGCAACTTGTCCTGATCGAATCGATAGACGAGAAGATCGTCAACGATGCCGCCGTTTTCGTTTGTCAGAGTGGAGTAATGAGCTTGGCCGTCGACGAGTTTCGTAACATCGTTGGTGGTGATCCGATTGACGAATGGGATCGCATCCGGACCTTCTACCCAGATCTCGCCCATGTGCGAAACGTCAAAAAGCCCCGAATGATTTCGCGTCCGAAGATGTTCTTCGATCACGCCCGCCTGATACTGAACGGGCATATCCCAACCACCAAAATCAACCATTTTGCCGCTCATTGCGCGGTGTGCTTCATTTAGCGGAGTCTTCTTAAGATTTTCCGTGGACATATTAATGAATTGTAATGTAAGAAAGTTAGCACGCGCGTTGGTGCGTGTCAAAACAAAGGAAAACGCGTCCGGACGGCTGTGTCGAACGCGTATTTGAGTCAGCAGTAAATGGTTCTAAAGCCCTTTTACTATTTCTTTTTTTCGGCCGCCGGAAGCTTTTGGGCGGCCTCAATAATTTGTTGGCAAAATTCGATCGAGTCGAGGATCGGGCCCTTCTCTATTTCGCCAGATGTTCGGTCGAGTTCGCTTCGGAGCAGGGGGACGTATTTCGCGGCGGCCGCGGCCAGATGCCGGACGGCGTTGGGAAAGCGTTCGGCCTCGTTCTTTTCTTCCTTGCTTTTCGGAGGCGCTGAAGATGGATGAGCGGCAACGTTGTCGATGTCGTCGATCGCCTTTTGCAGCAGTTTTTTGATATCCAGCAGGAGTTCGGGCCGAGTGCCTTCTGGCGGCTCACCCCAATCACCCGAGATCTTTACCTTCTTGCCAGGTGATTCCGAGTCTACCTGTGTGCCGAGGGCCGTAAAACGACGGTCTATGGCCTTGGTCAAAACCACGATACGGCGGTCGATCTCCTGTGCATCGCGAACGAGTTCGATCTCGGCATCGGTGAGATAGTCACGCTTCTGGGCGTTCGCTGCAACGGTGAGTACCGGAACGATAAGAAAGAGGACGATGAGGATACGGGCGTTGAACCTGTTTTGATGTGGCTGCATTTATTGGATTTCGTTCTCACGGAGCACAGAGTTGCCGAACAGAGGTTCGACCGCCCGCGTTCGTGATTCACGGAGATATTTCATTAGATTCCGGACGTATTGTTCGTATTCAAGCGGCAGATCGCGTCTGATCGATTCGAGCCGCGGCATAAATCCGCGGAGGCCGATCTCCAACCGCTTTAGATTGTTCAAAATTTTTCCGTTGTCGGTCTTGTCCCGTGTCAGGAATACAAGCGTATTGTTGACCAGAGCCTGAAAATAGCCAAGCTGATCAAACATCGGCCGAAAGTCTTCCTGTGACTTAAAGCCTTCGGCGGCCTTTAACCTTGCGTCCATAAGCCCGAGAGCAAGTTTGGTGCGTTCCTTGACGTTCGTAGTCGATTCAAGCCGGTTCCGTTCGGCGGCCGATAGAAATGTTAGCGGCGGCGGGGCCGGCAGATCCACGGGATCCTGACCGTGAATATCCCCAACCGATATTGCGACGACCAAAACAATGACAGAAAGCAAAATACGAAATCGGAACACGTTCGCGGATGCTGCTATGCGATACGTGCCTGGGCGGGTCGTTGATCGTAGATAAAACCCCTTCATCTGCTTTTTCCCTTCTTGTCTTTTAACTGTTTCTGCAGCGGCGGCAGCCTCAGATTTACCTTTTCGATCTCCAATTTATTCTTCTCGGAATCGGCAAGCCGGAGAAACTGCTGATAATTTGCCATGGCATCGGCGTATTCGCCAAGCTGGTCGTGCGTTATAGCAAGAAAATAATATGCCGCGGGCATAGCCGGCTGCTTTTCTGTGAGCCAGCGATATTCCTTTTTAGCTTCTTCGAGGCGTTTTAATTGAAAGAGAGCCGTTGCCAGGTTTGCATGCACCGTCGAGTTGTCCGGATCGTATTCAGAAAGCTTTCGCAGGAATTGTGCGGCTTCGTCATATCGCTTGGCCTGGACCATAGCAGCACCGAAGCCGACGGCGTGGCTTATGTTGCCCGGCTCGGCTTCGGACGCTCGGCGACAATATTCCAATGCCCGCATCGGATCTTCGGTCCGATAAAGTGAACAAAGCCGACCGAGAATCGCAGCATCTTTAGGAGCTGTCTCGAGGCTGCGTTCTAGCTGAGCCTTGTCCTGCGATGCCACGACCGATATTTTCTCCAGCAGCGCCGCCGCATCCCGAGCCGGATTTTCAATGCTGCGGAGTAATTTCGCGGCCTCTGAGTTCTTGCCCTCGGCCAGCAAGACCTTGGCGCGGATCAGCGTAAGATTTGCGGATACAGGTTCCGATCTTTCGAGCCGCGCAACGAGAGCATTCGCTTGCGTTGTATCGCCGTCGGCAAGGGAGATCTCCGCCGCGGCATACAATGCCGCAGGATTCGCGGCGTCGGCGGCGAGCGCCTGAGAAATGCTGGTCCTGGCCTGCGCCTTTTGCCCAAGGGCGTTTTCGAGTGAAGCCCGGGCAACCCAAAGAGCGGCGGGTATATTCATCTTGCCGTCGGTGAGAGCCGCTATACGCTTTAGCGTCGCTTCAAGCTCCTCCTGCGGCCGTGACGAGTTTAACTGCAGCTCTGCGAGAGCGACAAACGCCGGGAAACTGCCCGGTTCGGCAGCTATCGCCTTCCCTAATATAGCTACAGCTTCGTCATACAGTGGATTGGTCGACGGGTCGGAACTCGCGAGTGAGGCGTGGCGTCGAACGAGAACCTCTCCAAGCTTTGCGAGTGCGAGCGACCAGTCCGAACGCAGCCGGACGGCATCCCTAAACGATCGTTCGGCGTCATCGTAGCGTTTCAGCGAGACCTCGGCGTTACCCTTCTGCAGAAGGGCTTCGGGGAATTCCGGAATGACCTTGAGCGCTTTATCGTAAAGGCCCAGAGCGGTTTTTAGATCACCTTTTTCGTGCGCATCCTGCCCTTGGTTGAAAAGAGCAACTGCGTCCTCGGCCGATTCGGACAGATCTTCCTGGGAAAACGTCGCTGGGGCGAGCGTTAAAAATAGAAATAGGAGTACAGCGAATTGAAAATCGCTGCCGAAGAGCCTGGCAAACGAAATTTTAGGGCGGTGTTTTTGCACGGTAAACTCTATGAATTCTAACATTTCGGGCCCGGCTTTTCTAGCAATTTCCTGCTCGCCGGCTTTCGTCACTTTCGAAGCGGCATGGTTTGCGTTCTAAATTACGCTAAGTTAAGATTTTCTTAATAGGCGAAGTTCGCATTATTCAGTATTTTAGCCGAAAATGATTGCCACGTTCCAAAAAGGCAGCGCCGGATCGGCAGATAACTCAACCGCCGCAGAGAAAGAGCAAAAGTTGCGCATTACGATGCGCGAAATGCGGAAAGTGTTGGTCGCGTACTCCGGCGGTGTTGACAGCGCCTACCTGGCGTTGATCGCTACGCGTGAACTTGGCGAGGACGCCGTGTGTTTACTCGGTGTTTCCCCCAGCGTTTCAATGGTCCAGAGGCAGGAAGCGGAGAAAACCGCACGGGCCTTCGGATTCAATTTCCGAACGACCGGGACCGACGAACTCAATGATCCGAATTACGCAGCGAACGACCCCTCCAGATGTTATTTCTGTAAAACCGAACTCTATGGGAAGTTGAGAGCGATCGCCGAATCTCTCGGGATAGAGCATATCCTGGACGGCACTAACGCGGACGACACCGGCGATCATCGTCCGGGAATGACGGCCGCACGCGAACACGGCGTTCGCAGCCTTCTGGCCGAGGCGGGCATGACAAAGGGAGAGATCCGCGAGCGGAGCAGGGAACTCGGGCTACCGACATGGGACAAGCCTGCGAGCCCGTGTTTGTCGTCGAGGGTGGCGTATGGCGTTCCCGTGACCATCGAACGGCTGTCGAAGATAGAGCGTGGGGAGGAAATATTGCGGAAGATGGGTTTCCGCGAATTTCGCGTGCGCGTTCACGGCGACCTGGCGCGGATCGAGATCGCGCCGGCGGAATTGGACAAAGCATTAAAACGAGAGGCGGCTGACCATCTCTCTCACGATTTTAAGAATCTTGGATTTCGATACGTGACACTCGACCTGCAGGGATTCAGGTCGGGAGCCATGAACGAGGCTATAAAAGCAAAACAGTAACAACATAATAATTTGGAGAATTTTTTAACATGGCAAACCCGATGGCTGATGAAAATCGGCGATTCAAAGGAAGCGATGAAAAGAACCCTTTCGAAGCGATGAGCGAACGCTTTGACCGTGCGGCCCAACTGCTGGGCCTCGATCCGGACCTGTACGCCGTATTGCGCGTGCCGAGCCGCGAGATCAAAGTGTACATACCCGTTCGTATGGACACGGGACATATTCAGGTATTCGAAGGATTCCGCGTCCAGCACAACTTCGCACGCGGCCCGGCAAAGGGCGGCATTCGATACGCGCCGGACGTTTCGCTGGACGAGGTCAAGGCGCTTTCGGCGTGGATGACGTGGAAATGCGCGGTCGTCAACGTTCCGTTCGGCGGCGGCAAGGGCGGCATCATTTGTGACCCGCGACAGATGTCGATCGGCGAACTCGAACGCTTGACCCGTCGGTATACCGCCGAACTCATTGATTTCATTGGGCCTGACAAGGACGTTCCGGCTCCGGACATGAACACGAACGAGCAGACGATGGCATGGATCATGGACACATACTCCATGCACGCACGCCATACCGTCAATGCCGTTGTCACCGGAAAGCCCGTGGCTCTCGGCGGTTCCCTCGGGCGCCGCGAGGCAACTGGACGCGGGGTGATGATCTGTGTGAACGAAGCCGTTAAGCGGTTTAATAAGACGCCGGCGGAGACGACGGTGGTCGTACAGGGGTCGGGAAACGTCGGCGGCATCGGGGCACGGCTTATGCATGCGCAGGGCTATAAGATCGTCGGTATATCGGAAATCGGCGGCGGAATTTACAACCCGAACGGCATCGATATTCCGCATGCGATGGATTACCTTCAGAAAAACCGCTCGTTCGAGGGATATAAGGACGTCGAATTCGTTGGCAATAAAGAGCTTCTCGAGCTTGAGTGTGACGTGCTGGCGCCATGTGCGACCGAAAACCAGATCACGTCGGAGAATGCTGACCGTCTGCGGTGCAAGATCCTGGCCGAAGGAGCCAATGGCCCGACGACGCCAAAGGCTGACAAGATCCTTCATGACAAGGGCATTTTTGTTATCCCGGACATCCTGTGCAACGCCGGCGGGGTGACCGTTTCGTACTTCGAATGGGTACAGGACCGCATGGGCTATTTCTGGTCAGAAGCTGAGGTAAATACCCGGCTCGAAGAGAAGATGGTCGCGAGCTTTGACGAACTGTGGCATTTCGCGGCAAAACACGAGGTTGACACCCGGACGGCGGCCTATATGCTGGCCATTGATCGGGTGGCTTACGACACCCGAATGCGGGGCATTTATGCGTAAAGAAAATTTGCGTAATTTATTAAAAATGCTTGATTTTCGCGTTAAGGTACTGTAAGGTTCTTGCAAGGGAGAGTAGTGCTTTAGGAAAGAAAAGATTGACTTTTGCACCTCTCTCCCGTATAAATTTACAAATATTGACTAACTGCAGAGCAGTCGACGCTAAATAATTTAGCCTAATAAAGTTGGCAGGGTTTTTAGCGTATGTAATAATTTAGTAGCTTTTTGAAAAGTTGCGGTAATTGTTTTTCTAAGCAGCTACGAGTTGAAACTTAATTTTTTATTTTCGGCGGAGGAATGTGATGAAACTCGCTAACAGAGCGTATATTATTACGCTTTTATTGCTAACGCTTGTTTTTGCGGTGTCAGCGCAAAATGAGGACGCTAGGTCAGCCAAGGATAACCGAAATACGGCCCCGACTGTCGGCACAGGCGGCCCGGTTGGAGGTCCTACAGGCCTTTTTACAGTTTACGACGGACAGACCCTTAGAAAAGGGGAGTTCACATTTAGTGCAGCTTACAGCAACTTCGATCGAGACCCCGGCAACGCCGATTTTACCGAGGTTCCGGTCAGCTTCCAGATCGGTTTGACGAACAATTTCGAGTTGTTCTTCAACACCGACGCATATCGTGCGGTCAAAGTTAATTCGCCGCGCAATCTTTCTGGTTTTTATCTTCCTAATTCAAGTCTCAGAATCGGCACCGGTTCAACCCGGCCCCCGGCTATCATCATGTCGAACGGCCCGTTTGCCGGACAGGCGGTGTTTCGCCCGACCGGAGCTCCGTTCAGCCAGTTCCCGTTCATCGGCGGCGTAACGGCCGGCGGTGACGGTGCTGATAATTTCCCGGGTATCGGCTCGGTTTACGGCAGCATTCTGCCGGGTGTCGTCCTCCAGACGATTCCTGCTCCGAATGTTCTCGGCGGCGAGCTTCCGTCAGTGTTCACGCTGGCTCCGAGCTATCTGCCGGACGCTCCGTTCATTAACCGCACGTACGGTGAATCGGCATTCAGCACATTCACGGTGGGCGGCAAATGGCGCTTTACCAATATCAAGAGCCCGATCGGCGTTGGCCTTATTGGCTACTACCGCTTCTATGCTGATAATGCTGATGATTTCAGCGGCTTTAACCAGCTGCAGCGTGGTGCCAGCCCGGGCAGCGGCCGCGGCGACATCGGTGTTGTGGCATTCGCGGACGCACGTCTGGCTCGCTGGGCAAATCTTTCGGCGAACATAGGCTACAACTGGAACGGCGACGTGAAGAGCGATGCATTCGGCGGAACGATCCTTGATCGTCCCGACGAAGTGCTTGCAGCCATCGGTGCCGATTTCCCGGTCAACAAGTATTTCCAGCCGATCGTCGAGTTCCGCACGCTGCAGTATGTCGGCGGACGTACGCCCAACGCGTTTGAGAACAATCCGATGGACGGTATTGCGGGCGCTAGGGTATTCCCGACTCGTTGGCTTGGATTTGGATTTGCTTATCGCTACCACTTTAACCAGCAGGATCGCGACAGCTTTGACGAAGACGAAACATTTACGACTTCGGCTACGATCCCGTGTGTAACAATTCCGGGTACACCGCCCGCCGGCACCGGGACTCCGTGTACGCCGACGATCCGTACGACCACGTTCAGCGGCGTACCGCAGGGCTTTAACGTTTCGAGCGATCCGCATGGATTCATCGTTCAGGCGTTCGTCGGACGCCGCGACAAACGGCAGGAAGAGATCGAGAACAAGCCGGCAAACGTTACGGCTCTTGATTTGAGCGATACGGAAATTCGTCTTCCGTGCCCTCCGGGATTCCGTTCGACTTCGGGCGGCTGCAACGACAGCTCGTCAATCACTGTTACGACAACTGCGGTCGATCCTGAGAACGACGTTCTTACCTATAACTACACGGTTTCAGGCGGACGTATCACCGGAAGCGGTGCTAACGTCACGTGGGACCTGACCGGTGTTCAGCCGGGCAGCTACACGATCACTGCCGGTGTTGACGACAGCTGCGGCATCTGCGGACAGACCCAGACCAAGACCGTTACGGTTGCGGAATGTGCTGACTGCGTCAAGGAATGCGAATGCCCGTCGATCAGCGTCAGCGGCCCTGCAGGTGTTACATCACCGGGCGGAACGATGACCTTCACGGCCAACGTCAGCGGCGGAAGCCAGCCGAGCGTAACCTATAACTGGAGCGTGTCGTCAGGTGAGATTACCTCCGGACAGGGAACCCCGAGCATCAATGTTGCTGTTCCGACCGACATGAGCGGCGGAAACATCACGGCAACGGTCGATGTCGGCGGAACCGACCCGGCTTGCAACTGCACGACGACGGCGTCTGAAACGGCTCCTGTCGAAGAACGTGCAACAGCAAACCTGGTTGATGAATTCGGAGCTCTGTCGAACGACGACGTCAGATCGCGTCTCGATGCATTCTTCAGTGCATTGTCGAACGATCCGAACGCTCAGGGCTACATCATCAACTACGGAACCGACAGGCAGATCACTGCACGTGAACGCCTGATCAGGAACCACATTGCGTTCCGCAGATTCGATGCTTCGCGTATAACAATGGTACGCGGCGGCGACACGGGAGCGGGCATCAATACGAAGCTCTACACCGTACCGCCGGGAGCAGAGAATCCGGTACCGTAAACAGCTTTGCATCATATCGATGCAAACATTGGAAAGGCTCGCCGATTCGGCGGGCCTTTTCCGTTTTTAATAGCCACTCACGCGCGAATATTCTTTGAGATTCGCTGTGATTGATGTAGAATACTTAAAGTAATACTTTTACTTTCCCTGCGGACACCTGTTTAGAAACAACGTTTTAATTCATGCAAACAACGACAGCAGATTCGTCATCTGATTAAATGTCTATCGGCTGTTTACGGATATTGCCCCTGATAACTGATCAGTTTTGTAAATTCACGGAATTATGAGAATGCTCGCACGAATACTTGCGTTAAAAGTCACAGCAGCGGTCGCGTTTATGGCAGCGGCGTCCGCTTCGACGGTTTTGGCTTCCGGTGACGGAAACACGATCACCGATCCGACGAAATTTACCGAATGGGAGGCGGTCGGGCCGAACGGCGGCGACGTCCGCGTCATTGCTATCGATCCAAAGGATAAGGACCGCTTATACATCAGTACGATGGACGGCCAGGTACATACTTCAGCAGATGGAGGAAAATCGTGGCGGCTGCTTGTGAACTTAAATCAGCCGCGTCTGGTACTCGATCAGTTAATGGTCGACAGCCGCGATTCGAAGATCATATATACCTCGGGACACAGGCATAAGGCGCCCGGCGGATTCTTCAAGACGACTGACGGCGGTGTTACCTGGACAGAGTCGAAGGAGCTGCGAAATGAATCCATCCACGCAATGACTCAGTCAGAAGAGGACCCGAGTTTTATATTCGTCGGGACTACTAATGGTGTGTGGGTCTCGAAGGATTCGGGCGACAACTGGGAGAAGATCCAGTCACCTACAATGCCCGTTAACGTCAATTCGATGGCGGTAGACCCGCGAAACACGAGCACGATCTACGCCGGAACATGGTGGCGGCCTTACAAATCGACCGATAGCGGAAAAAGCTGGAAACTGATCAAGGAAGGAATGATCGACGATTCGGACGTATTCGCGGTCAATATCGATCCGCGCGATCCCGAACATATCATCGCATCGGCCTGCAGCGGCATTTACGAATCGTTCAATGGCGGACAGCAGTGGCGAAAGATCCAAGGCATTCCTGCGCAGTCGCGCCGAACGCGTGATATCTTGCAGCATCCGTCAGTAGCGGGAACCGTTTATGCCGCAACGACCGAAGGATTCTGGATGACCACGAACGGCGGCAAGAACTGGATACTGACAACCCAGCGCAATCTAGAGATAAATTCGGTCGCAGTACATCCGGATGCTCCGAACCGCGTGTTCATCGGAACGAACAACTACGGCGTGATGGTTTCGAACGACGGCGGCAAGAATTTTGCCCCGACGAACGACAATTTTTCGAGCCGGTTCACTTACTCGATCGTGCCGGACATCGATCAGCCGAACCGCCTCTATGCTACGACCCAAAATACGGCGTCGAGCGGCGGATTCTTCTTTATCAGCAGCGACGGCGGAAGGACCTGGCAGCAAACCAAGAGCCTCGATATTAACCGTGTAGCTCCGTTTGCCGTGCTGCAGGACAGAACGGATCCGAACCTAATATATCTGGGAACAAATCTCGGGATCTTTCAATCAACCGACCGCGGTATGAGCTGGAAACAGCTTGTAGCCCCTAAACCGGTCAGGAAAGCACCCGTAAGACGTGCCGCCGCAAAAGGCAAGGCCGCGGCTAAACCGAAGGCTCCCGCCGAACCGGCCGGTCCCGTATTGATTCCCGCGATCACCGAAAAGGTCAAGGTTTTGGCGCATACCGAGGACGGAAAGAACGGTATCTATGCCGGAACAGACAACGGGCTTTACCGGACGTACGACATTACGAAAGGATGGGAGAAACTGCCGCTCGGCGCCGGTATAAACGAAAATATTTTCGTCATCACGACTACCGCGAAGCGTCCCGAAACTATCTACGTCGGCACGGCGACATCGGGCGTCCTGGTATCGAACGACGACGGCAAGACGTGGAATAAGATGAATGCCTCGCCGGAGGGCGTTCCGGTCAGTGCGATCGGTATCGACCCGACGCGTCCGGATTACATATATGTCGGCTCGACGCAGGCGATCTATATGACGCGCGACGGCGGAAAGACTTGGGTGTTCGGCCGCGGTCTGCCGCTGGGCAATTATACGAGCGTATTGATCGATCCGCACAGCCCGGATCAGGTATTTATATCCAGCTCGCTTGAGTCCGACGGTGGTATATATTTTTCGGACGACGCAGGTGTAAAATGGCGTCGGATTGATTCGAGGGAAATGAAGGTGCCGAGCCGGCGTGTTTGGTCAATGGCGTTCGATCCGAACGATTCCAACCGTATATTCGCAGGATCGCATTCGTCGGGTGTTTACCGCATTGACCGACGAGTTGAAACCGCTTCCGAAGACGGTGCTACGCGTCCGCGGGTCGCCGCAAACGCAAACTAAATCCCGCTCGGAATTGTAAGCAAGGCCGCATATCGATGGATATGCGGCCTCTTTTTTTGATTCGGGAATTGCACGAGCCGCCCTTAATTTTATACTCTCTTAAGGTATCAGGAGCAGAATCAACGATGCAGGAAATCGCGTGTGTTTACCCGGCCGGAAATGATATTTTGCAAGCGGAGAGCATTCCGTTTGCGGACATCCCGGGACAATCTGCACTGTTTGTTCAATATCAGAACGACCCCGCGTCGCTTAGGCGCTTTTACCCGGAGGCAGTCGAGTCGCATACCCAGCTTGCCGGACGGATCCCGCATGTTCTGAAGAACCACAAAGCGGACCGCGGCCTGCTATGCGACGCTCTCGAAGAGATCAACATCAAATTCAACGCTGGTCCAAAGACCTTCGAACACATCGCGATGCTGCGCGATGAAGATTGCGTCGCAGTCGTAACGGGCCAGCAAGCAGGACTGTTTTCGGGGCCGCTCTACACGATTTACAAAGCTTTGTCTGCGATAAAGGTCGCTGAATGCCTACGTGGACGCGGATACAAGGCAGTGCCGGTGTTTTGGGTCGCGACCGAAGATCACGATTTCGAAGAGGTTTCGAAGGCGTTCGTTATCGACAGGAACGGCGAGTTAACGGAGGTCGTAAGTGAACCGAGCCACTGTTACGACAATATGCCCGTCGGGTACGTGAAGCTCGATGAGTCGATCAAGGCAAGCATTGATGAACTTTTGAACAGCATGACGCCGACGGAATTCACCGGCGAACTGCGTCAGATGATCGAAGGCTCATGGGCGGCCGGAACGTATTTTGGCGATGCCTTCGGAAGGCTTCTGACGCAGGTGCTGGATGAATACGGGCTGATAATTCTGTGTCCGCTGAATCCCAAGTTAAAGGAACTCGCAGCCCCCGTTTATGTGGAAGCGATCAAAAGGTCCGGCGAGATCGTGGATGCTTTGCGTGCCAGAAGCTCAGAGCTTGAAAATGAGGGATACACGGCGCAAGTACTAATCGGCGAGGATTATTTTCCCCTGTTCTGGCAGGACCCTGACGACACTCGCAACGCGCTGAAAAAAACAGAACGCGGAACGTTTCGAACTCGAAACGGTTCGCGAGAATTTACACTGGAAGAGCTTGCGGAAATCGCGGCCAATGACCCGATCAGGTTCAGCCCGAGTGTGGTGCTGCGTTCGGTTGTTCAGGACTATATTCTTCCGACCGTGTGCTATTTCGGAGGAGCGGCGGAGATCGCATATTCTGCGCAGAGCGGCGAAGTTTACCGTCTGCTCGGCCGGCCGGCAACCCCAATTCTGCACCGGCAAAGTTTTACCTTCGTAGAATCGAAGCATGGAAAGACTCTGGATCGGTTCGAACTGACGCTGCCGGAATTGTTCGCGGGTGCCGAGAGCCTGCTGCCGCGGATCGCCGAGCGGTTCCTGAACCGGGAGACCGCGATGCTTTTTGCGGACGTCGAAGAAAAGATCAATACGCAGCTTAACCGTTTGGACCAGGAATTTTCGCGACAGGACGCAACGCTAGCGGAGAACCTTGCCAAGCGGCGGAGGAAGATCATCTATCATATAGCGGCGCTCAGGAGCAAATTCCATCATTCACAGGTCCGGCGGGACGCTACTGCGCAGCGGCAGATAGAGACGATGTTCACGGCTCTGCTCCCGCAGCGGCATCTGCAGGAACGCACGCTTAATCTCTCGTACTTTCTTAACCGTTATGGAACGAATTTTATCGACTGGATATACCGCGCAGTCGATCTCGACGACAAAGGCCATCGGGTAATTTATTTATAGCGGCCACGTTTTGATGAAGAAGATCCAGATCCTTCCAGACAATCTTGCGAACCAGATCGCGGCGGGCGAGGTCGTGGAGCGGCCTGCATCCGTGATCAAAGAGCTGATTGAGAATTCGATAGACGCCGGAGCTAAACGCATTCAGATCGATATCGAGCTTGGCGGCAGGCGGCTGATGAGGGTTTCCGACGACGGAACGGGAATGCTTCGGGACGACGCGATCATGGCGTTCGAGCGGCATGCCACGTCGAAGATCAGATCGCTGGACGACCTGGGGGCGATCGCTACGCTTGGTTTCAGGGGAGAAGCACTTGCGTCGATCGCATCGGTCGCGAAGGTCGAATTGTTGACCAAGACCGAAGCGGACGCGGCGGCCACGCGGGTACAGATCGAGGGTGGACGGCTGATAGACGTTAAGGACGCGGCGAGAAACACAGGGACCACTATCGCCGTCCGTGACCTTTTCTTTAATACACCGGCGCGGCGAAAGTTCATGCGGTCCGAGGCGACCGAGAATTATCATTTGACCGGTATCGTCACGCATTATGCGTTAGCGCATCCGGAAATCGCGGTTGTCCTGACAAATAATGGCCGAGAGGTTCTGCGCATTTCACCGGCAAAGGACCTGCGAGAACGTGCGTTTCAGATATTCGGAGCCGGCCTGATCGAGAGCCTTCTACCGGTCGGGGGCGGCAGGGAATTCGTCGCGAAGGTATCAGGATTCATTTCCGCGCCGCGAGAACGCCGCACGAATCGTGATTCTCAATATTTCTTTGTAAACCAACGATTCGTTCGCGATAAGACCATTGCGGGCGGACTGCTCGAAGGCTATCGTTCGGTGCTGCCCCATGGCGTCTATCCCGTGGCGTTTCTTTTTCTCGACAATCCACTCGAAGAAATAGATGTCAACGTCCATCCTGCCAAGACAGAGATACGTTTCAGACGGGGGGAAGCGGTCAAAGACGTGATCGCGGAAGCGGTTAGGCAAGCGCTTGCAAGTGCGGGAATAGTCACCGAGCAAGTCCAAGGCAACTCACCGGTTGAGATGGTCGCGGAGCACGTACAGACGCCGGCGATTCAAATCTCACCCGGAGAGCCGATCCGCGAACGCGAATTGGAAAACATACCCGCCGGTGATCCGATTCGCAGCGTAGCGGAATCGCCAAGCGTTTACGAAGCTCCTCGGCAAATGCTGTTTCCGGAACTCCCGAAGGAAGAATCGAACGAGTATCAGATGTTTTCGAGCGACTTCGAGGCGTCGGCGCAGGTTCGCTCCGAAACCGCGATGCCCATCTCTGATACACCAGTGATCGAGCATCCAGTACGCGCGACTGTGCCTGAACTGCCGCCGGTGAATTCCGCCCAAAAGATTGTCAAAGCGGCCGAAGTCGAGCAGGTTTCCGTCTCAGCGATCAGGCCTATGGGACAACTGCACGAAAGCTTCATCATTGCGGTCGACGATGAGGGATTGCTGTTGATCGACCAGCATGTGGCGCACGAACGGATCCTATTCGATAAATTCCGCAAAAGCGAAAGCGAACGAACGATCGAATCTCAAAATCTGCTGCTGCCGGAGACGATTGACCTAACACCGGCGCAGGCCGCTGCCTTTCAGCTTATCGAACCGGAACTCGAATCGCTGGGATTTGGCATTATGCGGTTGTCAGGGCGTACGGTTGCGATCAAAAGCGTGCCGACCGACCTGCCGCCTTCGGAGGCCCGCAACTTGTTCGCGGAGATCCTGGATACCATCGAGGCGGAAAAGCGGGGTGAGGCCAAAGCCTCGATCCGCGACGACATCGCCGCGAGCCTGGCATGCAAGGCTGCGGTCAAGATCAATATGAAGCTTACGCCGGAGAAGATGCAATGGCTGATCGACCGGCTACTGCTTACAACATCGCCCACAACCTGCCCCCACGGCCGCCCGGTCATTCTCCGTCTGACCATGAAAGACATCGAACGCGGATTTCATCGCACGTGAAAGTCTTCACAAACGCGGATAATCGTTAAAATGTGACGCAAGTCACGCATCCGGGTAGTCGCCTGCTGTCATGATCGCCGTCTCGGGCGCCAAAATTCAGTTTTTGCCATTTGCAATCGCTCCGAAGGTTAGGGTATTAATAGTTAGTCTAAAGACACAACAAAGTAACCTGCTTTTTTGACTTGATGTTCACGACAACTTAGCATCCCGCGACTCGCAGGGCAGGACGCGCATCGGTAAATGAAACGCATTAATCTTCAGAAGGCAAAGGCACAGATCGCACGGCCGGGAACGATCCGGGATATTAACCGGCAGATCGTATTGAATTACGTTCGGGATCGGGCGCCGATCTCGCGGGCGCAGATCGCGCGGGAGACGGCGCTGCATCGGTCTACGGTGTCGGTAATCACTGACGAATTGGTGGCCGACGGGTTGATCGTGGAGATCGGGGAAGGGCGTTCGACGGGCGGGCGGAAGCCTACGTTGTATGAATTGAAACAGGGCGTTCCGGTTGCGATCGGGATCGATCTTACGCCGCGGACGACGACGATCGCGGTGGCGGACCTTGCCGGTAAAGTATTGGAAAAAGAGACGTTTTCGACGTCGCCGGATCTTGAATTCATGTCCGCTCAGATACTGGAGAGGGCCAAGAAGCTAGCGGAAAAGTACCGGGAATTCGATATTGAGATCGGCCTGAGCGTGCCGGGCCTGGTGGACCAGAAGCTCGGTAAGATCTTTCATATCCCGTATTTCGACTGGCGTGATTGGGACATATGCCAGCGGCTGGAAGAGCAGACGGGACTTAGAGTTACGGCCGAGAATGACGCGAATGCTACGGCGTTGGCGGAGCTTTGGTTCGGGCATGAGAAGGTCCGAAGGACGGACACTTTCGTGATGGTGCTGGTCGGCGAAGGTATCGGTACGGGCATAATTTTTGACGGGCAGGTATATCGCGGCGAGAAGGGCGCGGGCGGCGAGTTCGGCCATATGATCGCAGGCGAGAACGCTCCGGTCGAGTGTTCATGCGGGTCCCGCGAGTGTTGGGAGGCCTATGCGTCGGAGAAATCGATACTTGCGCGGTACAAGAACCTGCTCAAGCAGGATGACCTGAAGCAGAATGACATTGACATTGCGTCGATCGTTGAGCTGGCGGTCAACGGCGAGAAGCATGCGGTCGAGGCGATAAAGGACACAGCCCATTACCTGGGCAACGGGATCTCGAACCTGATCGTGGGCCTCAGCCCGCAGGTCGTTGTCGTAAGCGGCCGTATTACAAAGGCTTGGAGTGTTTTCGCGAGCCAGCTTTACCGGATCGCGGAACGCAGCGTGCTCGCGGGGCTGCCGCAGACGGACCTTATGCCGTCCTCTTTGGGCGATTCGCCGACGCTGATCGGAGCGTTCGGATTGGTGCTTGCGAGGAAGTTCGGGTCGGCAAGTTGACGGCGCGTGGACGCGGCGTTAGCGGCGCGGAAACCTTTGGTTAGCGGCGCTGCAAGAGGCAATTGTTCGCATCATTAAGCCTGAGGCTGCGGAAGCGGGCCGACGACAAATTTAACGAAGTCGTAACATGCTCTTGACACAAATCGAGAAAATTTATATAACTTTGTTGGAACTACCGACAAACTGATTACAAAGGGCCGATTTCCTCAATTGGCCGGGCGTCGTACAGGCTGAACTCTCCTACACGAAAAGAGGCGGTTCAGGCGCTGGGAAGCTACAGTTTTAACACGCAATAATTTTACTTCGAAGGAGAAGAGATCGATATGCGCAGGATTTTGGTGATGAAAAAGGCATCGTCCATATTGCTTTTGGCTATCGCGCTCATTGCTGTCAATTTCGGCACGGCGAACGCACAGTCACAGGCATTGAACGGACAGATCGAGGGGGTTATCACGGATGCTAACGACGCCGCTGTTTCAGGGGCGAGCGTTACAGCACGAAATACGCAGACAGGAACGGAGCGCACGGCGGTCAGTGATGCCGGCGGCGTTTACCGTTTCCCCTTGCTTCCGCTCGGGACGTACAGCATCACCGTTGAGGCGGCGAATTTCAAACGTCTCATTCGCGACGGCATTACGCTGACCGCCGGACAGAACGCGACGGTCAACATGGTACTGGAAATAGGCGGATTGGAGAACACGGTGACGATCACGTCGGACGCTCCGATAGCGGATGCCGGCAAGATCGACCTTGGGCGCGTAATGAACACGCGCGAGATCCAGGACCTGCCGCTTGTGTCGCGAAATCCTTATAACTTCTCGCTGCTGCAGGCGAACGTCGTCGGCCGCCCGAACACGGAATTCGGCGTGCCGCGCGTCAGCGCCAATGGTTATGCCCGCCGCACCAATTTCCAGTTGGACGGAAACGCGAACACGCAGGCAAATTCGGCCGGCCTTCGATTGGTGCCCATTTCGGAAACCTTTATCAGCGAAGTTCAGCTCGTCACCAACGGATTTTCGGCGGAATTCGGCAACACGCCGGGCCTTGTGATGAACAACATCACGCCGTCCGGAACGAACGGATTTCACGGTTCGGCCAGCTATCGCCTCCGCAGGACATCGATGTCGTCGCGTCCGTTCAACACGTCGCCGCTTGCCATCAAGCCGCCGACGACGGTTGACGACATCACGGCAGCGATCGGCGGGCCGATCATCAAGGACCGCTGGCATTTCTACGGCGGTTACGAATGGGTGACCCGCGATTTTTCGGGACGCCCGGCACAGACCGTGACGATCTCCGAAACGAACAAACAGGCGCTTGTCGCCTCGGGGCTGCCGTCGAGCATCTTCGTCTCGTCGATCCCGGCTTCGCAGAAGGTAAACTTCTTCATTTTCCGTACGGATGCGCAGATCAACGACGCGAACCGCCTGACAGGCCGCTATATCAGGTTCACGAACTTTTCGCCGAATAACGTCGGCGGCGGTTTGAACACTCTTCAGCGCACGGTAGATCTCGACGATAAATCGAATTCGCTGGCACTTCAGCTCGCGACGATCTTCTCGCCGACTCTCTTTAACGAATTCCGTTATCAGCGTGCTCATCGCAATTCCGAATTTCTGCCTACGGAGTTCACGCCGGCGGGCGTTCCTTCGGTCACGATCACGAACGTAGCGAACTTCGGCCCGGCGACAAACGTAGGCACGGTCTCGCCGATCGAAACGATGAACCAGTTCCAGAACAACCTGACCTGGACGCGCGGCGATCACGTGATCAAATTCGGCGGCGGCGTCAACATGATCTACGACTATCGTCGCAGCGACATTTCGGCCGTTTACACGTTTACCGGAACCGGAACAGGACTAACCCCGGAGCAGCTTCAGGCACGGGCGATCGCTAACTATAATTCCGCACGGACGGGAGTTCTGCAGCCGGGGGCTGTTTGCCCGAACGGGCCGGAGCGCTGCTACGCAAGCTTTACCCAGACCTTGGGCAATCCGGAGCTGGTTTACAAATCCAATTTTTACAATGCTTTCGCTCAGGACGATTGGAAGGCAACGCGCCGTTTGAAGGTCAATTACGGCCTGCGCTACGACCTTTACGACATTCCCGAAGGCGATCCGAATTCGCCGTTCGCCGAAGGACGCAAATTCGCGGTTGATAAAAACAATTTCGCGCCGCGTCTTGGCATTGTTTACGCATTGCGCGAAGGCAACCGCCCGACCGTCGTCCGCGCGAGCGCCGGTATGTACTATGACACTGTCTATCTGTCGATGTACGAAAACGCGATCCAGGGAAATGGCACCGGCCGTTATCTGAACGTTTCGCGGTCGCCTACGCAAACAGGTGCTCCAGTATTTCCGAACGTGATCCCGGCAGGAACGACCATTAGCACGCTCGGCATACCGCAGAACGCCGAACTCGTCGCGTCCGATTTCGAAAATATGTATGCGATGCATTACCAGGCGCAGCTCGAACAGGCGATCTCCGAGAATTTCTCGTTCACGGTTGGGTTCATTCATTCCGACGGACGGCATATTCCCATCTACCGCCAGGCGAACTGTCTAGCGACGGGACGGCTGCTGGCCGACGGACGCCCGACCTACGGGAACCTGAATCCCACGGAAACGTCGATCACGCCTTGCGTCAACAAGATCAATCCGAATTTCAACAACATCATCCTTGTCGAATCGGGCGGAAATTCGCATTACAATGCGGCTACATTCCAATTGAACAAGCGTTTTTCGCAGGGTTATCAGTTCAGCCTGAACTACACGCTGTCGCGTGCCCGCGATAACGCACCGGAACGCAACCTGCAGGGCGTCGGTGCCGCGTCGATGACGGACCCGTCGAACCGCAACCGCGATTGGGGCTACGGTGTTGCCGATCAGAGGCATACCTTCTCAGGCAGCATCACGGCACGTCCGACGTTCAGCTTTGAGAACAAAGCGCTGAATTACATTCTTAACAATAACCAATTCGGGTTCTTTATCCTGGCAGGAAGCGGAGAAACCTATCCGATCACGTCGAATTTCGACCTGAACGGAGACGGGATCGGAAACGACCTCCCGGTTGGGCTCGAAAGAAACGCGGGACGCGCTCCCGGATCCTTTAACGTGGATGCCCGTTATTCGCGAGTGATTCCGATCACGGAAAGATTCCGTATCGAATTGATCGCCGAAGCGACGAACATCTTTAACATCAACAGCACGGTCTCTTACGGCAGCACGGCCCTCGGGTCGATCGACCGCCGGACCGGAGAACTCACCGGCGGCGTTCCCAGCTTCCCGCTGGCGAGCTTTACCCGCACCGCGCAGGAAAGCCGGCAAGGGCAGTTTGGTGTAAAATTTATCTTCTAGACAAGTTGTGGGTGTAGGGCGCATGAATTGCCGGGCGAGGAGAGACAAACGGCAATTCATGCCCTACGGGGAAGAAGTGGGGGAGTGAAGGAGTAAGGGAGAGAATGAATTGCCACTAGCTTTAGCTAGTGGACAGATATCCAACATTGTCCGGGCTTTAGCCCAATTGGGCTGAAGCCATAAGGAATGAAACTTAAGATCAATTCGGCTAAAGCCGGGGTTATTGATGTTCGATGACCCCTAGCTAAAGCTAGGGGCAACTCAACAGAGGAAAGCTAGGGGCAACTCAACAGAGGAAAGCTAGGGGCAACTCAACAGAGGAA
>JAEZIT010000089.1 GCA_023436495.1 Acidobacteriota bacterium
GTATGTTCTCCGGCTGACGGCAAATGACGGCACCCTGGCCGCCAGCGACGACATCCAGGTCGTCGTCAATAACCCCAGCGGCTCGGGGACGCTCAACGGATCGCTCGGACCGCCTCCGGTGAGTATAGACCTTACTTCAGAGGGCACTTTGGATTGGGCTCATTGGGGATTGAATCAAAATGTCGCGGCATTCAACCATAAGGCCTCCGGCGGTTCGCAGATCAGCCAACATTCCATGATCGGGCCAGAAGCTCCGTTGCCGTATATCCATCCAGGCCAGGTGTTTACTTGGACGGACGGTGCTCCAGTACAAGCCGCAACGACCGATGAAGGCATCTTCGTATTTAAGGCGAACAACGGATATCAATTTACTGTTTCTGCCAATACTACGGTCAAGACACTAAAAATATATCTTGGGGTATCCCGTGCCACGGGACGATTGACAGCGACACTCAGTGACGGCAGCGCGTCGCCGTATCTCGATTCGTCGCTTACCGGTGTAAACGGCACTGAAAACGGCGTTTACACGATCAACTTCGCGGCGGCCAGTGCCGGTCAGACACTCACTGTCCGATGGATCAATTATATTTCCATTAATCCTGATTTTGGGAACGCGACACTTCGCGCCGCAACGCTGACGCAGGCACCTCAACCGACAAATCAGGTCCCAACGGTCAACGCAGGCAACGACCAGACCATCACTTTACCTGCGACAGCAAGCCTGTCCGGGACAGCTTCGGACGATGGACTGCCGAACCCGCCGGCTCAGCTCACAACAACGTGGAGCAAGGTGAGCGGCCCGGGCACCGTCGCGTTCGGCAACGCCAATGCCCTTTCGACGACGGCGACATTTTCAGCGGCCGGCACATATGTATTGCGGCTCACGGCGAACGACTCCGTTTTGAGTGCGACTGACGACGTCACTGTGACGGTCAATCCCGATCCGGGCCTGATAATTTCCGGCGTAATAAGTCCCACGCTCGCCAATGTCACCGTAAGCCTAAACGGTACGGTGACGGCAACGACGCAGACAAATGCCAGCGGATTCTATCAATTCACGAATCTAACATCCGCCGGAGATTATCTCGTAACACCAACGCTTGCCGGCTACACCTTCGATCCGATCCACAGAAACTTTACAAACGTGACGGCAAATATTACGAATGCGAATTTTAATGGGTACAACGGCCCGCTGCCGCGGATCGTCCGCGCACTTAACGGATACACTATCCCGGGAAACCAGGTGACGATACCGATCGAACTTGTCAGCCAAGGCGACGAGAACAGCGTCGGATTCAGTGTTTCATACGACCCGCTACTACTTACGAATCCGCAGGTAAATCTCGGCACCGGTGCTGTCGGGGCCACCTTGTTTTCAAATACGACTACTGCCGGGCAAATAGGCATCGCACTGGCACTTCCGGCAGGACAGTCATTTACCACCGGTTCCAAGCAGCTCGTAACCGTAACATTCAATTCGCTCTCGAATACGGTCTCGAATTCTCCGGTGAATTTCGTAAACTCGCCCACACCCATGAAAGTGTCGAACGCAAACGCGGACCCGGTTCCGGCTACCTTCAACAATGGGTTTGTAGTATTTGCACGAGGTTTGGAGGCCGATGTAGCAGGGCGAAATATTGGAAACGGCTCGCTAGACGTAAGCGACCTTACGCAGGTCGGCAGATTTATAGTCGGCATCGATGTAATGAACCCCATCTTTAATGAGTTCCAACGGGCAGATACCGCCCCGAGCACAATCAAGGGTGACGGAGTGATGAACATATCAGATCTTACGCAAGCGGGCCGATATGCGGTTGCTCTAGATTCGACTCAAGCAGCAGGAGGCCCGATGTTCGCCGGCGGACCGGCTCCGCTCGCAATTGCTACCGGACCAGATCCACTTTTCAGACCGATGTCAATGCCAGTGGGAATCCGGATCAAAACCGGAGACGGCTCGCCCGGCCAAACGGTCACGGCAGACATTATTTTAGAATCTACTGGCATTGAGGCCGGTCTGGGCTTTACGCTGAATTATGATTCAGATAAACTTCTGAAGCCCGTTGTTCACCTCGGGGAAGATCTATCCGGCGCCGTCTTCTTTACCAATACCTCGGTTCCGGGCAAGATCGCAGTTGCTGCCACCTATTTCGACAGATCCATTTCGGCAGGCTCGAAACATGTCATCAGAATAAGTTTCGAGATCGCAAAGGATGCTCCTGCGGGTAAGACCGCACTCGAGTTCAGCGATGACATTACGCCGAGAGGCGTGGCAGGTTCAGCACCCGTTGAAACCCTTAATTCCGATTTCCAAGACGGGACGATCGAGATCTTCGGCGCCGATCGATCGAGGCTTAGCATCCCCGATGATGCCAGTGACCTTCGATATGTTGGTTTAGTCCGTGGATCATTCCGACCAAAGAGATTATTGCAGTTCAATCATATGCCTATATGGAGCCTATTGCCGTTTTAGTGTGGTGATCCAGTTCAAGGGCATACTCGGTAATTCAACAAATATAACGGTGTTTCGCCGTTCGGGGGAAAAAACGATGTTCTCAAGCTTCATACTTTTTAACCGAAGATCCAGTCGGTTAAGCCTCATTACGTTTTCGCTTGATCTATTGTGTGTCGCGGCATTGGCATTTTGCATTCCAAGTACAATTTTTGCGTTTCAGATCAGTCCTGGCATCTCCAAGGACCGGCGGACCGCTCCAACTGATTCGCTTTTCAGCACCCAAAGCACCAATACAAAAGACGATCTCGGGACTCCTCCGCCGGTCGGCACGAGGATCGTAAAGATTCCTACTGTACCGGCTTTGCCGGGTTCAACAATAACTGTGCCTGTCGTTCTCGAATCCATCGGAGGCGAGGCCGGCGTGGGATTCACGCTTGTATACAATTCAACGAAACTTACCGTAAATAGTGTGACATCTGGCACAGCGTTTCCCGGAGCATTCATAATCGTGAACGATACCGTCCCCGGAAAGAGAGGCGTCGCTATTACTCAATTCGTAGGTTTGCCGCCGCCGACCCCACCGCAAACTGTAGTTGATCTTATCGTGGTCAACATTAGTTTTACGGTAGGGGCTAATGCACTTCCGGGCGAGTTCCTGCCGCTTACTTTTGACGGCTCCCAAACGCCGGAGGCAGTTTCTATATGTTGTCCCGTTAGTACATCTGCATCGAATTTCATTGCTGGTGCTATCCAAATCCTTTCCCCGACTGCGGCTGCGGTTTCGGTTGGCGGCCGGATCACGACGGCGGCTGGGAATGGTGTGCCTTATACGCGGATGACGATGACGGATTCGGCTGGTGCCCAACGTATCGTAATGACAAACCCGTTTGGCTATTACCGATTCGATGGAGTGCAGGCGGGTGAGGTTTATATCATCCAGGCGGCCTCGAAACATTATACGTTCAGTCCCCCGGCACATGTGATCTCGGTGACGGATCAAGTGACAGGACTCGATTTTATGGCGTTGGAATGACATCTTCGCCAGGAAAGCTGCAAAAGCCGTCCGCTTGGGCGGCTTTTTTTGTCGATGTGCAGACGTTGTTCGATCCTTCGAACAGATGAGCGACTGTCCGCAATACAAACCTGATCCCCCGCAAACCTGACCGAAGCGGCGGTCCGGTAATCAAAAATGCCTATGTCTCAAGAGATCCGGCTGGAAGTAATTGACGGCGCTGCCGCCGTCGCCATCCCAAAGAGAAATGTTCTGCGGCTGATTTGGGCCGCCATGCGACCGCATCAATGGGTAAAGAACCTGTTCATCTTTGCCCCACTGCTTTTCGGACGAAAGTTGACCGATCCTATGGCCGTAAGCAATGCGTTTCTTGCATTTGCTGCATTTTGTCTCGTGTCCAGCGGCCTATATATATTCAACGATTGGGTCGATTCAGCAGAAGATCGTGCTCATCCTGAAAAGCGCCTGCGGCCCATAGCATCGGGCGAGCTGTCAGCCTTTGCCGCTCTTACCGCGTTTGCGATACTGTCGCTGGCAGCGATCGCGATCGCCTTTTTTGTGGGCAAGGCATTGCTTTTTATCGTCGGCGTGTATTTCGTTCTTATCCTCGCATATTGCCTTGTATTCAAGCGCCTACTGGTTTTGGACTGTATTACCATCGCAGCCGGATTTGTGCTTCGCGTTGTTGGCGGTGCTGTGGCGGTCGCGGTCGCACCGTCCCATTGGCTGATCGCCTGCGCGTTCCTTCTTGCGCTGCTGCTTGCATTCACAAAGCGCCGGCAGGAAATACTTGTCTTATCCGATAACGCCACGTCCCATCGCAGCATTCTTGGTGAATACTCTGTTGCCTACCTGGATCAGATCAATAACATTCTGATCGGCACGGTGATCGTCTGTTATGCGTTGTATACGGTCGCTCCGGAAACGATCGCGAGATTCGGCACCGACGCGCTGATATATGGAACTGTTTTTGTGATATACGGGATGTTTCGCTATCTTGCCCTTATAAAAGATCCTGCCAATGGCGGGAACCCCAGCAAAATGCTCATCACCGACACGCCGCTTATGCTTACCGTCGCCGGATGGGCGGCATACAATGCGTTCATTCTCTATTTAATCCCCATTCGTAACGCATTCGGGCTCTAAAACGACAGGGACGGCGGGTAGGCGTCGTGTCCCGCCTGTCACCCTATTTTTCTTTGACTTGATGTGATTCATCCCGACAAGGCCCGCCCCACGCTTGACACTGCGTTGTCATTAATATTTATTAGTAAATCGGCTCTCACACTTATTAGAACGAAACGGATCCCCCATCCGACGTTGATCTCCCGGTAAATGTCAGTGTGAGGTGAATGAGTGCGAATTCAAACGAAGCAACTTCCCCGCCGTTCCGCAGTTATTGACGACCTTTGCCAGCCATGTCTGCAGTCCGCATGTAAGATCATTATTGTTTCAGTTCTGTTGTTTGCGTTATCGCCTGCGTGTTCGGCTGTGATACCGATTTTTGGCGACAGTGCGCCAACAGTGCGGCTTGTCGGGCTCCGCCCACTTTCGAGGATTTCAGGCAATGTCACTATCTCCGCACGGGCATCCGACGATATCGGCGTTACCCGCGTTGAATTTTACTTAGACCAGGTCCTGATCCGAGCGCAAGATTTTCCTCCGGTAGTTAGATTTGTCGTGGCCGAAGCCGTATGGGACACCAAGGCCGCCGAGAACGGCAAACATCATTTGATGGTAAAGGCCATGGATTCCGCGGGGAACGTCGATACTGACAGTATAGCGTTGGTCTCTTCGAATGATCGCCGTGCGGTTCCCGATACGATCACCATATCGCCTGCGATCCGATACCAAACAATTAATGGCTGGGAAACTGTCAGCCAGGCCGGGCAATTGAGTTCACCTTCGTGGGATCTCTATAGGGACCCGCTGTTCGACATGGCGGTCAATGACCTCGGGTTAAATCGCGTCAGGCTGGAAATAGTGAGCGGAACCGAAAATCCCACGGATTACTTTGCACAATGGAGAGCAGGGGTCATTTCTGCGAGCGAATACAACGCGAAAATGTACGAGATCGTGAATGATGATGCCGATCCAAAAACGCTCAATCCATCTGGATTCCAATGGTCCGCACTGGACCATACGGTCGAAAATTTTGTGCTGCCAATGCGCAGCCGCCTTATCGCCCGAGGCGAAAGGCTTTGGATCAGCGTAAATTATGTCGATTTTGGATCATCAATTTTCGAGCACAAGAACAATTCGGCAGAATACGCCGAATTTGTGCTGGCTGTCTATCGTCATCTGCAGACGAAATACGGTATTGTGCCCGATTCGTGGGAAGTGGTGTTGGAACCCGACACGAGCACCGCGAATTGGTCCGCCGATCAGGTCGCTCAGGCCGTCAAAGCCAGCGGCGACCGGCTTAGGTCAAACGGATTTTCGGCAAATTTTGTCATCGGCTCGACAACCAGCGCGCAGAATGCGCCGCAGTATATCGATGCCGTCACAAACATACCGGGTGCGATGCAGTATGTGGGTGAGTTCGCCTATCATCGTTACTGTTGCGCCACCGTCCCGGTGCTGCAAGCAATCAGCAGTCGAGCGATGAGTTTTAATAAGAATACGGCAATGCTGGAATGGATCGGTGCCGATCATAACGCGCTCCACGAGGACCTTAAAATAGGGAGGAATTCTTCCTGGCAGCAATTTACGCTTGCATTTCCAAATGAACCCGATAATGGGGCACAGTATTACTTAATAAATGACAGCGTCCCGCCGGATCCCGTCATAACAATGGGAAGCCGCACGAAATTTCTGCGGCAATATTTTAAATTCATAAGATCGGGTGCCCAACGAGTAGAGGCACGTAGTTCGGACCCGCGGTTCGATCCATTGGCATTTATAAATCCCAACGGAAAATATGTCATCGTGATCAAAGCGGGATCAGGCGGCCAGTTTACAGTCGGGAGGCTGCCGGCAGACACTTATGGAATAAAATACACGACGGCTAGTGAATACAATGTTGACCTGCCGGATCGTACGATTAGTGGCGGTTCCGTTTTGGGATCGATTCCCGATGCGGGAGTAGTCACGGTCTATTCCCGCTGAGACCCGTGACGACGGCGAAGTTCCTCAACCTGATCGAGGTACATCCGAATGTGCGCGTCCTCGTTCCAGAATTTCATGAACGCTTCGTGGCCTTTTTCGCCGAGTTCGCGGCGAATGGCGCTATTGGATGCGAGTGTGTCGATCGCGTCGATAAGGCCGGCCCGGTCTCGATAAACAAAACCTCCGCCGCTGTCTTCAATAACCTCCGGCAGCGCACCCAGATCGTTTACTATTACGGGCGTTCTCATTGAAAACGCCTCTATGATGATTATTCCAAACGTCTCATAGCAAATTGACGGCACGATCACCGCGACAGCCGATCTATATAACTTGCGAAGTTCTTCCTGACTTAGGCGGCCTAGGAACCGGATATTATCGGCGCCGTTCGCCTGTTTTTCGAGTGCCCCACGGTACTCGCCATCGCCGGCTATGATTAGTTCAAATTCGCGTTTCTCTTTGAAAACCGGGATCAGGTTCTGGACGCCTTTGATCAACTCCAATCTGCCAACGAATAGAAAGAACGGCCGAGCCTGCTTGTCGGCGACCCATCCGCTGCCATTTTCCTGTGGCGTCGGCAGAAAATACGGCATATGGACCATCGGAAGGTCTAGCCCCGCTTCGCGATGTTTCCGGATCGTAAAACGGCTCGGCGACATGAAGCAATCGACGTTCTTTAGCTGACGCTCCATTTTGCTTCCGTATCGCCAAAGCTGCGGCGGGCGCCCGCCGGATATTTGACAGCGAAGACAACTGGGTTTTTGGCACACCTCGCGGCCGAATTTCCAGAACACGTGCATCGGGCAGATCAGCCAATGTTCGTGGGTGGTGTAAAGCTTCACGCCGCTGCCCCAGCCGAGAGCGCTCAGGCCGATGAGCGACATGTTGTGATAATGGATCACATCGTATTCGTTTGATTCAAGTGCATCACGAAGTTTGGATTTAAAGAATGGAAACGCAGTTTGCTGAGTCAGCAACGGAGAAAGCGCGCCCACGCCGCTCCGCAGGCCGGTAACTTTCACGTTGGGATGATTTGGAAATTCGGCAATGGGCTCGCTCTTGTTCAATAACAAGAATGAGTCCTCGCAATGGAATACATCGACCGAATGTCCGCGCTTGGCGAGCTCGTTGCTTAACCTGTAAATATGCATCCCGTCGCCGCCGAAATTGTACGGCGGGTAAAAGGTGCTAACCATACAGAATTTGAGGGGCTTGTCCATCAATTCAGGCGGCCATCTCTTCGAATATCTTCAGAGTGTCGGCCGCAGCGCGTTTCCAAGTGAATTCCTTTGATCGTTCGAGCCCAATCTTGCCGATAGAATTCCGCTCGTCATGATCTGTAAGAATCGCGGAAATGACTCGAGCCACGTCGGACGCATCCAGCGGATCGAAATAGCGGCCGGCTTCACCCAGAACTTCGGGAAGCGATCCGGTGCGGCTCGCGATCACGGGCGTGCCGCAGGCCATTGCTTCGATCGCGGGTAGGCCAAAACCTTCTTCAAGCGACGGAAATACCAGGACCGTGGCAGCGTTGTACAGCCGGACAAGATCGCTGTCGGGCACGAAGCCGGTAAAGATTATATTCTCGGGATCACGCATCGTTGCGATCTGTTCTTGCAATGCAGGATATGCGGAAAAGAATGGGTCGTCCTTATAATCTCCGACAAGAACGAGTTTTAACTTGGCGTTTTCTGGCTCCGAACGGACTTGATCGAACGCCGAGACCAATCGGGCGAGATTTTTGTGGGGGCTAATGCCGCCTACATATAGCAGAAATCGGTCGTGCTCGCCAATGCCATATTTCGATAGTATGCTGTGTGGCTTGCCATTATTGTTCGCAGGGGCGAAATCCGGCCTGGCTGCCTCGCAAATGACGCTGATGAACGTCGGGGAAAGCCCAAAATATTCCGCAATCACTCGTCTTGAATATTCTGAAACCGTCAGGATCCTGTCGGCCTGTCGGACCGCTGCGTTTTGTTTTAGTTTCCAGAAGAACTTTGCTCGGCTATTCGGGAAGATCATTTCAGGGTGACGGTCGGCGATCATATCGTGAACAGTCAGGAGGATCTTCGTTCGGTTAAGGATCGGGAAATAAGAGTAAACAGCCGGAAAAAAGAAGACATCCAGATCATGCTTCGAAACCGCATTGGTCATGGCCCAAATGTCGCGGATCGATCGTCGACCGTCAGCTCCGGCGGCAAGCACCTGTGATGTTCGGGTTCTAGCCTTGATCACGTCCACACGCTCAGGGAATTCGATTCGGTCGGCGGTCGTGTGATCCACGAAGAACTTGTAATGATTGTTCGTATCCTCTTGGAGTAAAGCAGTGAGCAGTTCGTGGGTGAATCTGCCAAATCCCCGTCTATTGCCGAAACAAGATGCATCCACGCCGATTCTCATAAAATGCTGAGGTGGAAAGATTCGCGTCGGGTTGCTATACAGCGCGGGGACGGGAGCAAACCTATTCCGATGATCTGATCTTAATGACGAGATTATAAAGCCAAGCGACTACCATTCCGCCTATGTAACCCAAAACGAACGCATACGCCGCGCCGACCAGGCTGCCAATAAATGTGACGGAATATCCGATAAAGAAGTTATCCAAAAGTCCAAGGTGTGGGCCAACGACCTCACCGCCTTTGAGTACAAGCCAGTTCGTGGCGGCGAATATTATCAATGCTCCGATCAATCCGAAGACAAACCCCATGACATGTACATTCAAACGCAGGACCGCCTGGCGGATGAGGCGTTCTTCTGCATCGCGACTCTGGGGTTTCGTCATTTCTATCTGCTGCTGAAACGTCGGCGAGTTGGATTCGTAGTCAGTAGTCATTTTCAGGCGATCCTCTTGGGTACCAGTGGTTGAGTAGAAGCCACGATCGATAGGTCGCGCGTGTCTGCATCGACCATCTCTTCGTGATACTCATTATCCACATTTACCCCCCAAACGTCATACCTTGCACCGAGAATGTTCTTTACGGACAACATTGCAGTCAGCATCGAATGATCCTGATTGTTATATTTGTGCATGCCGTTCCGTCCGACCAGATAAAGGTTTCCGAGCGATTCGACGTATTCCCGGATCGTATTGACCGCGTCGGCGTACACATCGTCGTATACGGGGTAGGCTTTCGGCATTCGCACGACAGCCCCGTCCTCGACGTCGTTGGGATCTACTAAGCCAAGAATACTCAGCTCTTTCGACCCCAATTCAACCAGGTCCTTGTCGGACATAGTCCAGAGCCCGTCGCCTTCAAAACAAAAATATTCCAGCCCAAGGCAGGTCTTTGCCGGGTCGGGGACCATATAAGGACTCCAATTCTTAAAATTCTGTATGCGGCCCACCTTTACATCGGGATCGTGAATATAGATCCAGTTGTCCTGAAAAAGGTCCGCCTTGTTCACAACAAGAGAAACCGTCAGAAAATCGCGATACCCTAGCTTATTGGCCGCCTCGATCACCTCGTCCGGCGGCGCCGGCTTAAGTTTGTGCACCAATTCGCGGATGGGCATGCTGCTGATGAAATCGGTTCCGGGAACAGTTTCGCGTTTGCCATCGATATCAAGTTCTAGAGCGGCAACGCGGCCGTCCTCGCAAACGATCCCTTCGACGCTCGAACGCATCTTTAGCTCGCTGCCCTGCCCCTGTATCTTGTCTGCGACCGTTTCCCACATTTGCCCGGGGCCTTTTTCGGGATAGTCGAATGCGTCAATCAGCGTCTTGATCACTTCAGATTTCTGTGTGGGCTGGCTTGATAGCAGTGCATTCTTGATCGTTGATATCAGCGAAAGGCCTTTGATGCGCTGCGCCGCCCAGTCGGCAGAGATCTTATCGCATGGAATGCCCCAAACCTTCTCTGTGTACGTCTTGAAAAATGTGTTATACAGGCGCTTACCGAACCGATTACTTATCCAATCTTCGAACGAGACCTCGCGTTTTGTTGGGAATACCTGGGCTTTCATATAGCTGGTCAGCATCATAAAGCTGTTCCAGATTCCCAAGCCCAGCAACGCATTTGCAGCCTTAAGCGGATAGAAGAAGAATTTCTTGTTGTAATAGATCCTGGATAGTCGTGAACGCCGCAGAAACTTCTCGTCCCCGAGCACCTCGCGCCACATATCGTCAACCGCCTTGACCTTGGTAAAGAATCGGTGACCGCCAATATCGAAAAGGTAGCCCTTATAGTTCACCGTGCGAGAGATACCGCCGATGACATCGTCTTTTTCAAGCACGACGGATTCGACTCCTTCCTTACAGAGTTGGTAGGCAGCGGTCAGCCCGGCGGGGCCGGCCCCGATTATTACTACTTTCTTTTTTGTTTTATCGGTCATCAGAGTTGTGAGGCTACGGGTTGTCGATAAAGTCATTGGCGGCGGTCAGATTGCTCTTCAGCCTCAGAACATGGAGGTAGATCGTAAATACCGAATTACGAAGAAACGCAATCAGCCACCCGAGTATGAATCCGCTGATAAAACCGTAAACGAGTCCGATCAGGCTGCCCGAAAATGTGACGTCGTAACCGATGAAATAGTGACCGAGCAGCGAAAGGTTCGGTCCGATGACATCGCCGCCTTTGAATATCAAGACATTGGTGGCGAAAAAGATCGCCACGCCGAAGACTGCTCCAACGGATATCCCAAGCGCAGTCTTGTCGAGTTTTGCGAGCGATTGGATAATCAGCCTGTCCGCTTCACTCGGCATCGAACTGCCCGAATGACCTGCCGAACTTACATGCATAAATGCTCCTCAACGAGTTCCTTTTCGCGGAAGACCATGTTTTGGTCAAAATGTACAAACCGAGTTATTGGCAAATGTACTGTCGCACCGGCTCATTTACATCGGATTAAACAACGGTTGTTTATAGAACCTTTAGACTATTTTGGAGCGAAGCGTAGGAGAAAAGTGCGAGAACTGCAGATCGACGGACATAAGAAAGGCCGGAAACCTGATACGATGATCAAGTCTTCCGGCCTAGTAAGTTGTTCTGTATCAATTAATTACTTTGACACAGGCTTTCCTTCTGCGTCGAGGATCACGACCTCACCCAGATTCAGCTCGCGAATTCCCTGCTCGATCTGAGAAAGGTCTCCGACAAGAAGGATCGAAGTGTTGGGGACCGCTGCATATCTTGCCGCGACAGCATTGACGCCGGCTAGGTCAAGCTTTCCGATCTCATCCGTCTCTGCTTGCAGTGAAGTCATCGGCAATCCGGCGGACCAAAGATCTATTATTTGCCCCGCAACACGTTCATACGCCTCAAACTGCTGAGCATAGCCGCGGATCTTTGCGAGTCGTGCTTTCGTGAATTCAACATCGGTGATAGGTTTCTCGCCGGCAATATACTTCAACTCTTTCATGAATTCTACTGCCGATTCCTTGGTCTTATTTGTCTGAACGCCGCCTGAGGCGATCCACATCCCACCTTTCGACATATGTTGGGGAAAAGCAAATACGCCGTAGGAATACCCTTTATCTTCGCGTAGATTTAGGTTCAGACGCGTGCCGAATCCGCCGCCGTACACCGCGTTGGCCAATGCCAATGGGTAATAATCCAGCGACTTTCTTTCTGGTGCGTTTAGGACATGAGCGATCACCGTTTGCGCGGCTCCGGGTTTGTCAACCAAATAAACTTTGCCGTTCGGCATCCGTTCAGCTTTTGGAACATTCACCGCCGGAGCAGCTCCGCCGGCCCAGCTGCCAAACCTCTGTTTTGCAATGTTCGCCGCTTCTGCCAAAGTAATATCCCCGACAAAGACCAGCGCGGAACTTGCCGGTTTCCAATTTGCTTTGTGAAATGCGACCAAATCTTCCCGGGTGATCGAATTGACGGTTTCCGGAAGCCCCCCGGACGGACGCCCATAAGGGTGTTGCGGCCCGAATGCGATCATTGATGCGACCCGATTCGCGATACTGTTCGGATTATTTGCCGCCTGTGCCAAGCCGTCAAGAACGAGTTTCTTTTCGCGGTCGAATTCAGCAGCTTCAAACGAAGGATTCAAAACAACGTCGCTCATCACTTCCATTGCCGGCCCGAGGTTCCTCTTCAGGACCTCCATACCCATTGAAGCACTTTCCTTCGAAACACCTCCGCCCAGTCCCGTTCCGAGATCACCGAGGAGTTCGTCGATCTGCAGTGCATTTCTCGTAGTCGTTCCTCGGCGCATAAGGCGGGTTGTCAGGCTTGCGAGGCCCGATTTTCCGGGAGCGTCGGCAATGCTGCCGGCACGCGTAGCAAGCGATACGGCAACCTTAGGAAGTTCAGGTTTTTCGACGACGAATATTTCCAGTCCGTTATCTAGCTTTGCGGACTTCACCTCCGGAGCCCTGAAAGGTTTGTCGCCGCCAAGCGAAGGTTCCTTTGTACGGTCCACCGCAACATCTGAGGCCTTGGTCGACTTTTCCGGATGAAACCGGACCAGAACCCGGTTCCTGGTGTTCAGATATTTATCGACGGCCGCCCTAACACTTTCGACCGTCGCATTCCGGTGCCGTGCGAGGTCTTCGTCAAACTTTCCGGGATCGCCGAGGAATGTGCTGTACTGGTTCAAACGGTCGGATTTGCCGCCGAAGCCGCCGATCCGCTCAAGGCCTGAAATGAATCCGAATTCCCATTTTGTTTTAGCGCGTTCAAGCTCAGCGGCGGTCGGGCCGTCCTTCGCCAATCGTGCGATCTCGGCTCCTATTACGTCTTCAACCTCCTTCAAGCTGCTGCCCGGCCGCGCGGTCGCCCACATTGCAAACCACCCGCTAAGCGGTTGGCCGCTCTGAAATCCTGTAACGTTCGAGGCAAGTTGGCGGTCGTAGAGCAATGCCTTGTTGAGTCTTGCAGACAATCCATCGGTCAGAATAGCCGCTGCCAGTTCGAGCTCAGCATCACCTGCATCGAAATACGCCGGGGTGTGCCACGCAAAATACGTGCGCTCCTGCGGCACGCGATCGCTGACCTCGACGATCTTTTCTCCATCCAGCCTCACAGCGGCCTTTGGCGGACGGCTGAGAGCCGGGCCCGGTGCGATCGTGCCGAAGTATTTTTCGACCCACTGTTTTGCCTGTGCCGGATCGAAATCGCCCGCGATCACGAGTGACATATTGTTCGGCGAATAGTAAGTGCGGAAAAATTCCTTGACGTCATCAAGATTAGAAGCAGTTAGGTCTTCATGCTCACCGATAACGTCGGTATTGTAAGGATGCGCGGTGGGAAACAGATTCTGCAGCATCAATTTGAACGCGCGTCCGTATGGCTGGTTTTCCAAGCCCTGGCGGCGTTCGTTTTTGACCACCATTACCTGATTGTCAAATTTCGCTTTATCGACGACATCGGTCAGGGTAGCCAACCGGTCCGCTTCCAGCCACAAAAGATTCTCAAGATTTCCCGACGGCACCGTGGCAAAGTAATTTGTACGGTCCTGGTCGGTCGTACCGTTGACGCCGCCTTCCATGAGGTTGGCGCCGGCAGCTTCTACATACTCAAAGTATTCTTTGTTCGCGTTCTTCGAGCCCTGAAACATCATGTGTTCAAAAAGGTGGGCGAAGCCGCTTCGGCCGAGGCGTTCGTTTGCCGAACCGACGTGAAACCACTGATTTACGTGGACGACCGGCAATTTTCGATCGACATGCAAAATGACTCGCAAGCCGTTCGGCAGCGTATACGCTTCAAATTCGATCTTCGGCACCGCGCTGGCCGCCGGCGACTGCGCAGATACCGGGAAAGTAACGGCCGGCGATAAAAGTATGGTCAATACAAGGAAGAAAGTGAGAAGTTTAGTCAGTATTCCGCTCATAAAAGCTCCTTTGTTTGGACAGAGTTTGATTTCCTAATTTTAGGGACTAAGGCTCTTACGGAATCACGCAAGCAAATGTTTCTGATAACGGATTCTGACAGGAAATGGTGAAGTGCGGCGGCACAGATAACCGGTGCTCAGTCCATCTGATAGGTTGCGATACTAGTAGGCGTTTCGAAACATCGAACCTTATAAACCTGAACGCGATCGTCGCCGATTCTGGTATTCAGATATTCCAGAAAGTAGCGCGCAAGGTTCTCTGCGGACGGATTTAGTTCTTCGTCAAAGGGGGGCAATTCGTTTAGGTTCCGATGATCGAGATATTTTACGATTTCATCAGCGGCATCTTTAAGATCGCCAAAATCAATAAGAAGGCCAATATTGTTTAGTTCTTCCCCGCGTGCGTAGATCTCGATCTTATAATTGTGACCGTGCAGGTTCTCGCATTTACCCTTATATCCGCGGAGCTGGTGAGCGCTCGAAAAGTTCCTCTCGACCATTACTTCGTAAAAAGACGCCATATTCAACGAATTATACTCCTTAACGGCTAATCCGGCATTTGTGCCATTAGGATTTCCGATTGTCCTTCCATCCATCTATTTATTAATTGTTCGCTTGCATTTGTCATTCGATTGGTGTAGGGTTGCGGCGAACCGATTCCCGGCGACAAGCCTCATTCTTCGATATCACCAAGATGCCGTTTTGGCTCCCGGTGGCCGGAATCACCCTAACACTACAATTTAATCAGGAGATACCTAAGAGATGGCTCATACTTCTTCTCATGACGCCGCCCGTGTGCACACGGCCTCGCGCGGCATATCGTTACGCCATATTCGACCGATGTGGATCCTCGTAGTTTTGATCATCCTCTCGATCGCAATTCTTGGTCTTGCCGCTCCTTCGGACTTTTACCGTTCGCTGGCATCGTCAACACCGATCAATTCACTATTTTCCAATAATTCGACAACCTCAGCACTTCCCGCTCCGGCGGATATAAAACAAGACGAATCGCTCGTCACCGTTTACCAATACTTTCAGGGATTTGAGCAAGACGCCGTTTGGAGCGGAACATCCGATCCGACGCGCGTGCCAACCGGCACGGATGGTATTACCGCTAAGACCGGTGGATTCTATGCCCAGGCGGTTACCGGCAACTTCACTCGATGGGGTGGCTATAATACCGTTTTCCCGACGGGCGGCTTCACTACCTCGATGGACATTTACTTGGACGTCGCCGGCGCTTTTGGGAATGATACAAGATTCGATTATTCCTCGGCCGCCAATGGCCAAGACGGCAATCACCGACGCGACTATATTTTCTCGGGTGGCTTTTATAACGATACCGATGCGACCGGAACGGGGCCTCGGTTTGTTTTTTCCGCAAGCAACAATGCCCCCGGATTTCCGAAGAACCCGGCACGAAGCCCGTATTCGATCACTTCTTCGGGCTGGTACACATTCAAGCATAGGTTCTATGACAATGGAGGAGTTCTGGCGGTCGACCTGAGCATCGCTGACTCTGCTGGAACTACACTTACCACCTGGACGCTCAGTGATCCTTCTGACGTCATCGCAACAGTTGTCGGTGGAAATCGATACGGCTGGATCGTCAACAGCGGCTTCGCCACTCTGCCAATAGATAACTCGTTCATGACCACCACCGGCACTACGGCTGTGGTTGACGATGACGGCCAGGGTACCGCTGCAGACTGTAATGCACCGGCCCCGGCACATTCAACGATAAACGCCGCGATCGCAGCCGCCGCCGCAGGGGACACGATCAAGGTTTGTCCGGGATCGTACAACGAAGACGTAAACGTAAATAAATCACTTAAAATCGAAGGCTCCGGAGCAGCAGTCACGACGGTCGTCGGCCAGATCGGTGGAAGCGAAGTTTCAACATTTCAAGTTACTGCGCCAAATGTTGAGATCAGCGGATTCACGATCACACGAAATGGCAATACGGTTGCTCAGTGGGGTTCCGCGAACGGTGGCGGCCCCACCGATCCAAATACAATCGGTATCGGTGTAAATGGACAGTCGTTTTTTGGCTTAAAGCTGCACGATAATATCATAACTGGAAACCGGAATGGCGTTGATATCAACAACTCTAACGGCCACATAATCAGAAACAATGTGATCGATAACAATCGAACCGGCGTCATCTTCCGTAATCAAACGGATAGTGTCATTTTCGAAGAAAATCAGGTCACTAATAACTGGACTCTCGGCGTTCTGTTTTTGGATGCCAGCGGCGGAACGATGTCCCCGCGTCAAACTGCTTTGGGCGCTAAATTCAACAACAACAACATCAGCGGCAATTGGTACGGACAGGTCGTAGACCGTCAGACAGGCGGAATTCTGCCTCCGCCAGGGACATTTTTGGTCAAGAATTTTAGCGGTAATTGGCTCGGAACGACGAATCCGGTCATAACTACAGCTGATTCCGCCGAACCGGGTTATTCAGCCTTGATTCCGACCGCTTTTGGCGGAACGGCCTCAGCCCCGGGCGGAACGCCGCATGTCGCCGGGCCGGCGTCGGCAAATCTCTTGATCGATCCGATGCTGCAAAACGGGGTCGATACGGACGTTGAAACAACACCCGGACGCGGAACTTTCGGTTTCCAGGGCGGCTCGACTGTGGGCAGCGTAGTAACCGTAAAACGCGAAGCTATGAACGGCTGGCTGTTTTACAATGACGTAAACGATACGATCGACAACACTCTCGGCTCTTTTGTGACCGGTCCTGGATCTGCTCCGAGCGGCAACGGCAGTGTACAAATCAGCGTTATCGGCCAAGAGCGCCGCAATATTGCGACGTACCAGTTCGCCGGTACACCTCTCTCATCGATCACGACGTTTGCATATTCCACGTACAACCCGTCGGCCGGCAATGGCGGCAGTCCAAACCGCTATGGTTTTGCCAATGTTAACGTCGATTTCAACGGCTCCGACACCTGGCAGAGCAGGCTGGTCTTTCTTCCCCCAGATAATGGGACCATAACGCAGAATTCCTGGCAGGAATGGGACATGATCAATGGCGGAAATGCAATGTGGCGATATTCCGGCGCAACCTGGCCGGCAGGTGTCGGCGGCGGCGGCGAGCCGGGCGATTCGCCTAAATCCTGGTCACAACTGTTAAGCCAATATCCCGGAATTCGGTTTCGAATGACCGATGCGCATTTCGGCATTCGTGTGGGTGAACCGTACCTGAACGGATATACTGAAAATATCGACTCGATCAAGTTTGGTACGGCGGCCGGCATGACGACGTTCGACTTCGAGCCAAGCAATTCGCTCGTGGTTGACGACGACGGCATGGCTAGCGCAACTGACTGCGATTCGACAGAGCTTGCATCGACAAGTATTGCCGCGTCAGTAGCGCTTGCAACCCCGGGCAGTACGATCCGGGTTTGTCCGGGAACGTATTCGACGGGCGGATCGACGTTGAACTTGAATAAGGCAGGGCTGACAGTAGTAGGTGTCGGCTCGGCAAAGCCGGTGATCCAGACGTCGGGAACAAACTATCTGTTCCTTGTAACCGCTTCTGGGGTTACGATCGACAATCTTGAGATCCAGAAAACCGACCTCGGGGTTCCCAGCCCGGGCCATAACATCATCGGTGTCCAGGGCAGCAATTTCACGGCTCAGAATAATCTGATATACGGCCCCGCGCAGACGCTGCCATGGTCAACGACCGCACGCGTCAGCCGCGCGTTCGAGGTTTCGGGTGGTTTGACAGGGATTTTGATCCAGAACAACACTATTCGACATCTGCGACAACCCGGATATCTGAACGCAAGCTCTGGCTCTATCCTGAACAACAATGTTTCGGGAACGCGAGGATGGGTGGTCGACGGGGCCGCTGCACTCTACAATTTCAGCGGAAATACGTGGGGCGAACCGCAGAACGAAGCCTGTGATATCGCTCTGATAAACGCAACAGTACTTGCCAACTACTCACCGCTGCTTTCTCTGAGCACGAACAATGATAACGCGTTCATTTGTTCCGCAGGCATCGGCGGGCCGGAAGGACGAGCGACGGCCTACGTCGACGCAACTCCGGCAGCGGGTAATGGCAGTGACAATTCAAACTATACGACCATTCAGGAAGGTATCAACGGAGCCCTTCCGGGTGGAACCGTACAGGTTGCCGAAGGCACGTATGTCGAAGAAATCGTGATCAACAAACAGTTGAACGTTCTCGGGCCTAATGCCAACATCAACCCGAACACCGGAACTCGCGTGCCGGAGGCGATCATAATGCCTGCAACGAGCAACCCGATCGATCCAGGCTTCTTCGGGCCGGTTGTGGTCACTCTGAATGCAACGGGCGTCGTATTCAACGGATTTACAGTTGACGGCGATAACCCGGCGCTGACTTCCGGAGTTGTGTATAACGGCGCAGACGTCAATGCCGAATTCGGCATTTATGGTCCAGACCAGCCGATTGCGGGCCAGGCAACGATCACCAACAATATCGTCAAGAACATCGGCGAGGTTGGTGTTTACATGTCCGAGTTCGGATTTACCGGGGCACACGCGGTCGGTACGTTTGATTTCAATAAGATAGATAACGTTCCGGGCCATAATTATGGCTATGGCATTATCACCTCGTATAACGCGAAGACCAACATCCGCAACAATGTGATCACGCGTACAGGGGTCGGTATCATTACTGAGAACCAGAATCAGCCCGTTACAGGAACGGCTCCGGTCATCAGCAATAACCAAGTAACGGCTCATAGCTACGGTATCCGCGTCAATACGCAGTCAGGGTATACGACCAACGGCTGGACCGTTTCGAATAACACGGTCAATTCCTATGTCGAGAGCTATGCCCGGCCCACACCTGTGACACGCTGGAATGGCATTCGTCTCGAATCACTGCAGGGCACGATTCCGCTTACCGTCAGCTCAAACGTTGTAACACCGAATCGCACAGCGCTGCAGACCGCGGGCTACACGGCAATAGACGGAATCTACGTGACGAATACGTCCACGGTGACTCCGAATATCAGCATCACCGGGAACACGATCAGTAATGCTCGTCGAGGTATCTCGCATACCACGCCGGCAGTGCCGAACGTGAGCTGCAATCTGTTGACCAATAATGATGTCGGGGTGTTTGTCGGCACGGACCTCGGATATGGTGGAGTTCCGAGCACGGCGACCAACGGCATAATTGTCAATAACAACAACATCACCTATAACTCAACTCTAGGCTTCCAGAACGACACGGCTGTTGTGGTAAATGCCGAGAACAATTTCTGGGGAACGTCATCCGGTCCGGGCGGCGCGGGTCCGGGAACAGGCAACGGCGTTAGTACAAACGTTGATTTCACGCCATTCCTTGTTTCCGCGTCCGGCTGCGCGTCTGCACCCGCATCGGTTTCCATCTCGGGCACGGTTTCGCCGTCGATCGCAAACGTGCAAATGACGCTTGCCGGGACCGAGAGCGCTGTTACGACCACTGATGCGAATGGCCACTATACTTTCGCAAATCTGCCAGTTGGCGGCGATTATTTGATAACGCCGTCACTGGCCGGCCACGTATTCGAGCCGATCAATCGGAACTTCTCGAATGTTACCGCGAGTATCACGAACGCCGATTTTGCCGGTACTACCGGTACGGTCGCGCGGGTGATTCGTGTGGTCAGCACACAGACCATCCCTGGCCAATCGGTAGTGGTCCCGGTTGAACTTGTCAGTCAGGGCAACGAAAACGCCATCGGATTCAGCCTGACTTATGATCCGGCCCTGCTCAGCAACCCGGTCATAAATCCCGGGTCTGGCGCGGCCGGCGCCTCGTTGACCACGAACACGTCGACCTCGGGCCAGATCGGCATCCTCCTCGGATTGCCAGCCGGACAGGCGTTTCCTGCCGGAACGAGACAGCTGGTAACGGTAACGTTCGCCACTGTTCCGAATGCGGTTCCGAATACGCCGGTCAATTTCAGCAATTCGCCAATATTAATGCGAGTTGCCAATCCGAATGCGGATCTGTTGCCGGCAACTTTCGTCAATGGTTTTGTGATATTCACACAAGGCCTCGAAAGTGACGTTGCAGCACGGTTTACCGGTGACGGCATTCTGAACGCGACGGACCTCACACAGATCGGTCGCTTCATCGTGGGTCTTGAGACTCCCAATCCGAGCTTTAACGAATTCCAGCGTGCTGACTCGTCGCCTAGAGTGACGCGCGGCGATGGATTCCTCGATGCATCGGATCTGACCCAGAGCGGCCGCTATGCGATCGGATTTGAACCTCCGGTTGCAGCCGCGGGGCCGACGGTGGCCAGCGTCTTCCCGTTTGCTGCATCCCAGTTAAGGGAGACCAATAACGGCCTGTGGAACGGCAGGACGGTCCGTGTCATCGACAGCGAAGCAAACGCCGGCAAGGAAGCTGAGGTGAGGATCGTTCTCGACGGCATCGGAAACGAAGCGGGTTTAGGCTTTACGCTTAGCTACGATCCGATGGTACTGGCGGATCCCATAGTGGAACTCGGCAATAGCATGCCGGGGGCGATGATGGCGGTCAATGCAGAGAAATCGGGACGTGTCACGGTTGTCGCCACGTATTTTGATCGCACGATCGCTGCGGGCGAAAGCGGTGTCTTCACCATCCGCTTCCGTGTCGCCAACGACGCTCCCGCAGGACCGACACCGCTTGCCATGCTGGATTATGCTCCGATGGTAAATCGCGTGTCGACTCTCGACGGCCCGGCGGACGACACGGTGTTCATGGGTGGATTTGTGAACATCCTCGGCGGTCGGTCACCCGAACCGGTCGTAAGCGGCCTGGTAACCGATGCCGATGGCTTGCCGCTCGCGAATGCGAGGGTCACTGCCATCAGCAACACGGGAACGTCGCGGACTTCATCGGTCAATCCGTTCGGATACTACCGCCTCGACGGGGTCACACCCGGCGAGACCCTATTGATCGAAGTTAGGTCGAAAGGGCATAAGTTCGCCGTCCGGACAGTTGCGGTCGGCAACGAAGCGGCTAACATTAACCTGATCGCCCAACCGTAAATCGGGGAGGCTTTCAGCAAACGAAACGAGGCTGCCGTCACCGGCAGCCTCGTTTTTATTAAATGGCATTGACAAATAGCTAGAC
>JAEZIT010000092.1 GCA_023436495.1 Acidobacteriota bacterium
CTCGAGCGCGATCGAATCGATCTCGCGATTGTAATAGACCGCCACGGCCGCAGGCTCCCCGAGCGCTTGATGCGCACGCCGGTTCATATTGATCGCGCCTTTGCTGTTGATCGTTACGTATAATATATCCGCCCTGGTACGCGTCGGCCCGCCCTTGAATTTCTCCCAACCCCGATCAAGCGGGTTCAATGTATTCGCAATGTTCATAAAGTTAATTTCATTCTCCTTTTTAAACGGCCGCGTTCCTATCGTTTCATCCGCGGCACAACATCCAAAGGATAGCACGGTCGTTTCATATTTTGCAACAACTATTTTTGAGCCTCTGAAAAAAATTACCGCTTCGAAGATCTTCGCGGCGGCCGGGATGATGGGAGACGGCCGCCATCATGGGCGCCGAACCGCACATGGACGGGATTTTGGGAGTGCCGGTTGCAAATGATATCAACGGAGAGGCACAATATCGTTGGTGTTCGATACTGCATACCGCCGAAGCGGTATTTACGCGCCGCTATTCCCGCATACATGCGCCGCTAACGGCCGCCGCAAACGCACCAACTCTACTTGACGTACGTCCGCGATTTCGATAGTCTATCAGTTCGCTTTTTTGCGAATAATTCTATTAGTGTGTGCAAATATGAGTACTTATTTTCCTAGCGGAAAGGGTTTAGCTGATAACCGCAAGTGGTACGTCGTCGATGCCAGGGGCATGACCGTCGGACGCCTCGCTACAGAGGTCGCCCGAATTCTGTCCGGCAAGAACAATCCTGCGTGGACGCCGTTCCTCGACATGGGTGACCACTGCGTCGTCATAAATGCCCGTCACGCTGTATTTACAGGGTCTAAGAACGACCAGAAACTCTATCGCCGACACACGCTCTATCCGGGCGGCCTTCGCGAAACCAGCGTCAAGGACATGTTCGAAAAGAATCCGGAACGCGTGATCGAATTTGCCGTCAAGGGCATGCTGCCCAAGACCAAGCTCGGCAAGGCGATGGCTAAAAAACTAAAGGTGTACGCCGACGCCGACCACAGGCACACGGCACAAAAACCGGAGGCGATCAGTTTGTGATCTTCGATCCGGGGTCCCGAATTTGCCGGCTGCGGTAAATATTTCTAGACCCGGGTTCCAAGATCCGATATCCGAAATCGATATATGGCAGATATCCAGTATTACGGCACCGGCCGCAGAAAGACCTCGACAGCACGCGTTTACCTTCGCCCCGGAACGGGCGAGATCAAGGTGAACCGCCGCGAATTCGCAACCTACTTCCCGAACGAAGCACTGCAGATGATCATCCGCCAGCCGCTTCGCCTGACCGAAACCGACCGGAAATTCGACGTTCTCGTTAATGTCATCGGCGGCGGGTCAGCCGGACAGGCAGGAGCGGTGCGCCACGGCATCACACGCGCGCTGCTCGAATTCAACGCCGATCTTCGCACGACCCTGAAAAAAGCAGGACTCGTCACGCGCGATCCGCGTCAGAAAGAGCGTAAGAAGTACGGCCAGAAAGGCGCCCGTAAGCGGTTCCAGTTCTCGAAACGCTAATTTGATAACTGTTGACGGCAGGCCGCTATGCGGCGGCCTTATGTCAACGCAGACCATCGCGGCAGCCCATTGGTTGATTCCCGGCCGCCGCGAGTACAAAAACCAATAAATAAGGAGATTTAAGCCTTGGCTAGTGTAACAATGAAGGAACTCCTCGAAGCAGGGGTTCACTTTGGTCACCAGGTCCGCCGCTGGAACCCGAAAATGAAGGAATACATTTTCGGCGAACGCAACGGCATCTATATCATCGACCTGCAGAAGACCCAGAAACTCTTCCGCGATGCCCTGACCTACGTCACGGAATCGCTCACGGAACGCCCGAATCAGAAGGTCCTCTTCGTCGGCACCAAACGTCAGGCACAGGACGCCATTAAAGAAGAAGCCGAACGATGCGGAATGTTCTACGTGAACAACCGCTGGCTCGGCGGCCTGCTGACGAACTATCAGACCGTCCAAAAATCGATCCAGAAGCTAAAGGACATCGAAGCCATGCGCGAAGACGGCCGCTTCGAAATGCTCACCAAAAAGGAGCGGCTTAAGCTGGACCGCGAGCACGAAAGCCTGATGAAAAACCTCGCAGGGATCAAGGACATGGGTGGGCCGCCGGACCTCCTCTTCATAATTGATGTCCGCAAAGAAGATATCGCCGTCAAGGAAGCCAACCGGCTGGGAATTCCGATCGTAGCAGTGGTCGACACGAACTGTTCGCCCGAAGGGATCGATCAGGTAATTCCCGGAAACGACGACGCCCTCCGCGCCATCCGTCTTTTCGCTTCGCGTATCGCTGACGCGATCCTCGAAGGAAAGCAGGTCGGAACCGAAGGCGGATCGTTCGTCGCTCCTGCCGAATCGGAAGAAGGTACATCAGCACCGGAGCCCGGCACAGCCGACATAACCGTCGCGGACAAGACCTGGGAAACCGCAGAAGCTACGCATACCGACCCGGCGGGCGGCTCTTATGCCCACCAGGAACCCGGTGCGGGCACGGACGTCAGTGTCAGGCCCGAGGTCGCTACATCGGCTTCCGAAGATATGACCGAGGCCAAAGAAGGACAGGCGGAAGAAAGCAACGAAGCAGCAGCAAGCTAGGTTCACAATTCTATTTTTGAAAGCGTAGCTCTTTTCCGTTTGTTACAAATGGGCTACGCTTTTTTATAAGCAAATATCTTAAATAATTTGATTGGAGTAAGTTATGGCAGAAATCACAGCAAGCGCAGTTAAATCACTCAGGGAAAAGACCGGTGCCGGAATGGTCGATTGCAAAAATGCCCTCGTCGAAGCCGGCGGCGACGAAGCCCAAGCCGTCGAGATCCTCCGCAAAAAAGGCATGGCAACCGCCGGCAAAAAGGCCGGGCGAGTCACAGCTGAAGGAGTAGTCGGGTCCTACATCCACATGGGTGGGAAGGTCGGCGTACTTGTGGAAATAAATTGCGAAAGCGACTTCGTGGCCCGCGGCGACGAGTTCCAGCAGCTCGTCAAAGACGTGGCTATGCACGTAGCGGCTGCGGATCCGCGTTACACAAATCGCGAAGAAGTCCCGGCGGACACGCTCGAAAAGGAACGCGAGATCCTGTTGGAGCAGCTCAAAAACGATCCCAAGAATGCCGGCAAACCCGACGACGTACTCGCGAAGATCATCGAAGGCAAGCTCAACAAGTACTACGAAGAAAATGTCCTGCTCGACCAGCCTTTCGTAAAGGACCCGAGCAAGACCGTCGGCGAGCTTGTAAGCGAGAAGATCGCTTCGATCAAGGAAAATATCACGGTTCGCCGCTTCACACGCTATAAAATGGGCGAGGGCATCGAAAAACGACAGGACGATTTCGCCGCCGAAGTAGCATCGATGGTGGGTTAGTTCGTCGATCACGGTTCGTAGTTCGCTGCCGGACACGCTAGGCACCCAACTACGAACGACCAACAACGAACAATTATGAAACCCGTTTTTAACCGAATTCTGCTCAAGGTGTCTGGCGAGGCCCTCATGGGCAGCCAGAATTACGGTATTGACACGGGAGTGGCAGCGGCTGTCGCTCGCGAATTAAAAACCGTACACGACCTCGGGATCGAGATCGCGATCGTCGTTGGCGGAGGCAATATTTTTCGCGGCGTTTCGGAATCAGCCGGAAACATGGATCGCGCAAGCGCTGATTACATAGGAATGATGGCGACGATAATGAACGCCGTCGTCCTGCAGGACGCTCTTGAAAAAGAGGGCGTTTTCACGCGTACGCTGTCCGCTATCGACGTCCCGCAGATCGCCGAACCGTTCATTCGGCGACGGGCGATCCGCCATCTTGAAAAGAAGCGCGTTGTGATCTTCGCCGCCGGAACCGGTAATCCGTATTTTACGACCGATTCGGCCGCGGCACTTCGCGCACTTGAGATCGAAGCCGAAGTTATCTTCAAGGGCACAAAAGTGAACGGTATTTATTCAGCCGATCCGGTAAAATTCCCCGACGCCGAAAAATACGACACGGTCTCCTACCGGGAAGTGCTTGAAAAAAGGCTTCAGGTGATGGATGCATCAGCGATCTCCCTCTGTATGGACAACAACCTGCCGATCATGGTTTTCAATATGCGCGACGACGGCAACATCGTTAAAGCGGTCTGCGGCGATCTTTCTATCGGCACACTTGTTTCGGCTTCCGGCGAGGCAAAAACCAACGCCGGTTGATAAACTAAATTATTATGAGCGTAGATCAAATTTTGAAGGACACGCGTCCGAAAATGGAAGCGGTCATTGAGGATTTCAAACGAAAACTTTCAAATATTCGAACCGGCCGCGCGACCGTCGGACTGCTCGATACGGTCACGGTCGATTATTATGGTACGCCCACGCCGTTGAGCCAGATGGCGTCCGTTGCGGTACCTGAACCGCAGCTCCTGACCGTACAGCCCTGGGACGTCTCGCAGGTGAACGCGGTCGAAAAGGCGATAATATCGGCCAATCTCGGCCTTAACCCGTCCAACGACGGCAAGATAATCCGTCTTCCGATCCCGCCGCTAAACGAAGAGCGCCGCCGACAGCTCGCCAAACAGGTCGGCGAGATCGCGGAAGATCACCGCGTTGCGGTACGCAACGTCCGACACGCATCAAATGACGCGTTGAAGAAGCTCACTAAGGATAAGTCCATTTCTGAGGATGACGAACGCTTTGGCCTTGATGAAGTGCAGAAGCTCACTAATAGTCACATATCGAGGATCGACGAGCTTGCCAAAAACAAGGAACAGGAAATCATGAGCGTTTAGGCTCTATCTTGGTCTTGAAAAGCCCCGCCATTTGTGTGGCGGGGCTTTTTTATTTACTCCACGCTGCTGTTCGCTTCCTGTTCGTTCTTGTATTTATCGAGCTGGGATTTGAATTCCTTGCAGGTTTTCGCAAGCTCGGCCTTGTCCGATTTGTTCTCTTGGATGCTTTTCTTAAAGCTCTCCTTGATCTTGTTGACGACTGTCCCTTTAACGGCCTTTGTCACAATATCGTCGTCCGGATTGTTTCCATAGGCCTCAAAAAAATCCGCAACCTCGTCGCATTCCGGCACACCGCTGGTTTCCCTTCCTACCGCTACATCGACTGCCTTGTCCGTCAGGGTTTTGTTCGGATTAGCAGAGTTCGCGTTCTGAGAATTTCCAGTGACAGCTTTTTCAGCCTCTTTACCGATGAAACCACAGCCAAGAGCGGCCATTACAATAACGCTTAAAGAGACCAATAAGATAAAACTATTTCGCATATTAGAACCTATTAGGAATGACGCAATTATACAGGAAATTTGCCGGAACGCTGTGCCCGGCGAGAAGCGATCATTGAGCAGGCGCACCTGAAAAATCGTAAGTTACATAAAGGTTCAAGGCGCTGTCCTTGACTTCGGCACGTACGTCACTGACGTTCGCGTTCAACGTACCTTGGGTTGCCGCAATCGGCACGCTCAACGCGATCTGTTTACCCTGCAGCACCTGGATCGGATTGACGCGGCTGTTTATGGACGATTGAACGATCGGCGTGACAAATCCGCCCAACACCGGATTTACACCATCCAAATTGACCGTTTCGACATTGATCTGGCCGAAAACGGCCTGCTGAGACGAGTCAAAACGCAGCTCCATATTGGCCTTGGCCCAGCCGGTAAATCGTAAACAGCCAAACGGCGAGTTGTAATTTCCCGAAAATGCCAGCGGCGCCGCGATCTTATTTCCTTCGAATAGAAGCGCCGTCCGTACTCCGCTTCCCTCCGGCAGGAAAGTTATCCGCCCGTCACATGCTTCCGCGTTTTGCTGCAAACCCGACCGCATAACATCCGCGTTATTTTCAGAGCTTGCTGCGGAGCCTAACCGAAAGGCCGGATCATGCATGTCCCGGAAGATGGTATTCAGCACCTCATTAAAAAAGTCTTGCCGCAGAACGATCTGCGCGGTTCCGGCCGGTACACCCGTCGGATCAGGAGGTTGTATCGGCGAGCCCGGTGCGTTAGCGGAGCTCGGAACGCCGAGCAGGTAGAAAACCAGCCCGCCTCCGAGCACCGCACCGATAACAATTCCTAACAACACACCTTTCATGATCACTTACATCGACGGCGACGGACTAACTGCGGCCGTCGGGCTTGCGATCGGCTTCGCCTGCTGCAGCGCTTGCCCCACTAAAGCTGCGACGGCGTTAAATACCAGATTGACCTGGGCCCGAACCTGTTCGGCGTCGATCTTCGCGTAATCCGGTGGCAGCGTAAACATCGCGGCGTCAGGCGTCGTCTTAATATTCGTCATTTCGGTTACGACGCGAAATCCTTTATATCCCTGTACGTTCGCGCCAGACTGCGATTCCGATACGGTCTCGGACCGCAGAGGAAGCCCGGTTTCCTTATCCACGATCAGGAACGATTCCGTAGCGACCTGGCCCGCTTGTGTCTGAGTGTTCGTCGTTCCCTCATATGCGTATTTCATAACCTGACGTCCGTTCATCGTTTCTTCACCGACGAATTTGACGCCCTGCAGGTTTTTGACCTGATTGACTATCTGTTCGGGCATAAGCATCCTGCGGATCTCAAAGCCCGTCGATTCCCGGTTCAATTCAGCGTATTGTTTGCGATTGGGAAGAATAAGATAGTTCGTTCCGGCTTTGTCGAGGTAAATGACCCTTTCACCGTTGGGCAGATCAAATTCCATCACGCGGCCATTCCCGCTGCGGCCAACGTTAGCCGAAATTGTCGGCAGCGTTGCCTTCTGCGTTTCGCCGACTGCTTCGAGTGACATCTTGACCGTAGCCTGGTACTCTTCCGGCTCACGCGTTTCCACTGCTGAGGTTCCCGCCATCGTATTCGCAGCGTTAACGTTAGCGGAATTAGCAAACGCATTCGAAACATTCGCGTTTGCGTTTACCAGATTTACATTCGTGCCGGTCTGCGTCTGACAACCTGCAAGTGCGACAGCCGCGGCTGCCAACAAAAGACTTTGCTTTAGCATCATCATTCTCCTTGTGAATACTGTCTTAGAATAATACAGTTTTACGACAAGTAATGAGAAATGCAAGAGCTATGCCTTTTCAAGATTCGCGAATTTTTCAATGAGTTTTTTTTGTCCGAATCCGGGAAAGCTGATCGTAAGTTTCACGTTTTCGCCTGAACCTTCGCGTCGAAGCACGAGTCCCTTGCCGTACTTTGCATGCCGCACATGCGATCCGGGTACGAAACCTTCGACTTTCTGGGGCTTGGGAGCACTGGCGGCATAGGACTTCAACTTGTCCAAGCCCGAGGCTGGTCGCGGCGGAGCAGCGGGCGGCGATTCGGGCCGTTCGGTGCGGCTTGGCGAACGTTCTTCGGAACCCTCGCCGCGTGATTTGAAAAATTCGGCGATCGCATCGGCGCTGTTATAGGTCTTTCCGGAATACGTGCTTTTCGGTTTCTCGTAACTTGGCTCACCGCGCAAAGCGCTTGCGGCGTATTTGTTCGACTGGACCGGTGTGCTTTTTCTGAATGAAAGCCATGAGGACCCGCGCGTCAGGTCTTCGATCAGCTCCAGCGGAAGTTCATTCAGGAACTGTGATGGTTCGGCGGCGATCTCTTCGCCGTAAACCCTACGCCGCATCGCGTGTGAAATATACAGGATCTTTTCCGCACGCGTTATTGCCACATACGCCAGCCGCCGTTCTTCTTCGAGCTCCTTAGGATCGTTAATGCTTCGCGAATGCGGAAAAATACCGTCCTCGAGGCCTACGAGAAACACGACCGGAAACTCCAGGCCTTTAGCCGAATGAACCGTCATTAATGTCACGTCGGCATTGCGGTCGAATTTGTCCGTATCCGACGTAAGCGCCGCATGAT
>JAEZIT010000122.1 GCA_023436495.1 Acidobacteriota bacterium
GTGGGGGAGTGGAGGAGTAGAGGAGTGGAAGAAGTAGGGGAGTAGGGGAGTAAGGGAGTGGGGGAGTAGGGGAGAAAGTGGATCATGCTTGGCTTGGTTTTATGAGTTGCCCCGAGCTTTTGCTGGGGGATAGAGCATCATCATTGACCTCTTTTTAAAAATTGCCGCGAGCTTTAGCTCGGGGATGGAGCATCAACATTGATCTATTTTTATAAGTTGCCCCGAACTTTAGCTCGGGGATAGGAGCGTCAACATTGCCCGGTCTTTAGCCCAATTTTGCTGAAGTCTGGAGGAGTTCGGCTAAAGCCGGTGTGGTTGTTGGGCGGTGACCACGGGCTGAAGCCCGTGGCAATTTATAAGAAGCGAGCTGGTGAATAATAATCACGATCGGGGATTGACAAAACGAATGGTTTCGAATAAAAATACGAGCGTTCGTTTTCTTATGCCCAAACTCAGTGAAAAGGTAATGCGCAAGCGGAAGGATGTGATCGAGGACGCGGCGTGCGAGCTTTTCAAGCGGCAGGGATTTCACGCGACGTCGATGCGGGACATTTCGAAGAAGGCGAAGGTATCGCTCGGCAACCTTTACAATTACTATCCCACAAAAGAAGCGATATTCGAATCGATAATCGATAAATATCTGAAGATCATCGACGAAGAGCTGCGGAATATATTCGCACAGATCGACGAACCGCTCGAGCCCGAGAATCTAAGGCGGATGGGCGAGATGGTCGGAAAGCTCGTCAACGAACATTCGGATTTCTGGCTGCTGATGTATATCGACGTCCTTGAATTTCAGAACCGGCACTTTCGGAAGATGTTCGACGGCATTACGGACCGTTTCCGAAAGGTTTTCGGCGCGAAGTTCAAGGAAGCGGAAGAACGCGGCGACCTGCGGACGGGCGTCGATGCGGCGCCGGTGTTCACGGCGGCGTATATGCAATTTTTCAATTACTTTCTGGTGGAAAAGCTGTTCGGCGGCAACCGGCACCTTGGCCTCAATGACGACCAGGCACTGAATTGCCTGACCAAGGTCTTTGCCTACGGCACGCTGAGCGAAGAGAAGCTGCACCAATTCAAAAAACGAGCAAGCGAAGCGATCGTTTAGAGCTGCGGCTCAATAAACACACACCTGTTTAGGAGATTAAAAAACGGACGTTCATTTTTAGTAGTGGAGGCTATTGAGATGTTTAGGCACAGAATTTTCCTTACGGCGGCATTAGTACTGATATGCGCCGCACTTGGGTTCGGGCAGGGCACGACGGGCGAGATCAGCGGAACGGTGACGGACCCGAACGGCGCGGTCGTCGCGGGCGCGTCGGACAAGGCGACGAACCTCGGGACAAACCTCACGCGTGAGTCGACGACGAACAGCGCCGGCGTTTATTCGATACAATTGCTGCCGCCGGGCCGGTATTCGGTCGAAGTAACGGCACAGGGATTTGCGAATTACAGGGCCGAAGCGGTCGTGAATATCACGCAGACGACGGTGGTGGATGCGAGCATAGGGGTCAGCGGCCAGGATGTCGTCGTAGATGTCGAGACGCCGCTGCTGCAGATAGAAACATCGCAGAGCGGACGCGTGATCGAAGGGCAGACTATACGCCAGCTTCCGCTGCCGACGCGCAATTTTCAGCAATTGCTGACGCTGTCGGCCGGTGCCCAGAACACGCTGACGAACAGCACGGACCTCGGCCGCGGCGACGCTGTGATCAGCGTCAACGGGCAGAGGACAACGAGCAACAGCGTGCGCATCAACGGCGTTGACGCCAATTCGATCGGTACGAATTCGACGCCGAACATCGCGGTGCCGGCTTCGGACACGCTGCAGGAATTCATCGTGCAGACATCCCTGTATGACGCGGCGAGCGGCCGAAATTCCGGCGGCAATATCGAAGCGATCACACGCAGCGGTACCAACGACCTCCACGGAAACGCGTATTATTTCCTGCGCGATAAATCGCTGAACGCGAACGACCCGTTCGTAAAGGCGCGCGGGCTGGAGCGCCCGACATTCTCGCGTCACCAGTTCGGCGCAACACTCGGCGGCCCGATCATCAAGGACAAATTCTTCTTTTTCGGTTCGTACCAGCATTCGCGCGAAGAGAACGGATTGTCTCTGGCGAACAGCCTGACGTTCCCGGTGCTGCCGGCGGGTTTGACGGACACGAACAGGACGGCGGCGGGATTGGCCGCGGCGTTCGGTTTGGCGCCGGCGCTGATCAGCCCGCAGGCGATCGCGATATTGAACGCGAAATTGCCGGGCGGCAGTTTTGCGATACCGTCGGCGGGCGTTTCGGGATTGCCGGGAACGACGGGCGTGCCGTTCGTGCAGTCCGGGATATCGACGTTTCGCGAGAACCAGTTCAACATAAACGGCGACATCAATTTTACGAACAACCATACGCTGTCGGCGAAATTTTTCGCGGCGGACAATCCGACGTTCCAGGCGAATTATAATTTCGCGGGATTGGGCAACGGCCCGAACCAATTGATCGGATTCGGCGGCGACCTGACGATAAAACAGAAGCTCTATTCGATCACGGACACGTACATCATCTCGCCGAATATCGTTAATCAGCTTCGCTTCGGCTACAGCAGGCTGCGCGTGACGAGCGTTCCGGAAGAGCCGTTCACGGCGGCGCAATTCGGGATAACGAATCCGCTGGCAAGCCTGTATCCGGGTGCGCCGACGCTGACGTTTTCCGGTGCGGATTCCATTTTCGCATTCGGTTCGGCGACGCTCGCGGACCAATCGTCGAGGATCAACGGATATTCAGCGGGCGACACGCTGTCGTGGACGAAGGGAAACCACCGGATAAAATTCGGCGGCGAATATCGTTTTTCGCAGGTGAAGTTCTATTTCAATGCGTTCACGCGGGGCAACATCCTTTACAACGACACGTTCAACGCCCAGGGACAGCGGACATCGACGGCGTTTCAGAATTTCCTGATGGGAATCGGCACGTCGCTGCTGGGGTCGGGCGTTTTCGACCGGTATTACAAGGTAACGGACACGAACTTTTTCATTCAGGACGACTGGAAGGTATCGAAGCGGCTGACGCTGAACCTCGGGCTGAGATACGACCTGTTCGGGCTGCCGGTCGAAGACCAGGGACGGCTCGTGAATTTTATTCCCGAGCAATACCGCGTCGGGCCTTCGCCGAACGGCATAGTGCAGGCGGCGGGCGGTCCGCTGGCCGGTGTGCCGGAGGTCGAGAAGACGCTGGTGCCGGTGGATAAGAACAATTTCGCGCCGCGCGTCGGGTTTGCGTATGACCTGTTCGGCGATCAATCGGTGGTCGTCCGCGGCGGTTACGGGATCTATTACGATAAGATCTCGACGAGGTACGCGAACACGCAGCTTTTCAATTTTCCGTATTTCGCGTTGGGCGTGGGGCTGGTCAACAACCTCGTTCCGCAGCCGAGCCCGATCTTCCGCACGGCGGGAGATCCGTTCATTCCGCTGCCGCTGCCTTCGGCATTCCCGGTCGCGGCAACGATCCCGTCGCCGCTGACGACGACGAATCCGTTCGGCGCGGCGATCGCGGGCGTGTGGGTCGATCCGGAGCTGCAGACGCCGATGATCCAGCAGTTCAATTTCGGTGCGCAGATACAGGTGGCGAAGAACCTCGTGGCGGAGATCGGCTATGTCGGCAACCGCGGGCAGCATCTGCTGCAGGTGATCACGCTGAACCAGCCTGTTTATAACGCGGCGAATAGTTCGTTCACGCCGCGGATGGCGCCGGCGACGATACTGTCGGCGAACAAGAACCTGACGGGCGGAATGCAGCAGGTCCAGACGACGTCGCTGTCGAGCTATGATTCGCTCCAGATGTCGCTGACGAAACGGTACAGCAACGGGCTGCAGTTTTTGGCGGCATACACGGTCGGCCGTTCGTACGACTATTATTCGGGAGGCGGCGGAGGCGGCGTAAATGAGCTGACGAACATTCCGGGCGACCAATATGATTGGCGAACGAATTACGGCCCATCGGATTTTAACCGCAAGCACCGTTTTGTGATAAGCGGCATGTATGACCTGCCGAAGCTTGTCGGCAACGACAGCGCGGCGAAATGGATCGCGAACGATTGGCAGATCGCGGGGATCGCGGTGTTTCAATCGGGGCTGCCGTTCTCGATCATCGATCAGAACGGAACGTCGATCATTCAGCGGGCTAGCTTTAACCCGAACTTCAGCTCGACCGATATCCTGACGTCGGGGCCGATGTCGAACAGGGTAAACCAGTATTTCAACACGTCGGCGTTCGCGTCGTCGCGGCTGGGCGCGGCGGGATTCGACCCAAATCATCCGTTCGGAAACACGCCGAGGAATTTCCTGTTCGGGCCGGGACAGAAGAATGTGGACGTTTCGCTGATCAAGTTCCTTCCGTTCACGGAAAGAGTGCGCGGCGAGCTGCGTGCGGAATTTTTCAACGTGTTCAATTGGGTGAATTACGCGAATCCGAACAGCTTGTTCGGGACGGGAACGTTCGGGCGGATATTGTCCGCGAGCTCGGGGCCGCGCGTCATTCAGTTCGGCTTCAAGGTGTCATTCTAACGGCGGGAGCGAACAGGCGAGACAGGCTGGCCGGCGGCAATGCCCCAGCCAGCCTGTTCCGCGGGAAGTACCAAAACATGTCAGATATCCTTCCGCTGGCGGATGCCGAGATCTTTTACAACATTGACGGAGCGGGCGAGCCGCTGCTGCTGATCCCGGGATTTGCCTCGGGGGCGTGGAGCTGGACGTGGCAGAGCGGCGAGCTGTCGGCGGATTTCAGCGTGATCACGTTCGATCCGCGCGGCGTCGGGAATTCCGAGCTGCGTGACGGCGGCGCGGTGACGATCGAAGCGTTGGCGGACGACATCGCGGCTCTGATGGATTCGATCGGCGTCGATTCGGCGCATATTTGCGGTATCTCGTTCGGCGGTTTTGTCGCGCAGGAATTCGCGTTGAAATATCCGGCGAAGGTCAGGAAGCTGGTGCTGGCCTCGACAAGCTTCGGCGGGCCGCGGCATGTTGCTCCGTCGGCGGAGACGCTGGCGGCGATGGCATCGACGATCGGGCTGAATACCGCCGAGCGCATACGGCAAAATATCACGGCGGCGTTCTCGCCTGAATTTGTCGAAGCGCGGCCGGCGGCGGTCGAGCGGTTCTGCCGTCTGCGGGCGGCCTATCCGGTGCCGGAAACCGTTTATAAGCAGCAGCTAGCGGCAGCGGTCGGGTTTGACGCGGAGGCTCGCGTGAGCGGGATAGAGGCAGAGACGCTGGTGATCACGGGCGACCGAGACACGGTCGTGCCGGCGGAGAATTCGCGAAACCTTGCGAACGCTATCCCGGGAGCGAGGCTCGTTAGGATCGACGATTCGGGGCACATGATGTTCGTGGAAAAGGCGCATGAATTCAATTCCGTGGTGCGTGCGTTCCTGTCGTGAGAAATTGATATGAAGAATGCGAAGATCATCGGGACGGGCGTACATGTCCCGGAAAAAATATTGACCAACGATGACCTGAGCCGCATGCTGGGCGAGGACATCAACGAATTCGTTTCACAGAACCTGGGGATACGCGAACGCCGCGTTTTGGCAGACGACGAGAGCGCGGCGGACCTTGCGGCCGAAGCTGCGAAGAAAGCCCTCGCAGAAGCGGGCGTGCCGGCCGAAGAGATCGACCTGATCGTTCTCGCGACCGACACGCCCGAATATATCTCGCCGGCGACGTCGGTCGTCGTTCAGCATCGCATCGGCGCAAAGAACGCGGGTACGTTCGACACGAATGCGGCGTGCGCGGGGTTCGTGACGGCGCTGGACACGGCTTGCAAATACATCGCGGCGGACGAAAATTATAAAAAGGTGCTCGTGATCGGCGTTTACGCGATGACGAAATTCCTGGATTGGACCGAAAAGAAGACGGCGACGATATTTGCCGACGGCGCGGGAGCGGTGGTACTGGAAGCGACGGGAGAGCCGGTCGGCCTGCTAAGTTCGAAATTGGAAGCCGATGGGTCGTATCATGATTTTCTGGGGATATTCGCGGGCGGTTCGAAATATCCGATCACGGAAGAGGAATTGAAAAGCGGTTATCGCAACAAGGTGCGTTTCGCGACGAAGTTTCCGCCGGAGGTGAATATCGAAGGCTGGCAGCGGATCGTCGCGGAGGTGCTGGAGCGAGCGGGGTTGATGCTGGACGATGTAAAGCTCTTTCTGTGGACGCAGGTGAATGTTTCGACTATCAGGATCGTGATGGACGCGATGGGCCTGCCGTGGGATAGGACGCACACGATCATGCAGAAATGGGGATACACCGGTTCGGCGTGCATCCCGATGGTGCTCGACGATGCGATCCGCGAAGGAAAATTGCAGCGCGGTGATATTTTTGTGATGTGCGCGTCGGGCGGCGGGCTGAACATGGCCGCGATGGTGTATCGATACTAGGAGAATGGAATTTCCCAACGTTTACAGCCTTTTTCGCGAACAGACGGCTACGTACGGAAGCCGGCCGGTGTTCTATACGCGCGAAGGCGGTGGTTGGCGGCCGCGGAGCTGGAACGAATTCGAAGACAGCGTACACGACCTTGCATGCGGGCTGCTGTCGAACGGGCTGACGAAAGGCGCGGGCGTTGCGATACTGGCGGGAAACGTTCCGGAATGGACGATCGCGGACGCCGGGGCGATAGCGGCGGGCGGCGTCGGCGTCGGGCTGTATCCGACAAGCTCCGCCGAGCAGTGTGAATACATCATCAATCATTCCGATTCGGAATTCGTCATCGTCGATACCGAAGCACAGCTTGCGAAGGTGCTGTCGGCAAATTGTCCGAATGTGAAGCGGATATATGTTATCGATCCGATCGAGATCCCACATTCGGACGTGCGGGTGGCGCCGTTGAGCGATCTGCTTGCGGCAGGGCGCGGCGCACGCGATGAATTCATGCCGCGGGTCGAGCATTACGGGTTCAACGCCCCGTCCGATGCGACGGCGATAATGGTTTACACTTCGGGGACGACCGGCAAGCCGAAAGGCGCGATGCTTTCGCACAGCTATATCCTGAATTCGGTCGAATCGCTGCGGCGTTCGGTGCCTATCTTTCACGAGGACGTTTGCCTGTCGTACCTGCCGGGCTGTCATGTGGCCGAGCGCATTTCGGGCATTTACAATCGCTTGTACAACGGCACGGCGGCGCATTTTGTCGATGACCTGTCGCGGCTGTACGAATACATGCTCGACGTTAGGCCGACGGTGTTTGCCAGCCTGCCGCGTTTTTTCGAAAAGATCCACGCGAAGGTCGTGAGCGAGACGGGTTTGACGACGCCCGATCCGCAGGCGGTCAAGGACGCGTTCGGCGGAAGGATAAGGCTGCTGACGTCGGGCGGCGCGCCTTTGCCGCGCGGCGTCGCTCAGTTTTTTGCGGACGCGGGCGTGCCGATATTGCAGGCATACGGGCTGACGGAAAATATCTGTGTCGCGTTCAACCGCGCGGACGACCTCAAATTCGGAACGGTGGGAAAGGCGATGCCGATGTGCGAGATCAGGATAGCCGGTGACGGCGAGATACTCGTGAAAAGCCCGATGATGTTCACCGGATATTACAAAGACCCGCAGGCGACCGCCGAGATGTTCGACGAGGACGGATGGCTGAAGACGGGCGACCTCGGGGCGTTGGACGAAGACGGTTTTCTGACGATCACGGGCCGAAAGAAGGAGATGATCGTGCTGTCATCGGGAAAGAACGTCGCGCCGGCGCTGGTGGAAAATCTAGTGAAAGCTTCGCATCTGATCAGCCAGTGTTTCGTTTACGGCGACGGGCGAAGCTATTGCGTCGCGTTGATCACGATCAATGAGAACGAGGCCGCGAACATGTGCCATGAAGAGATACAAGGCATGGTAGAGCAGGCCGTGGCGCAGGCGAACGCACGTGTTTCGAGCAGCGAACAGATAAAACGGTTCACGATCCTGGACCGCGATTTTTTGGCGGAGAACGACGAGGTGACGCCGACGATGAAGCTGAAACGCGACGTCGTAGAGCGGCATTTCAAAAAGGTGCTGGAGAGGTTGTATGAAGATCAGTATTAAGGCGGCGATCGCGGTACTTATTTTTGCGGTTGCGGCGGCGGCACAGGCTCCGCAGGAAAAGACGGCGACGGTTTTCGGCGCAAAGATAAATTATATCGAGCTCGGCGATCCTGCAAAGCCGAAGGTGATACTGCTGCACGGGCTAGGCGGCAGCATTCTGAATTGGTCGATGAACACGGCGGCGCTGTCGCAGAATTATCACGTGATCGCGCTCGACCAGGTTGGATTCGGAAAATCGGACAAGCCGAACCTGAAATACCGCGTCGGGACATATGCGGATTTTCTGGACAAGTTCATGTCGGAGCTGAAGATAGAAAAGGCTTCGATGGTAGGCAATTCGATGGGCGGCTGGGTCGCGGGATTGATGGCGATCAAATACCCGAACCGCGTCGAGAAGATCGTGCTGGCGGACGCCGCGGGGATCGCTCCGGCGGAGATCGACAATTCGCGGATCTATCAATTGAACAATTCGACCCGCGACGAGATACGGGCGAATATGAAGCTGATCTTCGCAAATCCCGCGCTGCAGAACAATGAGGCGCTGGGCGATCCATTCATGACGGCGCGCGTTTCGGCAAACGACGGCGGAACGATCAACGCTCTGATCCAATCGATCGAGCGGCGCGAGGATTTTCTGAACGGGCGGCTCGGCGAGATAAAAAAACCGACGCTGATCATATGGGGCAAGCAGGACGGGATCATTCCGGTCGCGGACGCGCATACATTCAATAAAGGGATTGCGGGATCGGAGCTATTGATATTTGACGCCTGCGGGCACGTGCCGCAGTTCGAGAAGGCGGCGGAATTTAACAAGGCGGTGACGGAATTTTTAGCGAAATAGGGAATGAATTTATGGACCTGAAGATTGGCGACAGTTTTTCGACGGAAAGAAAGGTGACGGACGAAGTGGTACGGCAATTTGCGGAGGTTTCGGGCGATTTCAACCCGATCCACCTCGATGAAGAATTCGCGAAGACGACGCGGTTCGGGCGGCGGATAGCGCATGGAATGTTGAGCGGCGCATTTATATCGGCGGTGCTCGGGTATGAATTCAAGGAGCGGAAGATCATCTATCTGTCGCAGACGATGAAATTTACGGCGCCGGTTTTTATCGACGATACCGTGACGGCGACGGCGACCGTTACGAAGATACGCGAGGACAAGGGAATCGTCACGCTCGAGACAAACTGTAAGAAACAGACGGGCGAGACTGTGGTCGAAGGCGAAGCGGTCGTGATGGTGCTGAGCGAGTAGGACATTCTTTCTCGGCGTCTCTGTGCCTCTGCGGTGGAAAGCGGGATGCCGAAGAAGTAAATCGGAACACAGAAAGCACGGAACGAAGACACTGAAAAGAAGGCACAGAAAAGAAGAAGGGAGAAGATCGTTCTGCATGAAGGCTGCGAAGGTGATCGTGGGAAGCGGGATAATTTTTGATGACGGAAACCGATAGCAAAACTCCTTTATATTCATGGTATGCGCTTGGGCTGCTGATGGTCGTTTACGTCCTGAATTTTCTGGACCGGACGATCATCTATATCCTGTTTCCACGGATCAAGCAGGAGATGTCGTTTTCCGACACGCAGCTCGCACTGCTCGGGACGACTTCGTTCGTTATTTTTTACACGATTTTAGGGATACCGTTCGGGCGCATGGCGGACCGCGGTTCGCGGACGAAAATAATTGCCGTGGGCGTCATTATTTGGAGCATTTTCTCCGGGCTGACGGCGTTCGCGTGGGATTTCTGGACGATCTTTTTCTGCCGTGTGATGGTCGGGGTCGGCGAAGCAACGCTGGGGCCGGCGGCGATATCGCTGCTGTCGGATTATTTTCCGCCGGCGCGGCGCGCGACCGTCACGAGTATATATTCGATGGGCATCGCGATCGGCGCGGGGCTGGCCGCGCTGCTGGGCGGGTCGCTGAGCCAGTACGGATGGCGGACGGCATTTATGCTGATCGGATTTCCGGGCATTGCCGTCGGGGCACTCGTTTACCTGTTGAAGGAGCCCGCAAGGACGGTCGCCGCGGCGGTCGAATCGAATTATTCTTCGACCGATTGGAAGCGCCTGCTGACGAACAGCACGTTCATTCTGCTCTGCGTCGGATACGCTCTTTTCGGATTGGCTACGAACAGTATTTCGATATGGGGCGCCGTGTTCATTACGCGCGTCCATGCGATCGATATCCCGACGTATGGTTTTTGGGCAGGCGTGATCACGCTGGCGGCAGGAATACCTGCGACCTTGTTTTTCGGCGCGATCGCCGACCGGTTCAAGGCCCGCGGTTGGGGACGAATGATGTTCGGCGTGCTGCTGTGTGTTGTTTCGGCTCCGCTGTGGCTGGTGGTCCTGTTTTCTGACAGCTTTTATGCGATCGTGCCCGCTGCGTTCGTCCTGGTCGGGACGGGGCTCGGGTGGGTCGGGGCGGCGGCGGCGGATGTGACGGAAATTTCCGGCGCAAATCTTCGCGGGCTGGCGATCGCGGTCTTCTTTTTTGCGGTGAATATCGCGGCGTACCTGATCGGATCTACACTGATCGGGCTGATCAGCGACCGGTTCGGTGCGACAGGCGACCCGGCAATGATGCGCTATGCGCTGCTAGTTTGCCCGATCGCCTGTATAATCGGCGCCGTTTGTTTGTTTGCCGGCAACCGCATGATGCGTGCGAAGGCGGCGTGATCAGTCGTTCTCTTTATACAGGCAATTCGGCGTTTCCTTTCCCGTCTCGCACATCCGCAATTTTCCGTTCGAGCGTTCGAGAATATAAACGCCGGGCTCGATCTGTGCAGGGCGGGTAAATCCGGCGCTCTTGCAGCTGTCTTTGCCGCGGACCGTACCGGAGACGTAGGTGAGAGTCACACGCGAACCGTTGATCTGTACACGTCCTTTCATCGATGTGAACAATTCCGTCGTGCACCCGTAGCCGCCCACCGTAGCATAGTTCGAATAGTCGAAGGTGCCGTTCGGACGGATCTCATGTTCATTTGCCGCGCCGTATGCGCTGCGGTAATCGTTGTTTACGGTGTTGCGATAGCCGTATGTGGACACTGTTCCCTTGACCCATTTCCCCGCAAGTGCGGCGAGCCCGATGCCCGTCGCGGTCGTAAAAGTTTCCGCGGGCGGATCGTTAGAATCAGCAGATGCGGCGGCCGTGTCGTTCGCGTCATCGGCATCGTCGCCGAATTCTTCGCGGCCGCGTTCGGCATAAATATCCAGGATCAATTTGTTGAAATCATTGGCGTTCGTGCTGCGGAGGTCCGCGAGCACCGCGGCTTCGAGTTCACCCTGCAGGCGTTCGAGTTTGGCGTCGTCCCAGGCGTTTATGGTCTCGACCGTCTTCAGATATTTGGCGAGCCCGCGCGGGTCGGCCGCCTGCCCTTTTTTCCAGCGGGCGATCAGACGCCGTTCCAGATCGCCGCGTTGAGCGTCGGAAAAATCGAGCATAAGCGCCCGGCCGTAATACAAAAGAATGCTGTCAACATTGCCGCGCGTCAGCGGCGGATCTCCGGCCACAAGCACGCGGCCAGCCTGCGCAAACGCGGAACCCGCGGCGATCAAAACGATGATAACGATACTCAGGGAAATGTTTTTGGTCTTCATGATAGTTTACAGGGGTATACGGCCACACGTGAAAGGGCCGTAAGAATCAACGCGTAACGTTGTCAGAAAACCTATCAAGCAGATATGGCAAGCATCAAATAAAAATGAGGCGCCCGACAGCGCCTCATTTTCGATCGATAGAACTTATGGAGCCACCCATCGGACTTGAACCGATGACCTTTCGATTACGAATCGAATGCTCTACCAACTGAGCTAGGGTGGCGTGCGGGCCGGCCAAATTCTTGTGAACTTTGCGCCGGCGGCCGAATCTCAAAATATACTTTGCGGCGTTGGCGGTGTCAAGCGGGAGGGCGGTGTTGTGCCGTAAATCATTGCGTTAGGGGGAAATTGCGGCCGATGAAACATCGCGGAGCGGGATGGGTCGAAGCGGCAGGCGAATTGTGCGTTTCGGTGCGGCGGCGGTTGAATCGGGCGGCGGATTTCATTACAATCCGCTAAACGGTCGTTTGAATCAAAGAGATGGAAGAAACATTTGCCTACAGGCTGCAGAAATTGTTCGAATTTGCATCGATCGCGGAGATCGCAAGGCGGATAGGCGCTCCGCATGCGACGGTGCGGAATTATTTTCAGGGCCGGATGCCGGCGCCGGAGATTCTGATAAAGATCGCGAATGAAACGAACGTATCGCTGACGTGGCTGCTGACGGGACGCGGCAGGATGTTCATCGGCGGGACGCCTGCGATCGACCTGAACCGGATCGTGGAAATGAAGATCGAGGAGATCATCGAGAAAAAGCTCGCCGGGCAGATGAACGCGGCCGTGCAGGACCTTGGAGATGTGGACGAATTGCCGGAATTTGACGTGGTCGCGGCGGTCAGGAAATTTAACGATCCCGGACAGGTGATGGGCGAATGGTTCCGTCACGAAGGCCGCGAATATCCGCAGGATTATGGCGTCATATTTTTTCGCGGCTGGGAATCCTATTCCGAAGACGAAAAGATCGCGGCAATTCGCGATGCGAAGAACGTGTTGGACCGAACGCTCAAATCCGAAGATCCCAACATCGTTTAAACATCTTGGAACGTGTGTCGCGTGTGTGGTATGATGTTGCACTAATGATACGCAGGCTGGAACGCCAGCTCCCAAGATGATGAAATTCTTCAAAGAAAATATTGCACGCTTACGGATCCCCTGGAATGAGAGACCGCTGACCGAAGACGACTTTTACAGGCTTTGCCGGCGGGAAAAGATCCGGGTCACGGAGTATCCGCTGGACGGAAGCGACGGCTTTTACTATTTCGCGTATCAGCGTCATCACATCGTGGTCGATCCGCGGCTGCCGCCGGCGAAGAAGCTCTTCGTTATGTTTCACGAATTGGCGCATTACCTGATGCACGAGCCGGGCCAGGGCGTGACGGCCAATTTTTACGGCGTCGGGACGCAGACGCGCATGGAATTTGAGGCGGATGCCTTTGCGCACTGCGCGCTTATTCCGAAAACGTGGATCGAGACACGGCCGCTGCAGGAGCTGATCGACGAAGAAGGCATCGACGAAGAGATGCTGGCCGAGCGGCTGAAGCTGTTCGAAGTTAGAAAGTTGTAGAAAGATGACTGCCTGGTGTTGCCGGGTTCTGTGCCGTAATAGGAAGGGCTGCCGCGATGGATTCGGGCAGCCCTTCGCTGTTAAAGCCGCCTAAAGGGCTTCGTCGCCGTCCTGGTTATTTGCCCAATTCCAAAAACTGTCCTCGAAGACCAGCCAGCCGAGACGCGTCGGGCGCCCGCCGACGGTTTCGAATGTCCCGTTCTCGCAGAGGTTGACCAGCGTCGGCCGCGACGGCGGCGGGATGATGATCCTGTGCTCTTTAATAAGCCTTTCCACCTCGGAAAGGCGTAACTTCGTTCTGCTTCTTTGTCGTAACATCTGTTTCATTTCGTTTTTCTCCAATAATTCTGTTCGTCTTGATACCCACGCTTAACGGTAACCGATCCGGCGATTGATGACATTTGCGGGCGAGCAAGCCATAAAAATCATTAAAATCATAAATCTCATAAAACTCGCCCTGTTTCATAAAAATCATCCTATCCGAACGGCTGCCTTTCAAATATTCTGATCATGGCCGGGCGATGAACGAGCGGCGGAAAAAGCCTTGGCGGAATTGCCGCCCATCATCGTCCGACCGTTGTATAGTATCAAACGAATGTATTATTTGCAACAAAGCGTTGCATAGATGAAACGAGAGGAGATATGAGTTTTTCAAAAAGGGATACGACGACCGCCGAACAGATCGTGCGGATATTTGAGACGGGCCGGCCGGAGGGGAATTACGCGGCAGTCACGGTGTTGGATGACGGCGCGGGCATTTCGTACGGCGTCAGCCAATTTACGCACAGGTCAGGCGCGCTGGCGGCGGTCGTCGAAGCATATATCGCCGCCGGCGGGACGGTCGGCCGCGACGTGCTGAAAGAGAACGTTGAACTGTTAAAGAGATCGACGCCCGCGGCGATCAGGAAAGCCGCTGCGAATGCGGCATTGAAAAAGTCCTTGGCCGCGGCGGGGCTTACGCGTGAGATGCGTTCGGCGCAGGACGCCGTAGCGTTCGAGCGGTATATGCGGCCGGCGATCGACGAATGCGCGCGATTGGGATTTACAGAGCCGCTGAGCCTCGCGGTTGTTTACGATTCGATGACCCATGGTTCGTGGGAAAAGATCCGCGACCGCGTCGGGTTGGGCGACAGCAATGACGAGCGCAAATGGATACTCGCCTACGTCCGCGAAAGAAATGCGTGGCTGCGGCGCGTGGCGCGGCTGGCGAAGACGGCATACCGGACCGAATTTTTTATTCGCCAGGCCGCTATCCACAACTGGGAACTCAGACGTCCGCTGATCGTCAACGGCGTGCGGCTCGGGGACGAAACGGTCGAACCCGTGAAAAGCGAGCCCGCCGCGGAACCGGTCCAGCCGATGCCGCCGGTCAAAGGTTCGGACGACGGCGAAACACCGGACAAAAATTCTTCAACAACGCCTGCCGAGATCCAGCCAGGAGCTTCCGATGACGGCCGCTCGCACATGCGGGCGGCTCCCGCCAAAACCGCGGCGGAATCGATAGTTTCGACGGCAATTTCGGGACTGGATGCGACGGAGAAGAAGGTCGGCGCGGCCGCGGCGAGGATCGACCAGGCGGAACGGATAGTCACGACGGTGAGGACGAGACGCGACGCAGCGAAATCCATGTGGACGACGGTGGGCGGGTCGGTTTGGCAGACGGGTTGGGCGCTGTTCGGGTTTTTCTCGGGCATGCCGAAGGAGGTTTGGCTCGTGGCGGCGATAGTGGTCGGCGGGCTGACGCTCTTTTACCTGTATCGACAGATCGAGCTCGGGCGGATCCGCGAGGCGGGAAATTAGGACGGAGGAAAAAAGCGATGCAGGACCTCAAGAATCTGGCAATTGCATGGGTGAGTTCGGCGACGTCCGTATTCGCCGCTATCGAAGCGAAGACGGTCATTACGGTGATATCGGCGATCGTGCTGCCGGTCATTTTCTTCGCGATAGGAAAGACGGTCGATGTCGGGCTGCAGATATGGCTGCGGAAACGGGACAGGGCACGCGGCCCGGAGGAGTTTGGGACGAATGACGAGACGAGAAATGTTTTATGCGGCTGCGGCAGCGGCGGTGCTGTTGGCGGCGATGATCGCGGCGATCGGCACGATGCGGTGGAACGGAAAGCTGGACAGGCTGGAACGCGAAGCGGCCGAGCTGAAGCGGGCGGCGAATGAAAAGGAACTAGCGGCACGCGAGGCTATGGCCGCCGCGGAAATTTATAGGGAACGGTCCGCCCGTTACGAAGCGGCGATCGCGGAGATCGGGCGGATAGCAAAGGAGCAAGATGAGGAATTGGAAAAGATCGATGTTAATACCCGCGATGCTCGTGCTGATATGCAGCGCGCTCGGAGCATACGGTCAATCGCCGCAAGCGCCGGCGAGCTTTGCGCAAGGCTCGAAGAGCTCGGGCACGGATGCGGCGAATGACGGGAATACGAAAGGGCTGATCGGTGCGTGTGCGGCGGCAGCCGACGAACTAAAGGCGGCGCGAAGGCTGATATCGGAACTGGAACCCGGGATAGAAACGCTGAAAGCGCGGGTCGAGACGGAAAAGGCGGCTGCGGCGCTGATGCGGGAAAGATCCGAAGCGGACCGTTTGGAGATCGAAGCGCTGCGGCGGGCGCTGGCGGTGTCGCAGGAGGCGTCCGCCGCCAAAGACGCGGTGATAGCGAAACAGGACGCGACGATCGCGCATTTGAAAAAGAAAAAGACGCCGATATGGCAAAGGCTCGGCGACATGATGATAGGCGCGGCGGCCGTCGCGATCCTGAAATAGGCAAGAGGAGAATTATGAATCCACATATTGAAGAAGCGGTGGCCAACCTTAACGCGGCGCGGGGACGCTATGCCAAAACGGAACGGTATTACGACGGCGATCACGACCTCGTCTTCGCGACACAGAAATTTCAGAACACGTTTGGCTCGCTCTTTCGCGAATTCGCGCTGAATCTGTGCCCGGCGGTGTGTGACGCGGTGCGGGACAAGCTGAAGATCACGGGTTTCAGCGTTGACGAAGCGGCAGGCGCCGGTGTCGATGCGGTGAAACGCGAAACGCGGCGGATCTGGCACGCGAACGCGATGGCAACGCGGGCCGGCGAGGTACATAAGGAAGCGCTGAAGAACGGCGACGCATACGTGATCGTGTGGCCGAACGCGGAGGGCGACGTGACGATCTATCCGAACCGGGCAAGGTCATGCACGGCCGTTTACGACCCCGAATTTCCGGGACGTGTGATACGGGCCGCGAAATATTGGCGCGGGGGCGATAAGCGGATGCGGCTGAACCTGTTCTATGCGGACCGCGTGGAGAAATACGTTTGCGAACGGCCGAACGAGAGCATGACGGCGGACGCGGCGGCATTCGTGCCGTTTGACGACGGGACGGGCGCGGTCGTGGAGAATCCGGTCGGAGCGGTGCCGGTCTTTCATTTCGCGAACAATGCGGACATCGGTTCGCCGGGCAGGTCAGAGATCGACGGGGCGATCCCGATCCAGGACGGATTGAACAAATCGGTGCTGGACATGCTGGTCGCGATGGAATATTCGGCGTTCAGGCAGCGATGGGCGGTCGGGATCGATATGGAGCGCGACAGCACGACGGGCCAATCGAAAGAACTGTTCGAGACAGGCCCAGGGAAGATCTGGGTGAGCACAAGCAAGGAAGCGAAGTTCGGCGATTTTCCGGCGGCCGACCTGGAGCAGTTTTTGAAGGTAAAGGACGGTTTCCGCATCGACATGGCGTCGGTGACGGGGACGCCGCTCCACTATTTTCTGCAAAACACACGCGGATTTGCCAGCGGCGAATCGCTGCGGAAGACGGAGACGCGTTTCCTCGCGAAGGTTCGCGACCGGCAGGAAGCGTTCGGGCAGGTATGGGCCGATGTCATGCAGACGGCCCTGAAGATGTCAGGCATCGGGGCGGGCGCGAGGCTGTTGACGCAATGGGAAGATGCGGCGCCGATATCCGACCGAGAACGATTGGAAAATATCGTCCTGAAACAGCAGATCGGGATATCGGTCAAGCAAGCCCTGGCGGAGGCGGGGTATGGAGTGGAGGAGTGAGGAAGTGGGGGAGTGAGGGAGTAAGGGAGTAAGGGAGTGAAGAAGTGGGGGAGTGAGGGAGTAAGGGAGTGAGGGAGTAAGGGAGTTGGGGAGTGGATTGTGCGTGGCTCAGTTTTATAAGTTGCCCCGAGCTTTAGCTCGGGGATGGAGCATCAACATTGGCCGGGCTTTAGCCCAATTTGGCTGAAGCCGGGAGGATGATCGATTTTTCGGAGTGGTTCGGCTAAAGCCGGGGCGTTTGTCGGGCGGTGACCACGGGCTAAAGCCCGTGGCAATTCATAACAGGTAAGCCCGTGGCAATTTATAAGAGGAAAGTCTGTGGCAATTCATAACAGGTAAGCCCGTGGCAATTTATAAGAGGAAAGCCCGTGGCAATTTATAAGAGGAAAGCCTGCGGCAATTTATAAGAGGAAAGCCCGCGGCAATTTATGAGAGGAAAGCCCGTGGCAATTTATAGGATGAGAGCCCGCGGCGAACTAATTTCGATCGTGGTGAGTTGCAGAATGACCTGAGAAAAGAATTGGAACACAGAAAGCACGGAGCGAAGACACTGAAAAAGGCGAAAAAGATATAGAGAAAGAGAATGAGGAGAAAGGCGTGAAGAGCCGGGAAATATGAAGGAAGAGAAATTAGAGAACACGGAAACGGTGGAGAATGTTGGAATTTTGGCCGGTGGAAAGCTGGCCGGCGGTGTTCCGGCGGGAGATGTGGCGGCAGATGATCCGGGCGGGGACGGCGGAGCGGTCAGGGTGCCCGGTGGTGAGCTGGCGGAGGCGCGGGCGGAGAACGAGGCGTTGAGGCAGATCATAAGGCTTCAGGACGCGCGGGACGAGGTTACGGCGCGGCTGGTAAAGGCGGGTGCGCGGACTCCGGGATTGCTGTTCGCGCATTCGGCGGGCGAGCTGCAGTTCGGCGACGACGGAAAGCTCGTGAACGGCGATGCGATCGTCGAGCGTTTGAGGCGTTCCTATCCCGAACAATTCGGGCAGGAACCGCGGCCGACGGTGGACGCGGGAGCCGGGCAGACGCGGCCGGCATTGACGAAGGAAGCTCTGGCGCAGATGTCGCCGGCGGAAATTGCGAGGCTCGACTGGGCCGAGGTGCGAAGCGTGCTTTCGGGCCGCTAGGAAGATCAACAAAAAGAGGAAAGAGAGAAAATGTCATTGAATTTTATACCCACAGTATGGGCAGCACGGCTGCTGTCGGCATTGGAAAAATCGCTCGTATATGGACAGGCGAATGTGTGTAACCGCGATTACGAAGGTGAGATCCGCGATTCCGGGAACACGGTCAAGATCGGTTCGATCGGCGCGGTAAATATCGGGAATTACGTCAAGAATACGGACATTCCCGAACCGGCGACGCTGACGGATTCGGAACAGACGATGCTGATCGACCAATCGAAGTATTTTCATTTTTATGTGGACAGCATCGACCGTGCACAGCAGAATGTCAACGTTCTGGACGAGGCAATGCGCCGCGCCGCGTACAAGCTTCGGGAAGCGGCGGACACGTTTCTTGCGGGCGTGATGGCGGCGGGCGTTCCTGCCGAAAACGTGCTCGGGACCGAGGAAATGCCGGAGGTCCCGACCCGCGAATCGGCGTACGAGCTGCTGGTTGACCTCGGGACAAAGCTGGATGAAACGAACACGCCGATCGACGGCCGTTTCGTGATCGTGCCGGCGTGGTTTCACGGGCTGATGCTGAAAGACGACCGGTTCATCCGATCGGGGACGAGGTTCGGGGATGCGAGGCTTGCCAACGGCGAAGTCGGTGAAGCCGCCGGTTTCAGGATACTGAAATCGAACAACGTCCCGACTACAGCGGGTTCGGCATACCAGATCATCGCGGGCCATGCGCGGGCGACATCCTACGCCGAACAGATCCTGGATGTGCAGACGTATAAGCCCGAAAAGCGGTTCGGTGATGCGGTCAAGGGACTGCACGTTTACGGTGCGAAGGTTGTGGACGGCACGGCGCTGGCGATGCTGATCGCGGATAAAACATAGGAGGTTAAGACAGGCGGGCGCAGCAGCGGCAAGAGGAGACGGGACCAAAACAACGACGATAAGATCCGGCCAACCTCAACGCCCGGGCCGCACCCGCCGCGACATTAAACATGGCAGAATCGGCAAAAGAAAAATTAAAAAAGATGACGGCATGGGACACGGCGCCGGTCTTGACTGAGGCGGACGTGGACGAGCTTCTCGTGCAGTCAAGTATGGCAGATGCGTCGGGGATCGCTCCGGAGTCGGCAGGATGGGAACCGACGTATGACCTGAATACGGCTGCGGCCGCGGGCTGGCTGATAAAGGCGGGCCGCGTTTCGGACCAGGTAGAGGCGGACCCGTCGGGCTCGGGCATTTTTACTTCGAAAGTTTTCGACAATTGCTGCCGGATGGCACGAATTTACCGATCGAAAAATATCGGGACGCTTACAGTCAAATAATATATGCGGCAAGCCGTATATAAAAACCGAGTTACGCATTCAGGCAGGAAGAGATGGGATCAATTCAAGCCTGAATGCGTACTTATGAGCGCATACGCTCAATTTATTTCGACGCCGCACGCTGGCCGCGATGGATGCCTTCGGCAAACTCTTCGATCATCTTTCGATTGAATGCCGGAATGTCCTGCGGTTTGCGGCTAGATACCAGGCCGTTGTCCACCACCACCTCTTCGTCGACCCATTCGGCGCCGGCATTGATCAGATCGGTTTTCAGCGACGGCCATGAAGTGATCTTCCTGCCGTTGACGACGCCGGCCTCAATGAGCGTCCACGGGCCGTGGCAGATGACGGCGACAGGTTTGCCGGCGTCAAAGAAATCCTTGATGAATTGGACGGCCTCGGGTTTCATGCGAAGCTGGTCCGGATTGGCCACGCCGCCGGGCAGAAGCAGAGCGTCAAAATCGCCCGCGCTCGCCGCATTCAGCGGCAGATCGACGGGGAATTTATCACCCTTGTCAAAATGGTTCCAACCCTGGACCTCGCCTGCATCGGGCGAGACGATCGACGTTTTCGCCCCGGCGTCGTCGAGCGCCTGGCGAGGTTCGGTCAGTTCGACCTGCTCGAAGCCTTCGGTGACGAGGATAGCGACTTTCAAATTGTTAAGATCTTGCGGCATATGTACCTCCTTGAAACTTGTCTGAATTCGTTACAGATAGATGAACAGGCGCAAAAAGCGTGCCGAGCGGGCGTGATTTTATAGGCAACGGGCATTGGACGGCGCGCCTCACACCTAACAATCAAAATTTCAAGGAGGGAAGCGATGGCAAACAAAAGCAAGGACAAATTGAACCAGCCGCCGACCGGCGAAGGAAAGAAACAGAGCCCGAGGCCGGGGCGCGAAACGGAGTTAGACAAGCGGTCGGAGGTTTTGCAGGCACGCCGCGGGCATCCGGAATTGAACATGGGAACCGACGAAGACCTTGAGCCGGCAGAGCGTTCGGGTACCGGCCGCAATCCGAAACGGCCAAAGGCAGGCAGGTAAGAGCTTATGAAATACCAAATGCAGCAGCCCGACAACCCAACACCCGAACCGCCGGAACCGCTGATACCAGAACCGGTCGATCCGGGATCCGTGCCCGAAGATCCGTATCCGGTCACGGACCCCGTGATCCCCGAACCGAGCCCCCATCCAGATCCGCAGCCGGAGCCTTTCCCAAGGCCGCCGGAGCCGATGCCGACTTTTCCGCCGGATGTCACTTATTGAGGAGCGAACCGAATGTGGATCAGCGTTATGCGTGTTTGACCAAAATAAATTCGTGCATCGGGCATTGCCGAGGCGGTATAATCTCTGATACTCGAAATTAGATTCTCGTTTGAAGTTTATGGCGAGAGATCTGCAGCAGGCGATAGATCGCACCATCGGAGTTTTTCCGGAAACGTCAAAGATGGTCTTCGAATGGTGGGACCATATCATATTTGCTGTCCTCACATTAGCAAGTGCCGCCGCGATCGCGTATGTCCTGCGATCGTGGTTCGCGTTCGGAGACCAATATTCTACACCGCTTATTTTCTGGCCATTGACGCTTATATTGCTGGGCCGGCTCGGCGTAAATCAACTTCGATGGTGGGTCCTGCCGTTCATGCGGAGACCGGAGGCGACGAGGCCGCCGCCGAACCTGCGGGTTGGCGTTGCGACGACGTTCGTTCCGGGCGCAGAGCCCATCGAGATGCTGGAAGAGACCGTCGCCGCGCTGGTTGCGATGGATTATCCCCACGACACGTGGGTATTGGACGAAGGGGACGATCCGAAAGTAAAGGAATTGTGTTCGCGACTCGGAGCCCTGTATTTCAGCCGCAAAGCGATGCCAAGGTATCAGGCCGCGGAAGGGGCATTCAAAGCAAAAAGCAAGCACGGGAACTACAATAGCTGGTTTCAAGAGATCGCATACGGGCGGTACGAGTTCATATCTACATTCGATCCCGATCATATTCCCAAGCCGACGTTTCTTTCATCGGTGCTCGGATATTTTGACGATCCCGAAATTGGGTATGTTCAGACCCCTCAGGCCTATTACAACCAGAATGCAAGTTTTATAGCCCGTGGGGCGGCCGAAGAAACGTATGCTTATTATTCTTCGACCGAGATGTTCTGCCACGCGATGGGCTATCCGATCGTGGTGGGCTGTCACAGTACGCACCGCGTTTCGGCGTTGAAGGAGATCGGCGGATATCCGGCGCACGATGCCGAAGATCTGCTTCTGACCATACTTTACAGATCCAGCGGCTGGCGAGGGGTTTACCTGCCGGAAATTCTTGCGAGAGGGATCACGCCGGTGGATTGGGACGGGTACCTGACGCAGCAGCTAAGGTGGGCGCGATCGGTGCTGGACATCAAGTTCAGGATATTTCCGAAGCTCGCCGGACGGCTTGAGTTTAAAGAGCTTGTGACCGGAATTCTTCACGGGTTCTATTATTTACAGGGGTTGACGATGCTGCTTGCCCTTTTGACGCTGATCGCAATGCTGGTGACGGGCAGGTTTCCGCGGCTGATCAATTATTCGATGTTGTCGAATATGGCTGTCTTGGCGGGCGTATTCTTGTTGTGCGAATTCTACCGGCAGCGGTTCTATATCGGCAGACGCAGCGAATGGGGCGTGCATTGGCGGGCGGGGCTGCTGCAGATAGCGAAATGGCCGTATTTGCTTGTGGCCCTTTACCATGTCGTCATCGATAAGCGGGTACCATATGTGATTACAAGCAAGACATCGGACGGCTCGAAACGACATTGGGCACTAATGCCGCACTGGATATCGGCGGCGGCCATCGGTGCTGCGTGGCTGTTTGCACTGATCGCGGGCTACGCCATGCATCCGCTCATTCATATTTTGGCAGCGGCATCTATCGCGGGGTTTCTTATACTTGCCTCCACCGAATTTATTAAGTTCCCGGAACCATATACTCCGAAAAGATCACGGCGGCCGGACGGCTGAGAGTATGCCCACAAACGCATTCGGTTCGGATGCTGTCCATTCCCGGCGGGCAATAACCAATTCGCATAGGAGCCGCTTCTGAATTTGGGCGGCTTTTCAACTATAATCACCACGTAATGATAGAAACAGTAAATGTGATCGGCGGCGGGCTTGCCGGGGTCGAGGCGGCTTGGCAGGCGGCGGAAATGGGCGTGAAGGTGCGGTTGTATGAAATGCGGCCGGTGACGAGCACGCCGGCGCACAGGACGGACAAACTGGCGGAGATCGTATGTTCGAATTCGCTGAAATCGGACGAACCGGGGTCGGCGCCTTATTTGTTAAAGGAAGAGTTGCGGCGCGGCGGTTCGCTGGTGATGGAGGCCGCGGCGGCGACGCGCGTGCCGGCGGGAGCGGCGCTGTCGGTGGACAGGATAAAGTTTGCGGAGCTGATCACGGAGCGGATCGAGGCGCATCCGAATATCGAGATCGTACGGGAAGAAGTAACCTCGCTGCCAGATACGGACGACGGCGTCCCCATTCCGACGATCATCGCGACAGGGCCGCTGACGTCGGACGCGCTGACGGCTTCGATAATGAAATGGACGGGCGACGACCAGCTTTATTTTTACGACGCGATCGCTCCGATCGTCGCGGCGGATTCGATCGATATGTCGATCGCGTTCAAGGCGGCGCGCTACGGAAAGGGCGGCGACGATTATATAAATTGCCCGATGAACGAGGAGCAGTACGCTACGTTCATCAGCGAACTGCTGGCCGCTAAGAGCGTGCCGCTGAAGCGGTTCGAGGAAACGCATTGGTTCGAGGCGTGCCTGCCGATCGAAGAGATCGCGCGGCGCGGCGTAGATACGCTGCGGTTCGGCCCGATGAAGCCGAAGGGGTTGCCCGATCCGAAAACGGGCCGCGAGCCGTATGCCTGCGTACAGCTTCGCCAGGAAAACCTGATGGCGGATGCGTTCGGGCTGGTCGGATTTCAGAACCACCTTCGGTACGGTGAACAGGCGCGCGTCCTGCGTTTGATCCCGGGATTGGAAAATGCAGAATTTCTGCAGTTCGGACAGATACACCGCAATACTTTTATCAATTCGCCGAAGATATTGAACGAAGACCTGTCGACGCGGCGAAATCCGAGGCTGTTTTTCGCCGGGCAGATCACGGGAGTCGAAGGCTACGTCGAATCGGTCGCGACGGGATGGCTGGCGGGGCTGAACGCGGTCAGGGCATTGCGAAACGAGCCTTTGGCCACTGCTCCCGCGACGTCGGCGATCGGAGCTCTGTGCCGTTATGTATCAAACGTCGAAACGAAGAACTTTCAGCCGGTAAATATCACGTTCGGGCTGCTGGAACCTCTGCCGGTCGAGCTGCGTAAAAAGCACAGGAACAAGCGGGAAAGGCATATGGTTCAGGTGGAGCGCGCATTGAGGGATTGGGATGAGTTTCTGACGATCTTGAACCGCCGAGACGCGGAGGCGCAGAGTGTAAGAGTTTAGATAAGCGGCTCGTATGGATGGCAGTGTCTTGATCATTGTTCTGGCGATATTTCTGGTCGCCATTCTGTATTCGTCGGTCGGGCACGGCGGGGCGTCGGGGTATCTGGCGGTGATGGCGCTGGCGGGCGTGATGCCGGAGGTGACGCGGCCGACGGCTTTGATCCTGAACGTTTTTGTAGCGTCGATCGCGGCGTTCCAGTTTTATAAAGCCGGACATTTTTCATGGCGGATATTTTTGTCATTTGCCGCGGCTTCGATCCCGATGGCGTATGTCGGCGGGACGATAGAACTGCCGGCGCATATTTATAAGTCGATCCTGGGCATAGTGCTGCTGTTCGCGGCGGCGCGGCTTGCGTGGAAATTCGGCAGAGAGGTTTCGGAGCCGCGAGAGCCAAACCTGCCCGTGGCGCTTGCGGTCGGCGCTGTGATCGGGCTGCTGTCGGGGCTGGTGGGTGTCGGGGGCGGGATATTCCTGACGCCGGTGCTGCTGCTGATGAATTGGTCCGAGGCGAAGACGGCAGCGGGTGTTTCGGCGATGTTCATTCTTGTGAATTCGGTCGCGGGATTAGCGGGAAATCACCAGCAAGTGTCGCAGCTCTCGCCGGATGTGCTGATCTGGATAGTCGCGGCGGCGGCGGGCGGCATCCTGGGCTCGGAGTTAGGGGCGAAACGATTCGATTCGCTGATGCTGCGCCGCGTTCTGGCGGTCGTGCTGCTATTTGCCGGCGTCAAGCTGATAGCGGTGTGAAAAGCAACCGCCCAAAAGGTTTACTAATCAAACTTGCTGACGGTATATTTTCCCTATGAAGCTCGGCGTAATCCTATTTTTTATCCTCACATTGGCGCTGAGCGCATTTGCGCAGTCGGGGCGCAACAAGCCTGCCGAGACGCCTTCGCCGACGCCGGTGCCGATCAAGCGGCCGACGGTGATCTATGTTCCCACGCAAGCGCCTTCCAGGGACCGAACAGTTCCGACGGCGACGCCTACGCCGATGCCGGCCGCTGTGGACGACGACGTGCTGACGGTCGAATCGACGCTGGTGCCGATCCCGGTTTCGGTCCTGGATGCGGGCGGGCGGCCTGTGACGACGCTGAAACTCTCCGATTTTGAATTGACGATCGACGGAAAGCCCGCCGAGATCAGCGAGATCTCGCGTTCGGAAACGCCGATCCGCCTGGCGATGCTGTTCGACAATTCATCGAGCGTCACGCTGGCGCGTGAATTCGAAAAAGAAGCGGCGATACGATTTTTTAACCGTGTCGTGCGCCCGGAAAAGGACATGGCGGCGCTGTTTTCCGTGGCGGATTACACACGCCTGGAACAGCCATTTACGAGAAACGTATCGCAGCTCGTGCAGGCGATCCGGATGTTTCCCGAACCGCGCGGAGCGACCGCCCTGCTCGACGGCATTATCGAGGTCGCGGAATACCTGGCGAGCGCAGACGGCCGCCGCGTCGTCGTGATCGTCTCGGACGGCGAAGATACCTATAGCGACCTTTCGACCACGCTGGAAAAGGTGCTGAGGTGGCTTCAGGTCGCCAATTGCCAGGTATATGTCGTGAAGACAAAGGATTTCGAGAATTTTAAACGCACGGGCGTGCGCGGCGGTAATGCCAATATCCGTGTTCTCGACGCCGAGCGCCGCATGCTGGAACTGGCAAAACAAACGGGCGGCGCGGTATATTCGCCCATCGACGAACGCGAGATGGACGCCGCGTTCAGGCAGATCTCGGCCGAGCTGTCACAGCAATATATCCTCAGCTATTACCCGGACGAGGCAGGCCGCGCCGGCGATTTCAGGTCGATCGCCCTCAATGTAAAAAGCCGTCCGGATATGGATGTGCGGACGCGCAAAGGGTATTATGTTCCGAAGAGATAGTTAGCCGTGCTCAACGATCATCTCCAACAATTTCAACAGCATCTGAAATACGAGCGAAACGTTAGCCCGCACACGCTGCGGAATTATGTCAGCGACCTCGAGCAGTTTCGCGATCATTTGCTGAAGATCGAAAAGCGGCAGGACATTCCGGTCGCCGATATCGACCGCCTGACGATCCGCGAATGGATGGCGTCGCTGCACGACGATCATAAGAAGACGTCGGTGGCGAGAAAGCTGGCGTCGCTGCGGACGTTCTTTCAGTTTCTGATCCGCGAGGGAATCCTTGAATCAAATCCGGCGAAGATGGTCGCGACGCCGAAGATCGAACGCAAGCTGCCAAACCACCTTTCGATGGAAGACGCCGTGCGGTTCATAGAAACGCCGGACGTGACGACAGACCTCGGGCGCCGCGACCGAGCCATAATCGAATTTCTATACGCAACGGGCGTTCGCGTCAGCGAGCTCGTAGGGATGGACCTGAAGGACATCGATTTTCGCGAGAAGATCGTCCGTGTCACGGGTAAACGAAAGAAACAGCGCATGCTGTTCTTCGGCGAGCCGGCGCTGCATGCTTTGATCCATTATCTTGAAGAAACACGGCCGGTTTTTCTGAACAATTGCCCCGAAGCCGAACGCGACCCGCAGGCCGTCTTTCTTAATTATCAGGGCACGCGCATCACGACGCGCAGCGTCGGCCGGATGATAGACAAATACATCAAACGCTGCGCCGATATACATGATATTTCTCCGCACAGCCTGCGGCATTCATTTGCGACGCACCTGTTGGACAGCGGCGCGGACCTTCGCGATATCCAGGAACTGCTCGGGCACGCGCGGCTGACGACGACGCAGATCTATACACAGGTCTCAATGGAAAAGCTGATCGAAGTGTACGACCGGGCTCATCCGAAGGCGTAGCCGGTTATTTGTTCCCTAAAATTCCGAAAATTCAAACTGAACATGGAGAACCTATGAGAAATTTCTTCTTTACAGTGCTAATGTGCGTTCTGGCCGGAACTGTAGCTAAAGGGTAGGCTGTTGATATCAATAAATTGCCGACTATTCAGACAACCGGTACCGCGGAAATAAACGTCGTTCCGGATCAGGCTATGCTATCAATGAGCGTCACCAAGGTTAATAAAGACATCGCCGCAGCGAAAGCAGCGAATGATGCCGTGATCGACGAAGTTCGGAAGACCACGGCTCGTTTCAGCATTCCAGCGATCGACGTGAAGACGAATTACATTACTATCCGCGAAAAATTCGACAGGAAAAAGATCCCGAACAGCGACGATGAGTTTGAGCAGGTGTTCGCCGGCTACGCGGTGTCGAGAAATATAACGGTCAGGCTCAAAGACCTGACAAAATTTGAGGCGCTGTTCTCGGAACTCGTGGAGACCGGCATATCGGGTATGGACAGCGTCGTATTCGAGACGTCAAAGCTTCGTGAGTTCAAGGACCAGGCACGGGCAGGCGCCATGAAAGCGGCAAGAGAGAAAGCCAGCGCAATGGCGGCCGAGATCGGTCAGTCGATCGGAAAGGCGGTATCGATAGAGGGAAAAGACATCGATGGTTACCGAAGCCCATACGCAAATATCAGCAGGAACAACTTTTCGGTTTCGGATGACGATGACGAACCGGAGTCATTTGCGATAGGTTCAATAAGCATCAAGGCGCAAGTGGAGGCCCAGTTTGTTTTGAATTAAATGCGCGAAAAAGCGGAGCGATTCGCCATCGCTCCGCTTTTTATACCGTTTGAACCTGCCTATTTTTATTCCGCAGCCGCGGGCTGTGCCTTGACCGCCTCGAGCTTGAGGATGATGCTTACTTCATTGCCGACATCGAAGCCGCCGAAGGGCAGCGCGTTGCCGTAGTTGATGTTGAAGTCCCGGCGGTTGATGCGGGTCGAGCCTTCAATGCCGAATCGCGTTCCGCCCCACGGATCGGACACCGCGCCTGTGTAAGTGAACGGGACCGAAACCTGCTTCGTCACGTCCTTGATGGTCAGATCGCCGATGAGCGTGTAGCGATCCTTGCCGCCGCGTTTTTCGATCTTTGTGCTGACGAATTTCAGTTCCGGATATTTTTCGGCGTCAAAGAAGTCCGCACTTCGCAGGTGTTCGTCGCGTTGTGCGACCTCTGTGTCGATACTCTCGATCTTAGCGGTAAAGTTAACCGTCGATCTTGTAACGTCCTTCTCGTCAAAATTGATCGTCCCGGTGAAATCCTTGAATCGCCCGTCGACCCAGTTGATCTCAAGGTGACGCACCGCGAAGCCTATCGTGCTGTGCGCGGGGTCAAGGTTGTATGCGCCAGAGGTTACGGGTGCGTATTTTACTTCGGCTGCCTTTTCCGCCGCTCCGGCCGCGGGTGTCGAATAGCCGAATGCTATGCCGAACAAAGCCAGTAGGATCGTGACAGCCATTGTCATTGCGATCGTGTTTCTGAATATTTTCATTGCGATATCTCCCAAAAAGGTAAATTTAGTTTTTGTTGTTATAGCAATCGTCGTTATAACGAATATATGTGAAAAATTTTTACGCTGACCGGACCTCTTCCAACAGGCCCACCAGCGAACTAAGCTTTGCTTCACCCAAATGCCCCGAAAGGCGTTCATGGCACTCAGCTACCGGCCGATCCAATCCCGCAAGCAGTTCGCGCCCATCGTCCGTAATCGTTGCGATCACTGTCCGCCGATTTTCAGCAGGCCGTTCGCGAGTGATAAGGCCGCGTGCGTCAAGCCGGTCGAGCAGCCGCGTAATGTCCGATTCCTTCGTGATCATTCGTTCGCCTATTTCGCCGCACGAAAGGCCGTCAGTGCCTGCTCCGCGAAGTATCCGCAATGCGTTATACTGCGTCAGCGTAAGCGAGGCGGGCTTTAACGTGTCGATCAGCGCGTTTTCCATATATTCCGCCGTTCGAAGCACGTTGAGCGTGACCTCCTGTTCGACGCTGTAAAAACCGCTTGATTGCTTGATCTCGTCTTTTAGTTTCCCGACCATGAAAGCAGTATAGTTGTTATAACGACTATTGTCAAGACAAAGGTTGTAAATCTTATAAAAAGTTTTGAAAGCGGATCAAGGTCTGTTTGCTCGGTGCGTCAGGTCTGGCTTATCATAGGGCTGACCATCCCCGTCAAAATAAAAGTTATGAAAAGGCTAACCTTTGTAATCACAGCAATTGCGTTGCTGTCAGCGGCCGCTTTGGCGCAGGAGAAGCTGCTGACGCTCGACGACATTTTTAGTCCCGACCCGAAGGTCCGCGTCGCGTTTTCGGGTACGTCCAAGCAGTTTCCATGGTCGAACGACGGCCGATATTTCAAGCAGGCCGAGGCCGGAAAGCTCGTCCGCGTGGATGCCGTGACCGGAGCGTCGCAGTCGTATTTCGAATCGGAACGGCTCGAACGCGCGCTGCAGGAAGCAAACATTTCCGCGGCAGACGCCGCACTGCTGGCAAATTCGGCAAACCTGCGATTCAACAGCAGCGAGACGGCTATATTAATCGAAGACCGCGGCGACATTTGGCATTATTCGCTGACGGACGGCGCGTTGAAACGGCTTACAAATACATCCGACGAGGAGAAGGAAGCCGATTTCAGCCCGAACGGGCAATGGGTGAGCTTTGTCCGAGGCAACAACTTGTTCGTGGTAAATGTGGCGAACGGCACGGAGAAGCAATTGACGCGCGACGGCAGTGACAGGATCTTCAACGGCTATCTGGATTGGGTGTACGAAGAAGAGCTATACGGCCGCGGAAACAAACGCGGATATTGGTGGTCGCCGGATTCGAATTTCATTGCGTTCCTGCGTTTGGACGAATCGCCGGTGCCTAAATTCGTACTGCCGAATGATATCGTCAACGAGCAGGTCATCGAGAACACGGATTATCCCAAGGCCGGCGATCCGAATCCTATCGTGCGGCTCGGGATCGCGGACGTTAACAAACGATCGCGCGTACCGAACGTCGGCCGTATTCCGAGTGTGGGCGGGCGGCTGCCTGCGAGCGTTCTGCGTTTCGGCGACCTTGTTCAGTTCGCTGACCTGAAGCAGTACAAGCCCGAAGACCTGTTGATCGGCCGCGTGGCGTGGACGCCGGACAGCCGCGTCGTGCTGTTTCAGGCCCAAAACCGCGAACAGACCTTCCTTGATATGAACGCCATGGCGAGGGACGGCAAGGTGCAGAAGCTGTTCACGGAAACGTCGCCCGCGTGGGTTTCGATCAACGACAACCCGTCGTTTCTGCAGAACGGCACGATGGTTTGGCAATCGGAACGGAATGGTTGGAACCACATCTATCTCTATGATACGAGCGGGAAATTGATCAGACAGCTCACCGACGGCAAGTGGGAGGTCCGCGGCGTTCACGGCGTCGATAGATCGAACGGCTGGATATATTTTTCGGCGACGAAGGACAGCCACATCGCGGAGAATATCTACCGCGTAAAGGCAGATACCGGCGCTATCGAACGCCTGACGGAAGGCGACGGCCATCATTCCGCTTCGTTCAATTCGACGTTCACACATTTTGTCGATAATTGGAGCGACGTAAACACACCGCCGCGGCAATTTCTGTATTCCGCGGACGGCAAGATGCTGCGTGTGCTGAATGAGAACAAGGTAGAGGCTCTGAATGAATACAAGCTTAGCCCCGCCGAATTCCTGAAGGTAAAAACGCGCGACGGTTTTGAGATGGAAGCGATGATGATCCGCCCGCCGAATTTCGACGCGAACCGGCGTTATCCGGTTATGAGCTATACATACGCAGGGCCGCACGCGCCGTCGGTGCGGAATGCATGGGGCGGAAGCCGGTATATGTGGCATCAGATGCTGGCGCAAAAGGGATATATCGTCTGGGTGCTCGATAACAGGACGGCCAGCGGCAAAGGCCAGGAATCGACATGGCCTGTGTATAAGGACATGGGCAGGCTGGAGCTTCGCGACCTTGAAGACGGCGTCAATTATCTGAAGTCGCTGAAGTTCGTCGATCCGGAACGCATAGGCATCTACGGATGGAGTTACGGCGGATATATGACGACCTACGCCCTGACGCACAGCGTTTCATTCAAGATCGGCATCGCAGGCGGTTCGGTGACGGACTGGCATCTGTACGATTCGATCTATACGGAGCGGTATATGATGACGCCGCAGAACAATCCGGACGGATATGAAAGGAGTTCGGTGCTTAAGGCCGCGAAAAACCTGCACGGCCGGCTGCTGCTGATACACGGAGCAATGGACGATAACGTTCACATGCAGAATACGATGAAACTCGCATATGAACTACAAAAGGCCGGAAAGCAGTTCGACCTGATGATATACCCGACACAACGCCACGGCATATCGGACCGCGACCAGGTCCGCCATTGGTATCAAATGATGACGGATTTCATTTTGAAGAACCTATAAGATCCAAAGCGATCGTGTATAAAGGCGGCGGGCGTACGGTCCGCCGCCTTTTTCATTCGGGCCGGTCAAAGCAACCCTTCGCAAAAGTCGCTGCATCACAGCGGTTAAGTTTCGCAAAACTTTCATAAATCAAACATACAATTGAGGTAATCGGAATGCGATTCGGACTCTTCCCTGCGGTCGTGGTGTGCCTGGCCTGCGCTTTTTCAGTCTTTGGCCAGACGGTGAACGAAGCGGAATCTAAAGTGATGCTGGGCGGCGAGACTGCCGAAGTTTCGCTGGCCATCGACAATCCCGGCGGTAGGAAGACGACTGCGGTGACCGTCGAGATCATTGACGCCAACGACGTAATTCGCGCGAGTGCGCAACGCTCTGTCGAACTGAAACGCGGCCGCGGGCACTATCCGGTGTCGATCGCGGTTGGTTCACTGCTGCAGGACGCCGAAGGAGACCTCGCCTGGTACAGGTTCCGATATCGTGTGGGCGAGACGTCAGGGATTGTTTCGATGTCCGAACTGTTGAAAGACATTTTCGAGATCCGTGTTGTCGCTGCCGATAACCTGCTGTCCGGCATGACATACCGCGTCCGTGTCCGGGTAGCGAACCCGTTCAATGACTCGCCGGTTTCAGGTGTTGCGGTCGAAACTATTTTGAGCCTTGAATTGAAAGACAATGATGACGGCCTAACGGTTAAAGCAGCGGGGATTACCGATCGCGACGGATTCGCGGTCATGGACATTCCCATACCTGTTGACCTTAAATTCGATGGCGACGGCGAGATCAAAATAAAAGGCACCAAGAACGGCATCTTGCGCGAGGCCAATGAAGAGTTGACGGTAGCCACGGGCGATGTCCAGGCCCTGCTGATGACCGATAAACAGCTCTATCAACCGGAACAGGCGCTAAATGTACGTGCGATCATCTTGAAGGGTGCCGAAGGGAAGACGATACTGCCGGGAACCGAGGTCGAATTTCGTATCGAGGATGAAGACGATACCGTCCTTTATCGCGAACGTGTAACAACATCCGGTTTTGGTGTAGCGGCGATCAGGTGGGCGATCCCCTCAGCAGCTAAACTCGGTACATACAGCATTCGCGTCCGGGCTGACGGCGAACAGATAGGCTATCAGTCTGTCAGGATATCGCGATATGATCTGCCGAATTTTACCGTTAATGTTACGCCCGACAAGAAATATTATGTTGCCGGCGAGAACGCTGCGGAAGTTGAAGTGCGCGGCGATTACCTGTTCGGAAAGCCGGTGACGAAGGGCAAAGTACGGGTCGTGCGCGTGAATGACCGAAAATGGGATTGGAAAGAGCAGAAATACAACATCGAAGAAGGCGAGGCACACGAAGGCGAAACGGATGCGGAGGGGAAATTTGCCGCGAAGTTCGACCTGCGCGACGATTTCAAAGAACTCGGGGAAGATGATTGGGACAAATTCAAGGACCTACATCTCACAGCATATTTCACCGATCTTTCCACCAATCGTACCGAGCAGCGCCGCTTTGATATCCGCATAACCAAGGAACCGATCCATGTTTATTTCATTGGCAACGTTTCCGACCGCCATCCGAAATTACCGGTGCGCGGCTATGTCTCGACATACTACGCGGACGGAACACCAGCCTCCTGCAGCGTAACCGTCCGCGGCAGCGAAGAGGACGAAGATAAATATCGAACGCTCCAGCGCGTCAGGACAAATTCATACGGAGCCGGACGTGTCGAGTTTCGCCGCCCGGAGTTTGAGGATGAAAATTCAGACCTCGAACTGCTTATTACTGCACAGGATACCAACGGCAAAAAGGGCACGATCACGCGCGATATAGACTTTGACGAAGACGATGCGCTGCTGATAACAACTAACAAAACCATATATAAGCCGAACGAACCTCTGCTAGTGCAGATCGAATCTTCCCGAAATTCCGGCTTGGTTTATGTGGATATTGTTCGCGGATGGTCGGTCGTCGATTCTTATTTCGTCGATCTGCGGAACGGCAGGGCAGAACTCCGCGTTCCGCATAAACCGATCTTTCAGGGCGAATTGAGCGTCGCGGCATCGATGCAGGACGAGGACGATGAGGACGAATTGATCCGTACTTCGCGCGGCGTCATTTTTCCTGCACACGGCGGCCTTCAGGTCGCCGCCTCGTTCGATAAAGCCGTTTACAAGCCGGCAGAAGAGGCCCGGCTCAAATTCAGCGTGCTTGATCGGAGCGGAACGGGAGCTGAAAGCGCTTTGGGATTTTCGATCTTCGATCTGGCGGTTGAAGAGCGCGTGCGGACCGACACTGAATTCGGGAGCCGGTTCGGCGGAATCGCTGGCTGGCTGGGGTACGGCGAGTCGTTCGCCGGCGTGAACATCAAGGACATAAATGAACTGGACCTTTCGAAACCGATATCGAACGAAATGCAGCTTGTCGCCGAGTTGATGCTTTACGACAGTTATTATTATCCAAACTTTTTCCGCAGCCGCAGTTATTATACGGACGCGAAAGGCGTGTATTCCGAATATTTCAGGAAGCAGCTCGCCCCGGTCGAAAAGGCACTTACCGAAGTATTCAGTACGCAAAATTATCGATACGCCACAGACGAGGCGACGCTGCAGACTATACTCGATGAAAAGGAGATCGGCCTCTCGACGCTGCGCGATCCCTGGGGAAATCAGTACAAGGCCGAGTTTGCGACGGAAAAGTCAATGGACGTCGTGCGGTTCCGGACAGCAGGCGCGGATAAGAAATTCGGAACAGAGGACGATTTCACGGCATCCTCGACCAACTTTGACTATTTTCTCCCAACAGGAATTGCGATCCGAAACGCGTTATTGATCCATCACGCACGTACCGGAAAATTTATTCGCGATGAACGGACGCTGCTGAAGGAATTGGGTGTGGAGAGCCTTACCGACCGCTTCGGCAGGCCATACCAGATCTTGTTCGAGGTTGACGGCAGAAATTACGTGACGCGTGTCAGAAGCTTGGGGCAGGACGGAAAGGAAAGTAAATATTACTGGGCGGGCGATGATTTCGACGTATTCACAGACCGTACGGACTATTTTCAGTTCATCGACGCGGATATATCGAAGGCAATGAACGTCTCAAAAGCGAAACCCATGAATGAGACTGAGTTTGCGGAACTTCTCGCCGATAACGGATTGGAGCCTGCGGAGATACGCGACGGCTACGGTAATCGAGTGTATCTGACGAAACAGGAATTCTCGCGATATTCGAACCGGACGGAGATCGCCAATGTCGGGAAATTTGGCGAGACGGGCACGAGATCGCAGACGATCGTAACGCCCGTAACGCAGCGGGTCATACAATTTACTATTCGAAGCCGTGGGGCCGATGGACGGCAGGGTACACGTGATGACTTCGATCTGTCGAAATATCTGCGCGTGCTGTCCGAACAGGACAAGAACGACGAAAAGCCGAAAGCCGTAGTTGAAAAACTAACATACGCGGGTTCGACCGGTGCGATCCGCGGCGTGGTGACCGATGCAGCCGGTGCCGTTATTCCCGACGCATCTGTGACCGCCACGAACGAGACCTCAGCAGCGGCGCGGTCAGCGTCAACGAACGAGCACGGCGAATTTCTGGTCGCAAATCTTGCGCCCGGAAGTTATTCGGTCAGGGCGGCGGCCAATGGATTCGTTCATACGCTCCGAACCGGCGTGCCGGTAAATTCGGGCAGTACGACGCGCATTGACGTTATGCTGGAGGTAGGAGCAGCGTCGGCGACGGTAGAAGTTACAGCCGCCGGAGAGGTTACAGTCGATTCGTCTAGTTCGATGATTTCATCGACGGTCTCCAGACAGGCTATCGAAGAACTCCCGAAGGGCGTGAATTTTTCGTCGTTGCTGAAGATCGTGCCTGGTGTGCGGCCTGAAGCCTTGGCCAGTGGGTTTTCGATAGACGGCGCGAACGGGTCCGAACAGGTTTTCGTCATTGAAGGCAAGGAATTTGTGAAGGATCAGAAAGGTAACCTTGTTCCATACATTCCGAAATCCACGCCGAGGCTTCGCGAATATTTTCCGGAAACATTGCTATGGAATCCCGAGGTCGTAACCGATAAGAACGGCGCGGCAGAGATCCGCTTTCGGATGGCGGACAATATCACGACTTGGAAACTCTTCACGATCGCCTCGACCAAGGACGGGAAGATCGGCGTCGCCGAGCAGACAGTACAGGCATTTCAATCATTCTTCGTAGATCTCGATCCGCCGAAATTCCTTACCGAGGGAGACGAAATCTATCTGCCGACGCAAGTCAGAAATTATACGGATGCTGAGCAAAAGGTAAATGTTTCGATGGCCCCGGCGGATTGGTTCAGTTTTCTTGGCAGCGAACGTCAGAATCTAAACGTTCCTGCAGGCGATTCGAAAAATGCAGTCTTTGGGTTTAAGGCCACGAGATCGATCAAAGACGGAAGACAGCGCGTGACGGCGGTGGCGCCAAGCGAGTCCGATGCGATAGAAAAACCCGTGACGGTACGTCCAAACGGACACGAAGTCGTAAAGACAACTTCGAAGATCTTTCGGGGGAATACAGAATTGGACGTGGCGTTTCCCGCCGGCTCGCTGCCGGGAACACAGAATGCCGAACTTAAGATCTATCCGAATCTCTTCTCCCACGTCGCCGAATCAGTCGAAGGGTTGCTGCAGCGGCCCTACGGCTGCGGCGAGCAGACGGTTTCGTCAACATATCCGAACCTGATGATCCTCAAATTCAGTCAAGAGGATTCTGCAATGCGGCGAAAGGCTCAGCGGTACCTGCAGAAGGGTTATGAGCGTCTGACAGGATATCAGGCCGCGAACGGGGGATTTACATACTGGGGAGGAAAGGACACGCCAGACATCGCCCTGACGGCATATGCATTGCGATTCTTGGCGGACGCCGCTCCTTACATCGTGGTCGATCCGGAAATTGCGGGTCGTGCCGAAGCGTGGCTCGTCACACAGCAGCTGCCTGATGGAAGCTGGGTAAAGCAGGGGCGATATGCGGTCGACCGCGATCAATCGCTGATGCTGACGACTTATATTGTGCGGTCGATCGCGATGCGGCATGCGATGCAGGGAAGCACGGTTTCGCCCGCGGCGCAGGCGGCGATGGAAAAGGCGTTCACGTATTTGCGCGCAAGGAATGCGGAGATCGATGACCCATATTCGCTGGCATTGCTGGGCTTGGCGATGATGGATGGCGGCGACCGAGTGTCGGCGCAGGCTATCGCCTCTCGGCTGGAGAAGATCGCGATCGGAGAGGGGAGCGAGGCTTACTGGAAACTGGAGACGAACACACCGTTTTACGGTTGGGGTACAGCCGGGAGGATCGAAACTACGGCGCTTGCCGTACAGCTTTTATTGAAGGTTGACAAGGACAGCGATGCCGCGTCCAGGGGTATTGCGTTTCTACTGAAAAACAAGGACCGCTACGGAGTATGGTATTCGACTCAGACGACCATAAATGTTCTCGATGCATTTGTTGCCGCGATAGCCGGCGAGGAGATACACAAGCCGCGCCAGATCCGAGTGACGATCAACGGCGGGATCGCACGCTTGTTCGAGATCGATGCCGACCGGATCGAACCACTTGCGATCGAATTGCCAGAGATGACGGCCGGTGAGAACAGGATCGGAATAACCGACCCATCCGGCACGTCGATAATGGCACAAACGGTTGCTACACATTACGTCGATTGGAAGGACGCGGACGTTTCCGGCGGGGCCGTAAACAGTTCGCGTGCACTCCGGCTGGACTATTCCTGCGACCGAACTGAAGCAGCGATAATGCAGGAGATATCGTGTTCAATGGAAGCCGAACGCGTCGGATTTCAGGGGTACGGTATGCTGCTGGCGGAGATCGGGATTCCTCCGGGGGCGGACGTCAGCCGCGAATCGCTGGAAAATGCGATGCAGGCGGACTGGAGCTTTACACGATACGACGTTCTGCCTGACAGGGTTGTCATTTATATGTGGGCTCGTGCGGGCGGGACCAAGGTCAATTTCAGGTTCAAGCAGCGGTATGGGATCGACGCGTTGACGCCTGCGTCCGTCGTCTATGATTACTACAATCCGGAAGCACAGGCATTAATGGGGCCGCTGCACTTCCGGATAAAGTAACCACTCATTCGCCAGTGTTGACCACAAGATCGGGAAATTCGGCCGCGAGTTGTTCGCGGGGTTTCGAATTGATCTCGGCCCGCAGCGGCCGTGAGCCAACATTCGGCTTGAAGTTGCCGTTGTCGTCGTAAAGCCTCCGATACTGGGCGGAGTTTCGGATCACGCCCTGTACATAGCCGCGCGTTTCGCGAAACGGGATCGCCTCGACGAATTCGTCCATCTCGTACGGCAGCGAGGCCCGCCAGCCGGGAATCCGGCCAGGCCCTGCGTTATAAGCGGCGGCGACGTATTCGATGCGGCCGAATTTATCGAACTGTTCGCGAAGATAGCCAGTGCCGAGTTCGATGTTTACGGCGGGCTGGAATAAGGTTTCGCCCGTGATCGACGTTGTCGCGGACCCGAATTTTCGAGCGACCGTCCGGGCCGTCGGGATTAGGAGCTGCATCAGGCCGTATGCGTTCGCATGCGAGCGGGCACGCGGGTTGAACACCGATTCCTGGCGGATCAGCCCGGCGACCTGATATTGATCGAGCGAACGCTGTTTCGCCCAGAATTTTATGTCGTTCCAATTGGTCAGCGGATAAAAGATGTCCCATTCCTGCTTGCCCATTTCCTCAGGAAACATCTGCGAATAATCGGGGTAACTTTTTGCCAGCGACAGCAGGGCGTTAACGTTGTCGCCTTTTAAGCGATAATACTGTGCCAATTCGAGATTGACCTTGGGGCTTTCGGGCGCCGTCTTTCGGGCTTCCTGAAGTTCATCGATCGCCCAATCGAACAGGCCGACCGTGCTGAGGTCTTCGGACTTTCGCGTACGAAGCAGTTCCTTTTCCGTTGCGGTTTCCGGCGCGACAGTTACGGTCTTAAGATTCGCGGCGGCCCTTTCAACAATGGAACCTGCCGGCAGCGGGCCGCATTTTCCTGCCTTTTTCATCGCGTCGAGCCGCTGCTCGGCAAGATATCCGTACCAATTAGCGCTGTAGCGGTAAAGGACGGCATCGTAAAGCGCGCAGGCTTCGGCGTTTTTCCCCGCCCGCTCGGAATCGCGTGCGGCCCAGTAACCGGCCTTGCCGCGATTGGTCGTGTCTTTATCTACATATCGCGCCAGGTGTTCCGTGAGCATCTGCGAGCTAAGGGCGAAATTACCGTCTTCGTGCTGCATCCATGCAAGTTCGAACTGTGCTTGTGCGACATCGATCGCCGTGGGATAAGCCGTGACGGCCGTACGGAGAAAGTAGGCTTCTTCGGGCCGATTCTTGGCGTCGCGTGCGGCATATCCCGTGTCGATCATGGCCTTCGGCGTCCAATCGCTTTTCGGATATTTTTGCCGCATTTCATCGATCGTCCGTCGGGCATCGGGCCAGAGCCTTGAGCGGGCGTAACCGAGAGCGAGGTGATAGTACGCCTCTTCGCGTTCGGCAGCCGAAACCGGCAACGAATCAAGTGCGCTTCTTGCTTCCGGCATGCGTTTTAGGTTCGATGTGACGATCACACGCCGCAACCGTGTCTGCGGCGTGATCGAAGCCGGAAATCCATTGTAAAGCTGCAGGTACGCTTCGTGTGCGGCCGCCCATTGCTTACTGTTGAACAATGTTTCCGCTCGGGTTTCGATCTCATCGGCGGTCTGGGGCGCGAGCGGCTGTGCAAGCGATGTCAGCTTTGTCTCGGCTTCCTTCGCCGCATCGGTTCCCGCACCGTAAAAATATACTCGCCGGTAGAATTTGACGGCGTTTGTCTGATCGGACTGAGATTCATAGGCCTTCGCAGTTGCAAGGAGAGCTCCAGGTTCATTCCGCGTGTTTAGCGTCTCCAGAAAGGCGGGTACTTTTGCAGCTTGTCCAGATCTAATTGCGGAATCAGCCCACAGCAGACTTATCTCGGTGCGGTGCAGCGAATTTGGAAAATCTCCCAAGAGCTTTTCGGCAACGGCCATCGCTTCGGCATGGTTTCCGACGCTTTGCAGTGATCGTGCACGAAGCCATTCCGCATAATCGCCGACATTCGTCTTTTCGCGGAAGATATTCGAGTTCAGAATCGATGCCGCGCCCGCGAAATCCTTATTCTCGAATTTGATCCGCGCCCGCAGAAGTCGGGCGAGAGCACCGGTCTTTGTCGACGAGAATTTCGACTCGATTCCCGCGACGACCGTTTCCGGAGGAAGCTTTCCTTCGCGGGTCATTTGCCGTAAAGACGCAAGAGCCTGCTGCTCGGTCTGCGCGGAACACGCGATGGTAAATACCGCGGCCAGGAATAAGAATGCTAGTAATTGGTTCGGTACACTGCCGATCTTTCGAGAGGACATCACTGTTTATGCTCCAAGGGTTTGATGTAAAATTCCGGCAAGGTTCTGTCTTCGATACACGGCACAAAAAACTTTCCAAACCGGGCAATATACACTATTATACCAAAGACAATTTCCTATATCCCGGAGAACCGATAAATGAAAAATGCACTACTCTCGCTAGCCGCTGCGCTGGTTATGTGCCTTCCCACATTCGCCCAGGATCCTCAATCCCCGCCGGCCGACGACGGAGATGTGGTCAAGATCACGACCTCGCTGATACAGATCGACGTTACCGTCACGGATAAGAAAGGCAATCCGATCCACGACCTCCGCGCCGACGAGGTCGAGATCTACGAGAATGGCAAACGGCAGGAGATCTCAAATTTCTCGTTCGTTCCGGGCGCTCGACCTGAGCCGGCTTCAAAGGATAAGAAAGACCGGGCCGACCTTACCCCGCCACTCATTCCGGGAGCAACACTTTCATCAGGACAGGTCCGGCGGACGATCGCTTTAATGGTTGATGACCTGAACCTATCGTTCTCAAGCCACTTTTGGGTCAAAAAGGCCCTGAAGAAGTTCGTGAACGAGCAGATGCAGGACGGTGACATTGTTGCCATCGTGCGGACCAGATCAGGGATGGGGCCATTTCAACAGTTCACGACCGACAAGCGGCTGCTCATGGCTGCCATCGATAGCTTGAAATCTAACGCCATGATGTCTGGCGGACCGCTGCTTTCTCCTATCGAAAGCGGCGATGGAGAGGAGCGCGAGGCGGATTTTCGCAATGCCAATTACGCGAGCGGAACAATGGCCGCCCTCCACCACGTGATTCGCGGGATGGGCCGGATGCCCGGACGCAAATCGGTCATACTGCTGTCGGACGGGTGGCTCCTCAATCGCAGAGATAGGGACGGAAGGATATACGGCCAAACAAATTCCGGCTTTCTGCCAAAGTTGGTGGAGTTCGCCAACCGAAATTCCGTAGTGTTCTACACCATCAACGCCGGAGGCGTACAATTCCCAGGAATAACGGCATCTGACGACGTCCCGGGAACCACATGGGCTGGCGGCCACGCGACAACGTCCAGGATCATTACGAAGAGAGCTAACTTGATCGCGGACTTGCAGGAACCCCTGAGCATTCTTGCGGATGATACGGGCGGATTGCGAATGGTCAGCAACGACATTAACCATTCCATTCGAAAAGCGATGAATGATCAGAGCTATTATCTTGTCGGCTACTTGCCCAGCGATGAAAGTTTCGATCCGAAAAAGACGCCTTTTAACCGTTTTGAAGTAAAAGTAACGCGGCCGGATGTTAAGGTTCGGTACCGTAGCGGTTTCTTCGGTGTAAGCGACGAGAACATCGGTACGCCGCCGGTGAAAGGTGAGACTTCGATATTAGAGGCCTTAACGTCTTCGTTTACGACGAGCGACATCATGATCCGGATGAATGTCATCTTCGTCGCCGATGAAAAGAAAGATACTCATGCCAAGGCATTTATCAATGTTGACAGCCGCGACCTGACATTCACGAGTGGAGCAAACGGAAGCCACAAAGCCCAGTTCGATATCGTCGCCATCACAATGAGCGCCACCGGTCAGATAATGGATCAGCGATCGCGTAATCTAACGATCACCCTAGGTGAAAAGGAATATGCCGAAATGTTAAGAGACGGGTTTCTGGCAAATTTCGAGTTCCAGGTGGCGAAGCCCGGCGGGTACCAAGTACGGCTGGTCGTGCGTGACACCGCGACGGGAAAAATCGGCTCATCCAACCAGTATCTTGAGGTGCCGGATCTAAAGAAGAAGAGACTCGCACTATCGGGAATCGTACTCCAAGGTGAGTCAGGGTCCCAGGAAGACAAAGCCTCGAGCCGTGTTGTTCGCGATATGGCGTCGATGAAGTTCAAGCGCGGCGAAGTCGTAAGATTAGCTTACCAGGTAATGAATGCAAAGGCGTCAGCCCAGACGAGCGCGGACCTCACATTGACGATGAGGCTCTATTCGGAAGGACAATTGGTCGCTGAATTTGCCCCGGAGCCGGTCCAGGGCGTGAATGAATCGCCGGACGTTATCTCGGCTGCGGGCGGCATCAAGCTCGGGACTGCTTTGGCGGCAGGCGACTACCTTCTTCATTTGATCGTTACGGACAACCAGGCGAAAGGCAAAAAGGCGATCTCGACCCAGTCCGTTGCGTTCGAGGTGGTCGAGTAACACGAAAAACGGCTTACGAAGTGATTCGCTCTCTTCTTTTGGACACGTAGATCGGTGAACTACGAGGAGCCCGTGCCGACATACAAAAAAGGCGCAAGTGTTCGTGATTCTGTGTTATTATACGATCCTCTTCCCCTAAACCCATTTTCTTTTTAACCATTTACAGGAGTGTCTGTGTATGAGAATTTTCTGGCAGTTACTTGTCATAGGTATTTTTCTCACCGGTTCAGCCTTGGGCCAAGATCCCCGGGTTTCGCCGACGCCGGTCGATGATGTCGTAAAGATCTCGACAAATTTGATCCAAATTGACGTTTCGGCGACTGACAAGAAGGGGAACCCGATCCGCGACCTTCGGGCAGAGGAGATCGAGATATACGAAAACGGAAAGAAGCAGGTGGTATCAAACTTTTCTTTCGTAAGCGGTATGCATACTTCGCCAACGAAGCCCTCGAAGCCAGCAAAAGATCAGATACCGCAACCCATAATCCCAACGAGCCGTCCGGATCCCGCGCGTGTCCGGCGTACGATCGCACTTGTGGTTGATGACCTGGGCTTGTCGTTCAATAGTATTTTTTGGGTAAAACAAGCCCTTAGGAAATACGTCAACGAACAGGTTCAGGAAGGCGATCTGATCGCCATTATTCGCACCGCGGGCGGAATGGGCGCTCTTCAGCAATTTACGACGGACAAACGACAATTGCATCAAGTGATCGATGACTTGAAGTTCTCGACGCAGGGTCGCGGGCGCATTTCGACATTTGAACCGATCACCGCCGTTTTGAAGAATCAGGTGGGGGGCGACAACGCTATGGAATTACAACGCCAAGCCGCTCAGGACTATGAATTTGAGCGGGAGGCGGCGGCCTTTCGATCTAGTGTTTTTGTTAACGGAACGCTTGGTGCGATCAACTTTGTCGTGCGGGGGATGGAGAAAATGCCGGGCAGGAAGTCGATCGTTCTGCTTTCTGACGGAATCGCGTTCTTTGATTCGAGCGGCCGCGGGATCGGTCAGGCGGGGCCATTGCGGGAAGCGATGCGTCGATTAGTAGATCAGGCCAACCGAGCCGCAGTGGTAATTCACACCGTCGGTGCACGAGGGCTAGAGAGTCCCGGGGCCCAGGCGATGGACGATTGGACCGCTCCGAATTTTAGCCAGCAGCTTCAGGATCGCGAAAATGAATTCTCTGATTCACAGGACGGGTTGAGACATTTAGCGGCGGAAACCGGTGGGTTGGCATTTGTCAATAGCAACGATATCAATTATGGCCTTGGCCGCGTAATGGATGATCAGAGCTATTATTTGATCGGATATGAACCGGACGAAGCTACATTCGACCCAAAGAGGCAGAAATTCAACAGAATTGAGATCAAAGTTAACAGGCCGGACGTCGTCGTCAGATATCGCAGTGGTTTCCTAGGGGTTACCGACGATCAGATCAAACAGACCGTGATACCTGGAGCTCAGGCTATGGAAAACGCGTTGACCTCGCCGTTTGCCGTCGACGACATTCGCCTCAGACTTCATACTGTATTCACAACGGACAATAAGAGGCGTCTTTGGGTCAAATCGTATATGCATATCGATGCAAACAATCTGACGTTCAGCACCCTGCCGAATGGCGATAAGAAAGCGACATTCGAGGTCGTTGCCCTTAATTTCGGAGACAATGGAACGATAGCTGACCAAATGGCCCGTCAGTTCACACTTACGATCCCGGCAGCAGCTTACGAGCGCAGTTTACATACCGGGCTGGTGTACCAATATGCGTTCGAAGCAAAAAAGCCCGGCGGATATCAGTATCGCGTTGCGCTGAGGGACTTGGCCACTGAAAAAGTGGGCTCAGCAAGCCAGTTCATAACGGTTCCGAATATGAAGAGGGGCAAGCTGACGCTTTCAGGAGTAGCTCTTGAATCCATGCCGAAAACCGACTGGGATAAACTTATGGCAGGAACCGTGAGTTATGCCGAGGTTTCAAAGAAGATCGACGCACAGACCGTTACGGCCCTACGCCAATTCAAACAGGGCGAGGTAATGCGATACGCGCTGCAGATCTTTGACGCGAAACCGCAAACGTCGCTTGTCGGCCAGATCAAGATCTTTCGCAGCGGAGAGCTGTTCTATGAAGGCAAGCCCGGCCCGATCACTGCAGCTAACCCAAACGATATTCAGTATACCGGTGGGATGATCCTAGGAAAAGATATGGGAGCCGGAGATTATATCTTGCAGATCCAGGTCTGGGAGAGTGATAAACCGGGCAGAGCAGCGACACAATTCGTCGAGTATGAGATCGTCGAGTGAAATTTATTGCCCGATTGCAATTCATGGCGACAATTACTAACCTTTAGTTTTGCCGCAACCATGAACATCAAGTCAATCGAACTTATTGAGATCAATCTTCCGCTTGTCCATTTCTTTGAGACAAGCTTTGGCCGTACTTATGAACGACGCATTATCCTCGTCCGCGTGACGGATGAGGACGGCGCGGAAGGATGGGGCGAGGTCACTTGCGGAGAATCGCCGGGTTATTCGGATGAATGGACCGATTCGGCGTGGGTGACGGCGGAGAAGATCCTTGCGCCGATGGTTGTCGGAAAAGAGGTAGGTTCGGCCGCGGATGTTTGGGGCCTGATGAAATGGGCCCGCGGGCATCGGATGGCGAAATCGGGCATTGAGACGGCATGTTGGGACCTTGAAGCGAAAAAGCTCGGCGTTCCGCTTTGGAAGCACCTCGGCGGTGTCAATCAGACGATAGAATGCGGTGTTTCCATTGGCATTCAGGATTCGGTCGAACAGCTTTTGGAAAAGATCCGCACCGAGCTCGACGCCGGGTATAAACGCATCAAGATAAAGATATCGCCGTCGTGGGATTACGACGTTATCAAAGACGTCCGAACCGAGTTCGGAAATATTCTGCTGATGGGCGACGCGAATTCGGCGTACACGCTGGATGACATCGAGAAGCTCCGCAGCCTCGACGAATTCGGCCTGATGATGCTGGAACAGCCGCTGCCGTACGACGACATCATCGATCATGCGAAACTGCAGCGAGAGATCAAGACGCCTATCTGCCTGGACGAGCCGATCAAATCACCCGAAGACGCACGAAAGGCGATCGAACTCGGGTCCGGGAAGATAATCAACCTGAAAAACGGCCGCGTCGGCGGGCATGCCCAATCGAAACTCGTCGAAAAGGTCTGCCGCGAGAACGGTATTCCCGTCTGGTGCGGCGGCATGCTCGAATCGGGCATCGGCCGCGCCCATAATATTGCCATCTCGACCCTCGCGGGCTACACAATGCCGGGCGATGTCTCGGCCTCAAAACGGTACTGGCACGAAGACATCATCGAACCGGTGGTAGAAGTGTCCACGGAAGGCACGATAACGGCTCCGGACGCTCCGGGAATCGGGTTTGAAGTAAAGATGGATCGAATCGAGAAAGCTGCAGTAAGACGAACAATTGTCAGCTGATGGTCAAATGCTTTAATTGATTTTTCATAACGCCCAGATCATTGGCAATACAAGCATCACAACCACAAAACAGATTATGGTCAGGGGAACGCCGACCTTGACGAAATCTCTGAAAGTGTAGCCGCCGGGACTCATGACCAACAGATTTACGGCGTGGCCGAGCGGGGTAATGAATGCCATGGAGGTGCCTATGGCAACCGCCATGGCAAGCGCGCGGGGATTTGTGTTGGTTTGAATGGCGAGCTGTACGCCGATCGGAGCGACGATGGCCGCGACCGCGGCACCGTTGATCGCCTGCGTCAGGATCACCGTCAGAATAAACATTCCGGCGACGATAACCATCGGACCGTAACCGCCAAGGATGCCGATCGTGATATCCGCGAGCATGACCGCGGCGTTTGTTTTTGTCAGTGCTATACCCATCGGCAACATTCCAGCGACCAGGAAGACCGTGCGCCAGCTGATCGCCGAATACGCTTGATCGGAATTCAATATTCGCAGAATGATCATCATGATCGCGCCGCCGAGCATTACCGGGCCGGTCAGCGCGGGCAGAGCTATCGCGAGCACCAGCGTCGCCACAAATATTCCCAATGCTAATCGGCCGCGTTCCGGGACCGTGATCGTCTTTTCCTCTGCCTCCATCAGGACGATGATGTCCGGATCGCCGCCCAGCAGCGACAGCTTTTCATGCGTTCCCTGCAGGAGCAACGCGTCCCCGAATTCCAGCTTCACATCCGCTATATCAACTACGATCTCTTCCGTGCCCCGCCATATCGCCAGCACGATCACACCATACCGGTCGCGAAAGTTTGTAGACCGCAGCGTCTCGCCGATCAGGCGTGACCGTGGTGCGAGCATTGCTTCGACAACCTCGACCGCGCGTGTTTCCAACTCGGCCTCGCTCCAATTCGGCGCGGGCAGAAATTCCATATAAGGCTCGACGTCGCGCTGGCGGAAATCTGCCTCATCACCTTCGAGGACCAAGATATCTCCATGTGTGATTTCCGAATTCGGCGACAGGTCGAACAGCTTTCTCCCGTTTCGCTCAATACCTACAACACTTACGCCGAAATCTTCGCGAAGCGTGCTGTCCTTCAACCGCTTTCCGATCAGGAAGGAATTGACCGGCACGCGCGCTCGAAACAAATTTGCCCCGAGATTGTACGCCGACACCAGATCCTTATGCTTAACCGGGTTCGGCGTGAGCGTCTTTTCGATGATCGATTCGCCAGCAAGTAGGTGCCGTCCGATCAGTGCCATGTAGAGGATTCCCGCGATGATCAACGGAATGCCGAGCGGCGCAAAATCCGTTAGGCCGAATCCCTGGATGTTGTTGTCCGAAAGTACCGAGCTTACGACGATGTTTGATGTTGTCAGCAGCGTCGCTGTTCCGCCGAGAATAGTTCCGAACGCCAGCGGCATCATGATCCGCGATAAATTTACAGAAGCCTTTTTTGCCGCACCGGAAACCGCCGGAAGCAAAACAGCGGCCGCGGCGATGTTGTTCATAAAGAGCGACAGGAACGCCGAGGCCACCATAACCAGCACGATCAGCCTTATCTCGCTTTGGCCGCCGAATCTGAGCAGGAGATTTCCGACCTGTTCGACAACACCGGTCCGCTCAAGTGCCGCCGCCAGTATAAATATCGCCATGATCGTGATCACGGCCGATCGGCTGAATCCTGAGAACGCTTCCTGAGGCGTCAAAATACCCGTAACGCCCAACGCAACAACGACAAGCAGGGCGACAAGGTCCGCCGGCAGCACATCGAGGACAAACAAGACGATCGCCACGGCAAGAATTGCAAGCGTTAGGTTTAAGTGAAGATCCATGGCCCCTTTTTCGAGTATAGATTCGTTTACCGGAGTATTCAACATACAACCGCGCACCGCACCGAACAGGCATGCTTTGATATTTCCGCGCCGCCTCGCTATCCTTAATGTTTTGATATGAGCAGCACAGAACCTAACAAGATCATCTTTTCGATGGTCAAAGTATCGAAGTTTTACGATAAGAAACCTGTCCTTAAGGACATCTATCTATCATTCTTTTACGGCGCGAAGATCGGCGTGCTTGGATTGAACGGCTCGGGCAAATCGAGCCTGTTGCGGATAATCGCCGGCGTCGATAAGGATTTCAACGGCGAGGTCGTTTTCTCGCCCGGCTATTCGGTCGGCCTGCTCGAACAGGAACCGAAGCTCGACGAATCGAAAACAGTCCGTCAGATCGTCGAAGAAGCGGTGCAGTCCACCGTCGACCTGCTGAAGGAGTACGAAGAGATCAACGCCAAATTCGCGGAACCGATGGATGACGATGAGATGAACAAGCTTATCGAACGCCAGGGCGAAGTGCAGGAAAAGCTCGACCATGCGTACGCATGGGACCTTGATTCGCGGCTAGAGATGGCAATGGACGCCCTTCGCTGTCCGCCGCCGGAAACGCCGGTAAAGACGCTTTCGGGCGGAGAAAAGCGCCGCGTCGCGCTCTGTCGCCTGCTTCTGCAAAAGCCGGACATTCTGCTGCTGGACGAGCCGACTAACCACCTCGACGCTGAATCCGTCGCTTGGCTCGAACAGCATCTGCAGCGTTACGAAGGGACGATCATCGCCGTAACACACGACCGCTATTTCCTGGATAATGTCGCCGGCTGGATATTGGAGCTCGACCGCGGTGAGGGCATACCGTGGAAGGGCAATTACTCATCCTGGCTGGAGCAGAAGCAAAACCGACTCGCACAGGAACAGAAGACCGAGGATAAACGGCAAAAGACATTGCAGCGGGAGCTGGAATGGATACGCATGTCGCCCAAGGGCCGCCATGCCAAATCTAAGGCACGCATTAACGATTACGAGAAAATGGTCGCGACTGAATCCGAACAGCGATCCGAAGATCTCGAGATATTCATTCCGCCTGGACCACGTCTTGGCGATACGGTCATCGAAGCCCATGGCGTCTCAAAGGCGTACGGCGACAAGCTGCTGTTCGAGAACCTCGAATTTTCGCTGCCGCCGGGCGGTATCGTCGGCGTGGTCGGCCCGAACGGCGCCGGCAAAACCACGCTTTTCCGCCTGATCACCGAACAGGATCAACCCGACTCGGGGGAATTCAAGGTTGGTTCGACCGTAAAGCTCGGTTATGTGGACCAATCACGTGACAACCTCTCGTCGGACAAAACGATCTTCGATGAGATCTCGGGCGGAACCGACACCGTACAGCTTGGGAAACGCGAAATGAACGCACGCGCTTATGTTTCCAGGTTCAACTTTTCGGGCTCGGACCAGCAAAAAAGAGTCGGACAGCTGTCAGGCGGCGAGAGGAATCGCGTTCATCTCGCAAAAATGTTAAAATCCGGTGCTAACGTCATTCTCCTCGACGAACCGACCAATGATCTCGATGTAAATACAATGCGAGCGCTGGAAGAGGCCCTGGAAAATTTTGCCGGGTGTGCCGTGGTCATCAGCCACGACCGCTGGTTCCTGGACCGCATCGCAACGCACATTCTGGCATTCGAGGGCGATTCAAAGGTCGAATTCTTTGACGGCAATTACAGTGAGTACGAAGAGGACCGCAAACGCCGCCTCGGCGTCGATGCGGATCAGCCGCACCGCATCAAGTATCGAAGCCTGACGCGTGCGTAAACCTCCCGGATGAATTTCCGGACCGCAATTAAAATGCATACCCTTGACCGCGGGCGGTGAATTCGCCGCCCGTATTCGGCTGTCAGGCTGACGGCTGCTTACCGACAATTAATGACGAATTCTGTAAAGGAAATAGCGGCATCGCTCGCTATTGCAGTTCTTTTATTGGCATCGGCATGCGGGTCCGGCACGGAGGAACCGCATTCGACGGCCGAAGCACAGCCGACCGTTCCCGTGGCAGTGGCCACCCAACCGGAGGCACCGCCGACCCCCGAATTTCCGGACTTGCAGGCAGAACTTACCGACGACCGGTTCAGGTCAACTGCTTCGCCTTTAGGCAATTTTGACTTCAAGAATTTCACCTATCCGCTGCCGCGCGGTTGGCAAAACCCGGACAACGCGGATATTACTCTGACAAATGGCCGGCTTGAGCCAGTGTCCGTCGCGACCGATGTCGGGATGGACCCTGATGAACTTGCGCAGCGAAAGGCCCGCCGGCGCATTGGCATGTCACATGTTGCAACAAAATTCATGGACGCAAACGGTGATGGCGCCGACGAAGCGATCGTCATCCTAAAGATAGAGACGACCGGCAATGCCATTCCCCAAGTCGTCTATGTTTACGAATGGAAAGACGAGCAACCGGCTTTGATTTGGCGTTTCCGCACGGGCGACCGTGCCGACGGAGGCTTGAAGGATATTAGAATGGAGGACGGAAACCTCGTAATTGAGCTCTACGGCCAGGACCGTTATATCCTCGGCGAAACCGAAACACTAAAGATCACCGGCGACGAAGAACAGCTTTGCTGTCCGACGTTTTACACACGGACATTCTATAAATGGAATGGAAACCAGTTTCTGCGCCAGAATCAGCGGCTTACGTTCTCTGTCGAAGATCCGAACGCAGCGCCCCTGGAAAACTTCGGCGAAATAATGAATGACCCTGTGAAATCCAAGAAATATCTCGAAGCGAATCGCCGGCCTTGATCGGCTCAGGAAAGCTCGGCCCGTGGATCGTTCGCGGGTCATTTTAAGAAATATGCACTTTATATCATAAAGTACTTGACAGCACCGCGCGGTAGGTTTATATTCATTTCACTATGGCGAAGATCATGCCGCTGCAAAAAGAAAAAAACGAGCCCGGAACCCCCATAAACCTTGGTGACAGAGCGATCGACAACCTGCAGTTCATCCGCGAAACGATGGAGCGTTCGACGCATTTCACGGCCGTGCCGGGATATGGCGGCGCTCTGATGGGCGTTACGGCGGTTGCTGCGGCGTACATTGCGCATCAGCAGGCATTTATGCGGGATTGGCTGATCGTTTGGCTAACCGAGGCGGCGCTTGCGTTCGCGATCGGCATGCTGGCGATGTGGCAGAAATCGAAGATCGCCGGGACACCGCTCGTTTCGGTTCCCGCAAAGAAGTTCGCGCTGGGTTTTCTGCCGCCGATTGTATGTGGCGTGGTGTTAACTCTAGGATTCTGGCGTTACGAAAACTACGAATTGATGGCGCCGATGTGGATGCTGCTTTACGGGGCCGCGGTCGCGACCGGTGGTGCCATCTCGGTAAAGATCGTGCCTGTCATGGGATGGATGTTCATCGCGGCGGGCGCCGTGGCACTAATCCTTCCCGCTTCGTACGGGAATATTCTTATGGGCGTATCGTTCGGCGCGCTGCACGTAATTTTCGGGTTGATCATTGCAAGGCGTTACGGAGGCTAAAAGATGCAGAATATTGAACAGAAGCAAAATAAGAGACTTGTGGGAATTCTGATCGTCGCGGCGGTTTTGCTGAGTGTCCCGCTTATTGCCATGAGGTTTACGAACGAAGTGAAATGGTCCGGCGTCGATTTTATCGTTGCCGGTGTGCTTTTGTTCGGCACAGGAGTGGCTATTGAGGTTGCATTGAGGACGGTCAGGAATCTCCGGACGCGCATCGCTGTCTGCGGCGTGATCCTCATCGTACTGTTTCTGATTTGGGCGGAACTCGCGGTCGGCCTGTTCGGAACGCCTTTTGCCGGGAGCTAAGGAACTAACCAAATGGCTAAGAAGAACTTTGCGATCATACATGACGGCGAACACGGCGGCCCGCGAGCCCTGCGCGTCGAAAAAGCCGCCGAGAAGGTTTCCGGAGAACTCGACAAGGTCATCCACGAACGAATGCGGCTCGGGATCATCAGTGCGCTTGCGGCGAACGATAGGCTCAGTTTCACGGAGTTGAAGAATCTCCTCAACACGACGGACGGGAACATTAGCGTGCACGCCCGAAAGCTCGAGGACGCCGGATACCTCGTTTGCGAGAAATCGTTCAAGGGCCGCACGCCGCTCACGGAATACAAGATCACATCGGAAGGCAGACAGGCATTGGAAAGATACCTCGACCACATGGAAGCGCTGATCAAGGCGATGAAAGGTGTTTAGCAATATGCGAGAAAGAACCAGAACCGGATTGGAAATACTCGGGGCCGCCGCAATACTGGGCGCTCTTGGCAATTTGCTTCTGCGGCAGACGCCGTGGGGGCTGAACGCCTTTCTGTTCGTCGCGGTCTTCACGGGCACGATGGTGACCTTGACGCTGCGGCACCGGCGGGAGCTGATGACGACGCGTTCGCTGGCGCTGCAGGCCGCGATGGTGTTTTTCGGGGCGATGTTCCTGATCCGTGATTCGATCGAGCTGCGTGTTTTCGACACGATTGCGACCGTCATAATCATGGGCGTGCTCGTGCTGTCGAATTTCGGCATCAACCAGCGGATCGCCGGGGTGTTTCACTACGCGGCGGGAACTATCTACGCGGGCCTGGCGTCGCTGCTCGGGCCATTTCTGCTGCTCGGCGCGGACATTGATTGGAAATCCATGCCCGGAAACCGATTGAGCCAGAGCATTTTTGCGGTGATGCGCGGGCTGGCGATCGCGCTGCCGCTGGTGCTGATCTTCGGGGCGCTTTTTATGGCGGCGGACGCGGCGTTCGAGAACCTCGCCAACCGGGCGATAAATTTCGAGATCGATACGGTGATCTCGCACGTCGTGCTGACATCGTTGTTCGCATGGCTTACGGCCGGGTATTTCCGCGGTTCGCTGGTGGAGCTTTCTCTGAGAAAAGCTGCTCCGGTGGTCTCGCCGATCCCGAAGGACCACGAGGCGAAAAGCTCAGACGCCTCGTTCGTCGAAAAATTCGCGGCCGAGCCTGTCGAGGCTTCCAATGCGCTGCCCGACCACGCGACCGTACTCGAGCACATCAACCGCAGCGATCCGCCGGACGCAGCTGAAACCGAAAAGCCCGCGGAGGAGACGCCGAAAAAGCGGAATTGGCAGAACTGGGACAATACGAGGCTTCCGCACGTGTTCACGCTCGGGACGGTCGAGACGATCATCATCCTCGGCCTTGTGGACCTGCTTTTCCTCGCATTCGTGATAGTTCAGGTGCCGTATCTGTTCGGCGGGATGGAACTTGTGCAGAACACTCCGGAACTCGGGCTCGCCGAATATGCCCGGCGCGGGTTTGGCGAACTCGTGGCGGTAGCGGCTCTAGTGCTGCCGATCCTGCTCGTTTCGCACTGGCTGCTTCGCCGCGACAACCACAAGAATGAACGCATCTATCGCATCTTGGCCGGCGTGCAGATCGCGCTGCTTTTCGTGATCATGGCCTCGGCGGTGCAGCGGTTGCTGCTGCTTACGGGTGAATTCGGCTATGGGCTGACGACCGTCAGGTTTTACCCGATGGTGCTGATGATCTGGCTGGCGACGGTTTTTGTGTGGTTCGGGATGACCGTGCTTGGTGGGCGAAGGCAGTACTTCGCGTGGGGAGCGTTGTGGGCAGCGATCTTTATTCTCGGAGCGACGAATATGATAAACCCCGACGACTTCATCGCCCGCACGAACATCGGCCTGATGCAGCAGGGACGCGATTTTGACAGCCATTACAACGTCGGCGAACTGAGCGCGGATGCGGTACCTTCATTGGTGTCTGCCATCCCGTCGATGGAACTAGAGGACCGGTGCGTGGTGAGTCGGCGTCTCTATGTTAAATTCGCTGATCTGGGAGATTGGAGCGGGGAAGTACGGTCATTTAATTTGTCGCGGCGGAACGCTCGGTCCATCATTCGCGAGAACGACGCCGTGATTCAGTCGTCCGCAGGCTGTCCCGAAGATATGAAATATTAGTCCGTACAAAGTCCACCAGCGCGGGCAATGAGTGATAAACTCGTATCTATGTCCCGCGATCTCGTCCGCGAATATCTCAGTTACCTACGCGTGGAAAAAGGCCTGGCGAAAAATTCGCTCCAGGCCTACGAGCGCGACCTCGAGCGGCTTGCCTCCTGGGCGGAAAAGAATGGCTTCGACCTGATGAAACTCGAACGCCGCGATCTTCGCGAATGGCTGATCGACCTCGGGCGGACCGATCTGTCGGAGAATTCAAAGCGCCGTATTATCAGCGCCATGCGAGGATTTTACAAATTCCTGATGATCGATGGGCATATAAAGTTGAATCCTGCGGACAATCTCGACGCACCGCAAAAGGGCTCGTATCTGCCAAAGTTTCTGAATCAGGCGGAGATCGAGATGCTTTTAGCGGCGCCGGATGTTTCGACGGAAACGGGCCTTCGCGACCGGGCGATCCTTGAACTGATGTATGCATGCGGATTGCGAGTTTCCGAAGCGGCCGAGCTTCAGCTAGGGACTATCGATATCGACGCCGGTATTCTCACCTGCAAGGGAAAGGGAAGCAAGACTCGCCGCGTTCCGGTTGGTTCGAGCGCCGTCGAATGGGTAAAAAGCTACATGGCGTTGCGGCATCGCAAAGAGAACATTGCCGTCTCGAACCTGTTCGTCACACCGCTCGGCCGACCTATAAATCGCCAGACGATCTACAATTCTATAAAGGAATATGCCGGCAAGTGCGGACTCGAGGATGTTTCACCGCATACTTTAAGGCATTCCTTTGCGACGCATCTCGTTCAAAACAGGGCGGATATACGCTCGGTGCAACAGATGCTCGGTCATTCGGACATCTCGACGACACAGATCTACACGCATATGACGGACGTTCATCTGCGAAGATCGTATGAGAGATTTCACCCGAGGGCGAAACAATCAGCGACAAATATCAATGGCGGAGAAACCGAAGCAAGTGAAGATGGATCTTAATCACGAAACGGGCCGGGACACCCAAGAGAAGTAGCAGACAGGCTTCGATTGCCGAAAGCTCAATAAATCTGCGCAAACCTTGCATTTGAGACTTGCATCTTAAACGACTCTCCGTTACCATTGGAAATTTGCTAATTGGCTCAGAAAGCCGGTAGCTGTTATTACAATTTAAATGCAAGGGTGGTCGAGCGGTTAATGGCACCGGGCTGTAAACCCGGCGGAGTAACATCCTACGCAGGTTCGAATCCTGCCCCTTGCACCAGTTCGATTCCGGATTTGGGAATTCGGATAACGGATCTATAACGATCGGCAGCAGTTGCGCCGAATTCGCCGGTCCGAAATGAAAGTTCCCAAATCGGCGTGGGCGGGAGTAGCTCAGTTGGTAGAGCGTCAGCCTTCCAAGCTGAATGTCGCGAGTTCGAGTCTCGTCTCCCGCTCCAAAATTTTCTTTGCAGGTTGGAAAGTTTTTGAGCTTTTAGCCCGAATAGCTCAGGGGAAGAGCGTTTCCTTGGTAAGGAAAAGGTCCCGGGTTCAAATCCCGGTTTGGGCTCCAGTTTTTTGGTTTATTTGATCATTCTTTAATAGAGGACAGAACACAGATGAGTAAGGAAAAATTTGACCGCAGCAAGCCGCACGTGAATATTGGGACGATCGGGCACGTTGACCATGGTAAGACGACGTTGACGGCGGCGATAACGAAGGTATTGGCAAAGCAC
>JAEZIT010000011.1 GCA_023436495.1 Acidobacteriota bacterium
GACGACCGCCAAGGAATTGACGGCGCATGTGCTGTCTGCCAGCGGCAGAAAGGTGCTGCGGAACATCAAGAACTACAATAATGGCCTCGGGCATCCGCTTACGGTGCTAAACCTTGCGAAAGACTCCGGTTACGACGTAGCCGTCTTGGAAATGGGGATGTCGACGCCGATGAACGAGATCCAGAGGCTCTGCCGGATCACACCGCCGGACGTTGCCGTCGAACTGAACGTGCTGCCCGTCCATGTCGAGCACCTCGGGTCGATCGAGAATGTCGCAAAGGCTAAGGCCGAACTGGTCGAAGGAATGAAACCGGGCGGGACTGCCGTATTGAATGCGGACGACCCGCGCGTCGCGGCCATGGCGGGCCTGTCAAAAGGACAGACGATAACTTACGGAATGGCGGCGAATGCCGACGTAACGGCTACGGAAATCTCGTTTCTTAAATTCGGCGAGACGAGGTTCAGGCTGACGACACCGGACGGCAGAGCGGACGTGAGTTTTCCGCTAAACGGAAACCATAACATCATGAATGCCTTGGCTGCCGCAGCTGTCGGCCACGCTTTCGGAATGCCTGCCGCCGAGATCGCGGAAGGCCTTTCGAACGTAGAAACACCGCCGCAGCGCGGCGAGGTGATGAATTTCAACGGGGGATTTACGGTCATTAACGATTCGTACAATTCGAATCCGGACGCCCTTCTGTCGATGGTAAAAACACTTGTCGACGGCAGTCCGTCTGCGAAGCGAAGGATCGTCGTTGCCGGTGAAATGCTCGAGCTCGGAACGGAAGGCGCATCGATACATCGCGGAACCGGCGAAAAGATCGCGGATGTTGGGATCGATGTACTGATCGGTGTTCGCGGGCTTGCGCGGGAATTGGTCGGCGGTGCTAAGGACGGCGGGCTCGGCGATGCCAGGTTTGCAGAGGATTCGGATGCGGCAGGGGAGATGCTTCTCGCTGAGATTCGCGCCGGAGACATCGTCCTGGTAAAGGGGTCACGCGGAGTAAGGACCGAAAAGGTCATTGAAAAGCTTTTTGAGAAATTCGATCTGGAGGATAAAGACGCGGCGAAACAGTGACGCGGGGACTCGTGGTCCGAGTTTGCCGTCCGCTATCTGCAATCGGAATTCCGCTAATCGCAGATGCTTTATTACTTCTTATATCAACTGATTTTCAGGGAATACGGCTCGGCCAGCGAATCGTATTTTTATAAGGGACTGAACGTTATTCAGTACGTCACGTTCCGTACGGCGTTCGCGACGATCACCGCACTGCTGATCTCGCTGCTGTTCGGCGGCAAGGTGATCAAAAAGCTCACCGAATTGAAGGTCGGACAGGAGATACGCGAAGAACTCTCGGCCGAACATCAGGCAAAGAAAGGGACGCCGACGATGGGCGGCGTGCTGATCATCGGTTCGGTCATAATTTCGACGGTCCTGTGGGCGAGGCTTGACAACCTATATTTATGGCTTGCGCTTGGAGCGACGACGCTGTTCGCGGCGATCGGGTTTGCGGACGATTATATAAAGATCGTCAAAAAACGAAGCCTCGGGCTTACCGGCAAGCAGAAACTCGCGGGCCAGCTGGTCACCGCGCTGATCGTTTGGGGCGTGCTGTATTTCTTCACGAATTATCCGTGGAATATCAGCATTCCTTTCTTTAAGGAAACGGCGCAGCCGAACGGCATCACGTATCTTTGGCCGCCGATATATCTGATCTTTATCATTTTTATCCTGCTCGGATCGTCGAACGCCGTTAACCTAACCGACGGCCTGGATGGGCTGGCGATTAGCGTCACATTCATCGCGATGTCGGCGCTGACGGGTTTGACGTATCTCTCGAGCGATGCGCGCTGGGCAGAACGCCTGGACATCACGCATAACCCCGCCGCTGCTGAATTGACGGTGTTTTGCGGAGCGATGGTCGGTGCGAGCCTCGGGTTTTTGTGGTACAACTCGCCGCCTGCTTCGGTTTTTATGGGCGATGTCGGGTCGCTGGCGATCGGAGGAGCTCTTGGCACCGTAGCGATCCTCACGAAGCAGGAATTTTTGCTGCCGTTCATCGGCGGCGTGTTCATTCTGGAGGCGTTATCGGTGATGCTCCAGGTTTCGTATTTTAAATTTACGAAGCGAAACAGCGGCGTTGGAAAGCGTATATTTCGGCAAGCGCCGCTTCATCACCATTTTCAGTTGTCCGGTTGGAAGGAGCCGAAGATCGTATTCCGGTTCGTGATCATCGCGATATTATTCGCGCTTTTAAGTTTATCGACGCTGAAGTTGAGGTGACGTTCAGTTAACTTGATGGAAATATCGGGCAAAAAATGTTTGGTTCTTGGCGCGGGCCGTTCGGGCGTAGCGTCGGCAAAGTTCCTTGCCGCGCGCGGTGCGACCGTTGCCCTGCATGACAAGAAGGACGTTGAAGCCTGGAGTGCCGAAGCTGGCGCGTTAAAAGAAACTCACAACGTTGGGCTGATCTCCGGGCAATTGCCTTCGTGGCTGCTGGATCAGATCGATCTGGTCGTGACCTCGCCGGGCGTTCCGACAAATACGATCCCGGCGCGTTACGTCGATCGAAAAGACGGCGAAGTCATAGGCGAGGTGGAGCTTGCGTACAGGTTTATTAAAGGAAAGATAGTCGGCATAACCGGCTCCAACGGAAAAACGACAACGACGACGCTCATCGGGGAACTGCTGAAAAACTCTGGCATTAGAACGCAGGTTGGCGGCAATATCGGGACGCCGCTTTTGGACCTCGTGGAAACGTCCGCAGACGACGGCTGGACGGTAGTTGAATTGTCGAGCTTTCAGCTAGAGACCATCAAGGATTTTCGCCCCCGAGTGGCTGCGTGTTTGAACGTGACACCAAACCACCTTGACCGATACGAATCTTTCACCGACTACGCGGCGGCCAAACATCGCATATTCATGAATCAAACGTCTGACGATGTCGCCATCCTGAACGCGGATGACGACATTACGTCGAGTTGGTCCAGCGGGTTAAGGGCGAACACGGTCATGTTCAGCGTAAAGAGGGAACTGCCAGAAGGCCTGTTTCTTAGCGGACGCGACTTGATCGCGCGTACGGACGGCAGGGAAAACGTGCTGACGACGCGCGACGAGATATTCCTTCGCGGGCTGCATAACGTCGAGAATGTCCTCGCGGCATTTGCGGCGGGAATTGCATGCGGAGCATCTGTTGAATCGATGCGCGAGACGGTCCGGGATTTCAAGGGCGTGGAACATCGGATCGAGCACGTGGCTGAGATCGACGGCGTGAGTTTCTATAACGATTCGAAGGCGACATCGGTCGACGCGACATTAAAGGCGCTGGAAGCGATGAGCGAGAGCAGCGGAAAGATCGTACTGATCCTTGGCGGTCGAGGCAAGAATGCGCCCTACGCACCGCTCGGCGACCTGATCCGGTCATCAGTGCGAACGCTCGTTCTGATCGGCGAGGATGCAGACAATATCGAATCGCAGCTAAAAGATCATGCCGAGATCGTCCGCGCCGGTTCGATGCAGGACGCCGTCGAACAAGGCTTTGCCAACGCCGAGCCGGGCGATACGGTCCTTCTCGCGCCTGCGTGCGCAAGTTTTGATATGTTCGGCAGTTTTGAGGAACGAGGCAGAAGTTTTAAGGAGTCAGTGGCGGGATTGCGTTCCCGTGCCGCTGGCAGCAGTAAATGACGAGGAGATACAGCACAGATTGGTTCCTGTTCGCGATCGCCGCCGGCCTCGCCGTCTTTGGCGCGGTCATGGTTTACAGCGCGTCGGCGATGATCTCGCTTCGCGAGACCCAGAACCAGAGTCAGTTCACATACTTTTACAAACAAGCATTCTTCACGCTGATCGGCCTCGGGGTGATGCTGGTCGCCAGCCGAATCGATTACCGCCGTTATATGGACCAGAAAGTCGTCTTAGGGCTGTTGGCCGTGACGGTCGTATTGCTGCTTGCCGTCTTTGCGTTCCCGTCGATCAACGGCGCGCGGCGGTGGATACGCTTTGTCGGCTTTTCGTTTCAGCCGTCTGAGCTGACAAAGGTCGTACTGCCGATTTTTCTTGCGTGGTTCTTGACGAGGAACGAAAAGATCGTCGGCGATATCAAATTAACCGTCTTACCCTGCGTAGCGGTCGTCGGGTTTATCGGCGGGCTTGTCCTGCTTGAACCTGACCTCGGCACAACGATCGTTCTTTGCGCGATATTTTCAGCCGTCTATTTTGCCGCCGGCGCGCGCCTTCTGCATATGACGGCGGTTGCGATCGTAATGTTTACGATCGGGCTTGCCGCGCTGCTGCTTGCGCCGTGGCGGGTCGAACGTCTGATGGCATTCATGGACCCCTTCAAATATGCGGACGACCAGGCGTTTCAGGTGGTTCAGTCGCTATACGCGATCGGATCGGGCGGGATATTCGGCGAGGGTTTCGCGCGTGGCCAAGCAAAGCTCTTCTATTTGCCGTACCCGTATTCCGACTTTATATTTTCGGTGGTCGGCGAAGAATTCGGATTGATGGGAACGCTCGCGGTCGTGCTGGCGTTCGGTTTGCTGCTTTGGCGCGGAGCGCGTGCAGCTCTTATGGCCCCGGACAGGTTCGGAATGCTGCTCGGTATCGGCATAATCACAGGGATAATCGTACAGGCGCTGTTTAATATCAGCGTCGTTATCTCTATCGTGCCGGCAAAGGGAATTCCGCTTCCGTTCATTTCTTACGGAGGCTCTTCGGTGCTTATAACGTTATTCGCTGTCGGTATATTATTGAATATTTCGCAGGCGGCGGGCGAAAAGCGCACAGACAAGGATGAACCGAATCCGCAGCCGGTGCGCCGAAAGGTGAGAACAGCATGAGGTACATGACGTTTCGGACATTATGAAATTGCTGATAGCTGCCGGCGGAACCGGCGGACATATTTATCCGGGAATAGCGGTCGCAAAGGAGATATTGCGGCGTGACGCGTCGTCAGAGGTTCTGTTCGTAGGAACGTCGCGCGGCCTTGAGACAAGGATCGTCCCGGAAAATGGGTTTCAGCTCGCATTGATAAACAGCGCCGGATTGAAAAGTGTCGGTGTCGCCGGAAAAGTGAAAGGGCTGGCGGTCCTGCCGAAGAGCTTTGCGGAGGCACGGCGGCTCCTGAAGGAATTCAGGCCGGATGTCGTCGTCGGGGCGGGCGGCTATGTTTCGGGCCCGGTGCTTATGATGGCGAGCCTTATGCGGATCCCGACGATGGTCATGGACTCGAACGCTTTGCCGGGATTTACGAATCGGCAGCTAGCGCGGTTCGTCGACCGGGCGGCGCTGACGTTTTCGGAAGCCCTGTCGTATTTCGGCAGCAAAGGCGTCGTCACAGGCAATCCTGTTAGAAAGGAATTCTTTGAAATACCGCCGCGCGAGGCAAACGGCAAAGTGAACCTGCTTATCTTCGGCGGTTCGCAGGGAGCTCGCGCAATTAATAACGCGATGGCCGACGCTCTGGAAAAACTGGAGAGCGCGAAAGACGTGCTCCGGATCACGCACCAGACCGGCGAAGCCGATCATGAGAATATTTCGAAGAAATATGCGGCAGCAGGTTGGCAGGACGCGGATATAAGGCCTTATATCTCTGACATGGTCGGCCAATTTTCCCGCACGGACCTGATCATCTGCCGCGCCGGAGCGACAACCTGTGCGGAATTGGCCGCCGCAGGCAAGGCCGCTTTGATGATCCCGCTTCCGACGGCGGCGGATGACCATCAGCGGAAAAATGCCGAGGCTCTACAGAGCGCCGGGGCGGTCCGGATGATCCTGCAGAGCGAACTGAGCGGCGACGTGCTGGCAAAGCAGATAAGCGATCTTGTGAATTCGCCGGAAATGGTTAAGAAAATGGGCGCCGCAGCTAAAAAGCTGGCGCGTGCGGATGCGGCCGAGGCGGCAGCGGATATGATCGAAGAATTAGCGAAAAAGAATGTTTCGTCACGTTAAGAATATACATTTCATTGGCATCGGCGGTATCGGCATGAGCGGCATCGCGGAGGTTCTGTGCAACCTCGGATTCGTCGTCTCCGGCTCCGATCTCAAGAGATCGAAGAACACCGACCGGCTCGAAACACTAGGCATGCGCGTTTTCGAGGGCCACGCCGCGGAAAATGTCGGGGACGCACAGGTCGTCGTTTATTCGTCGGCAGTTCACGAAGACAATCCCGAGGTGATGATCGCCAAGCAGAACGGAATTCCCGTCATCCCGCGTGCCGAAATGCTCGCTGAATTGATGACCCTGAAACCGTACGCGGTCGCGGTCGCCGGCACGCACGGCAAAACATCGACGACCTCGATGGTAGCGACACTGCTAGGCTACGCCGGGGTCGATCCGACAACGGTCGTCGGCGGTGTTGTGGAAATGCTCGGCTCAAATGCGAAGCTTGGCGGTTCTGAATGGTTCGTGACCGAGGCGGACGAGAGCGACCGCTCTTTCCTGATGCTGTACCCGACTATCGCCGTCGTGACGAACATCGACAAGGAGCACATGGAATCCTACAAGGGCATGGACGACGTGGTCCAATGTTTCACGGATTTCGTCAATAAAGTGCCGTTTTACGGCGCAGCCGTCATCTGTCTCGACGATCCCAACGTGCAGCTCATTATCCCGAACATCAAGCGCCGAAGGGTAACCTACGGCCTGACCGCGCAGGCGGACATTTCGGCGCACAATATCAGGTATAACGAAAAATTCGGTTCGACATTTACGGTCTGGCGCGGAATGGAGATATTGGGCGAGATCGATCTGCCGGTTCCGGGAAAGCATAATGTATACAATGCTCTGGCCGCCACGGCGGTGGCGATGGAACTCGAAGTGCCGTTCGCGACGATTGCCGAGGCATTCGCCGGATTCAAGAACGCGAACAGGCGATTTCAGTTCAAAGGCGAGGCGAAGGGGATAACCGTCATAGACGATTACGGCCATCATCCGACCGAGATCCTGGCGACGCTGTCGGCCGCAAAGAACAGCGCCGGCGGGCGTCGGACCGTCGTGATTTTCCAGCCCCACCGCTACACGCGGACGCAGGAGCTTATGGACGAGTTCGCGCTGGCATTCAACAACGCGGATGTGCTTTATCTTCTGGACATCTATCCGGCGAGCGAACAGCCGATTCCCGGGATCACGGCCGAAGTTTTGACCGAGAATATCAAGCGTTTCGGGCACAAGAACGCTACATACATAGGCGATCTCGAAACGGCGGCCGAAAGGGTTGCAGAAGCGCTCGAACCGGGCGACCTTGTAATTACGCTCGGAGCCGGAACCGTAACGCGGCTGTCCGAAGAATTGCTGGAACGATTAAAGAATGACGCTGCGGAGGGGCGTGGAGTTTAGAAAGATCATGGCGGCAAAAAGAGCTGGAAAACCCATTAAACCAAGAGCAAAGGCGGCACCCGTGAGACGTGCGGCTAAGAAACCCGCGCGCCGTTCGTCGACGAGAAAAAAAGGTCCGAGCAAGCTGGGCAAATTGTTTCTGCCCGCGTTCTTCAGCCTCGTGATCATCGGCTGTCTCGGTTTTCTGGTCCTGATGGGATATAGAACGGTCACGGCATCGGACTTTTTTGATGTTAAAAAGGTCGAGGTCCTGGGGACCAGCCGTTCGTCTAAAGAGGACATCGAGCGGATAGTCGGCATCGAAACCGAGAAGTTAGGTTCGTGGAACGCCGACCTTCCGCAGATCAAGTCGCGCGTCGAGAAGCTCTCGTTCGTAAAGACGGCAAGCGTTTCGCGCGTTCTCCCGAATGCGATTCGCGTAAGCGTCGAGGAACGTGTGCCGGAAGCCGTTGTCAGGACCTCGGCGGGTGATTTTCTCGTCGACGGCGAAGCGGTGGTCATCGCTCCTGCGCTTAATCCGGAGCCGGGAATTCCGGTCGTGTTACGAGGCTGGAGCGAAGAAAGGTCCGAGCGGGCTTCGAAGGAGAATGTCGAAAGGGTAAAGCTGTTTCAGAAAATGCTGACGGAATGGAAGCAGTTCGAGTTGGCCAAGCGTGTAACGGAGGTCGACCTCACTAATTTGCGCGACCCGAAGGCGATGGTGGATGAATCGGGTTCGAAGATATCGGTCGCTCTGGCAAAGGACGAACTCGGTAAAAGTTTGAAGGTGGCACTCGAGGCGATCGCGGGTAAAGGCAGCAAAGTAAAGGCCGTTAATGCGGTGGGGGCTTATCCCGTTATCGAGTATATAGGCAATTAAATTTGTTCAGGATATGAACCTTGATATTCAAGCAGTCGGATTGGACGTCGGCACCAGCAAAGTTCGCTGTGTGATCGGAGAACCGTCCGAAAACGGAAAAATGAACATCGTCGGGATCGGCGAGGCCGATTCCAGAGGTTTGCGCCGCGGGATCGTCACGGCGACGGAATCGGTAGCAGAGGCGATCCGGAAAGCCGTGGGCGAAGCCGAGCGCGTCAGCGGCCTCGATGCCGTCTCCGCTGTGCTCAATCTTTCCGGCGAGCATTTTCGCGGCGAGAACAAAAATGGCGTCGTCGCCGTTGCCGGAGCCGGCAGGGAAGTAACCGAAGAAGATGTCGAACGCGCGATCGAATCCGCCTGTGCCGTACAACTCCCGCCCGGCTGGGAGATCGTCAACCGCTTGCCGCAGGAATTTATCATCGACGGCCAGGACGGGATCACCGAACCGGTTGGAATGACGGGTTCGCGTCTTGAAGCGCTCGTTCATCTCGTAATCAGCCCTAGCGCCGGGAGGCAGAATCTGCTGAAGGCCGTAAACCGCGCCGGCCTCGAGGTAGAACGGATGATGCTTGAACCGCTCGCCGCCGCCGAAAGCACGATGACCGACGAGGACAAGGAATACGGCTGCGCGGTCGTCAACATGGGCGCGGAGATAACGAGCCTGATGATCTTCGGACGCGGCGCCGTACAGCACACCGCCGTATTTCCGTTCGGCAGCATGCATTTTACAAAGGATATAGCGGTCGGGCTCCGCGTTTCGATCCCGGAAGCGAACAAGATAAAGCATCATTACGGCTGCGTCGCATCGTTCCTGATGGACGACCAGGAGCGTTCGCAGGTGATAGAAATAATGCCCGTCGGCCGCAGCGAAACGCGCGGCCTGTCGAAGGAGATACTGTGCGACATAATGCAGCCGCGCGCGGTCGAATTGCTGCAGCACATAGCACGCGAGACGAATGCGTCTGGAGCGCAGATATCCAGCGGCGTTATCCTGACCGGCGGCGGCGCCCTGACACGCGGCATCGTCGAGATAGCCGAGCAGGTTTTCGATGCTCCGACGCGCATCGGTTTCCTGGAGCCGGAATACTTTGGCGGGCTTGCCGAAGAGGCACAAAGTCCGGCGTGGGCGACCGCCTGCGGGCTTGCGCTTTCGTCCATGCGTTCACAGCTTCGCGAAGGGAATTCGCACGGCAAATCGCCGACACGAAAGGTTGCCGAATGGTTTGAGAATTTTCGCGAGAAATTTAGATAAATGTAACTTGTGGACTAGATTTTTACCCCAAATCGTTGTATGCTTCTTCGCCGACAGCACAAGATATTGTTGATGAAGTATCTCAACAGAAAAAGCACCACAAGTTCGATTTGATATACAAAAATTCCTCAGGGGAGCGGAATGCACAGCACGAAGGGTCTTCATATGAACAGCAACGGAATAAAGATTTTTATCGACGAACCACCGATCACGGGTGCGAGGATCAAGGTGATAGGCGTCGGCGGCGGCGGCGGGAACGCCGTCAACAGAATGATCGATGCAGGGATCAAAGGCGTGGAATTTATCGTCGCCAATACGGACCTGCAGGCGCTGAATGCCTCAAAGGCGCCGATCAAGATACAGCTTGGCAGTAAATCAACACGCGGGCTCGGTGCGGGCTCAAACCCGGACGTCGGCCGCGACGCGGCGCTCGAAGATACCGAAAAACTTCTCGACGTGCTCGAAGGCTCCGATATGGTATTCGTCACGACGGGGCTCGGCGGCGGAACCGGCACTGGCGCGGCACCGGTCGTCGCATCGCTTTCGATCGAGCTCGGGGCGTTGACCGTCGCGGTCGTTACAAAACCCTTCGCCGTCGAAGGCAAGAAGAGAATGGCACAGGCCGAACG
>JAEZIT010000085.1 GCA_023436495.1 Acidobacteriota bacterium
GGCTTGTTCCATTCGAGATAGACGCCGTGAGCGAGTCTCTGTAGTGCGAGTATGACGTCATTCGCAAAGATCAGGCGATCCGCGAACGGTTCAAGTTCCGCCTTATGTTCTTCGTATCTGTCCGGACGAACTACGCACACGGCGGCGCCTTTTTCGAACGCTCCTGGCACGTATTTTGTGGCGTCCTCGAAATCGCCGTTAAATCCGTTGTTCGCGTACTCAGGCTGCGACAGCGCAAAAAAGACATCGCCCGCCTTAACGTCGCGAGAGTCAATCGCAAAGGATCTGACATCGCGTTCCGTCAAGGCGGGGCCGATCCCCGTTGCGGATGCATTCATGAATTTGATCGCAGTTCCAAGTTTCACGTTTTTCGCTTCGCCGTGTCCGTAGACGACCTGTTCTTGACCGCGCCTTTCGGGTCGGCCGCGGCTGATTTCCTATCCGCTGCCGGAGCGGGTTTTGCACGCGGCGGTGACGCTGCCGGCTTCTTCTCGGGCCTTACCTCGGCACTCTTGCTCCGGGGCGCGTTTGCTGGAGCTGGCTTTGGCGCACTTTTTGCCGGTTCCTGCTTTTTCTCAGCGGCCGCGATATTCAGCTCGGGAGCTCCCGTTGGATTAACGCCGTTCCCGGCTTCTTCTTCCGGTATTTCTTCCGCTATCAATGCGTCGTGGTTGATCGTGGCGTCCGGCACCACGTTCAGTTCCGGCAAAACCTGAGCGGCGATCTCCGTAAACACCGGGGCCGAAACCTGTCCGCCGTTTCGCGACCCGGCAGTAGGCTCGTCCATCACCACCGCGATCACTAGCCGAGGGTCGTCGGCAGGCGCGTATCCGATAAAGGAAGAGATATATTTGCTGCCGTCCACACGTTTCGTCACCGGATTGAATTTCCAAGCCGTACCCGTTTTTCCGGCGGACGTATATCCATTCAGCTGAGCGCGCTTTCCCGTGCCCGACACCACAACTTCCCGCAGCATGCTTCGCAGGTCGCGGGCGGCTTCCGGACTGACCACCTGAATTTTTTCAGGTTGGGCCGAGGAAACGATCTCTTCATCAGACTGACGAATTTCCTTGATAATATGTGGTTGTACCCTGACGCCGTCATTTGCTATCGTCGCAAAAGCACTAGTCATTTGCAACGCCGTGACACCAATTTCGTAGCCGATGGACATCGACGCCAGCGAGTCGCCGTTCCAGCGTTCCACGGGCCGCGTGATGCCGGCCGTTTCGGCTGGTAATTCGATCCCGGTCCGGCTTCCGAATCCAAATTTTTTGATAAAATCCGCGAAATCGGCCTTGCCGACCTTCAACGCAGTTTTGATCGCTCCGACGTTGCTCGAAACAGCCAGTGCTTTCGAATATGTGGCATTGGCGATCGGGTGCCCTTCCTTGAATACGCGTCCACCAACCTCGATCGAAGATCCTGTGACAAGCGGTTCGTCCGGCCGTATCAGCTTTTTGTCGAGCGCCGCGCCGTACGTGATCAGCTTAAACACCGATCCCGGCGAATAGACGCTCTGGATCGCCTTGTTGGAAATGTGATCAGCGTCCGCCCCCCTGATCAGGTTCGGATCGAACGTCGGATAATTTGCAAGCGCAAGGATCTCGCCGGTTTTCGGGTCCATAACTACAGCAGTCCCCGATTTCGCACCAGCAGCTTTTACGCCCGCTTCGAGCGCGAGCTCCGTTTTATACTGGATCGAATTGCTGATGGTCAGGACAACATCCTTCGGCGGTTCGCGCTCGAATACCGTTTCGTCATAGATGCGCCCGAGCCTGTCGCGTTGCTGAAGCTTTTTGATGATCGCGCCGTGCAGCACGTCTTCCTGCGATTGCTCAATGCCTGCCTGGCCTTTGTCCTCGGAATTGCTGAAACCTAGAACGTGGGCCGCAAGCGATTTGTACGGATAGCTTCGGACCTGGTCTTCCTTCCAGTGAAGCCCCGCATATTTCGGCAGGTCCGCCTTCTTAACGCCGGCGGTCTCGAGTTCGCGGTTGATCCGCTGAACTGTATCTTCGTCGAGCTTTTTCGCCAGCGGGACGAAACGCTTCCCGTCGTCCTTCGCTTTTTTGAGCGGTGCGAGGATCTGTTTCTGATTTACCCTCAATGCTTTAGCGACCGCCGCCGCCGTTGCCGGCACATCGTCTATCTCGAGCGGGTCGGCATAGAGCGTTTTGACCTTAACGCTCATAGCAAGTGCGCGGCCGTTGCGATCGAAGATCGTCCCGCGCAGCAGTTTACTGCGCTTCACGTCCTGCCGCTGGTCTTCGGCGCGACCGCGCAGCCACTGGTGCTGGTTTACCTGCAGGTGTACAAGTCGCACGCTGATAACGCCGAGCCAAACGACCATCAGCGCCACGATCAGCATAAATCGCGTAAATGTGGTCTGCGTCAGGTTGGGTTTTTTCGACTTCGGTTTTCGATTTCGCATTTCGCCGGCTCCTGATCTCTTTTACTCGATTTCTATAGTGATCTGTTGTTCTTATCGCTAGAGACTGCTTTATTTTGTTTATCGTTTTTGTTTTCGTTCTGTGCGAGCGAAGCGACCGGCCCGGTCATAACGGTCTTTACGATCCTGGCCTTGATCTCCATTTCGGTTCGGTCATTGGCCGGAATCGCATTAGGCATCACGGGTTCCGCGGCAGGAGCTGCGGATGCCTGGACAAGCTCAATATTCGCGGCGGTCATTTTCGTGAAGCCGATGCGGCGGGCAGCCTTTTTGATCTCGCCAGGTGAAAGGGCAACCTCTTTTGCAAGAAGCAGCCTGCGTTTTTCCGCTTCGAGTTCATCGATCTGCGAGCGGAGGCGGGAATTCTTGATCCCGAATTCGATCGACGCAAAGTGCTGTTTAGCGGCAAAGAAGAAACCTACGACGAGGATCGCCGAACATACGATCATGATCAATGACATCGGGACCGATGCCGTCCGCGTTTCGCGGTCAATCCTTGCCCCTGATCTTCTGCCGGTCTCTCGTGCGAGTGTTTTCATTACGATTCTCCTGTGGTTTTCCGTCTCGGGCTGCTATTGGCCCAGCTTTTTACAAACACGAAGCTTTGCGCTTCTCGCTCGCGGATTTACTGCTACTTCCCCTTCGCTCGGAACTACAGGCTTACGGGTCAAAATTTCAACTTTCTTTTCCGCTCCGCAGACACATTGCGGAATTCGCGGTGGGCAAAAACATTTGCCCGATAATTTCTGCATTGCCTGCTTGATGATCCTGTCTTCCATCGAATGGAACGTTATCACCGCAAGGCGTCCGCCAGGTTTCAAAAGCTCGACAGCGTCCTTTACAAAGCTGTCCAAAATATCAAGTTCGCGATTCACCGCTATTCGCAGCGCTTGAAATGTACGCGTCGCGGGATGGATCTTGTCCTTCGGGTTACGACGAACAGCACGTTCAACTAATTCGGCCAATTCCCTTGTCGTCTCGACCGGTTCGCCGCGTTCCCGGCGTTCGACTATCCGTTTAGCGATCCGCCGAGAAAAACGCTCTTCGCCGAAATTGTAGATGACGTTCGCGATCTCCTCTTCTGACAGTGTTTTTAGCAGTTCAGCCGCCGTCGGCTCGTCACTGTCTGCATCCATCCGCATGTCCAGCGGAGCGTCGAACCGGAAACTGAAACCACGCGTCTCGCTGTCGAACTGCAGCGAGGAGACGCCAAGGTCGGCTACGATTCCGTTAACTGCTTTCAATCCGGCAGTTTCCGCGACGCTTTTAAGCTCGGCAAAGTTCGCATGAAACACCTTTATGCGGTCACCGTAATGTGCAAGCCGACGACGTGCCTGAATGATCGCTTCCGTGTCCTGGTCGATCCCGATGACCGTCGACCCGGGTGCTCGCTCAAGTATCGCTTCGGAATGCCCGCCGAGACCCAGCGTAGCATCTATAAAGATCCCGTTCGGCGTTGGCTCTAAAAGACTTATCGTCTCTTCGAGCAGCACCGACCGATGCAAATTTTCCGGCATTTTTTCCTGCATCTTCAAAGAACGAGGCGAATTTCAGACGCAATAACAATTAATCCCGCGGTTGCCGCAATAAAGATTGTTTTTAGAGTTGTTTGGGTGCGACGCGATTTTTTTGACCCTGGTTTCGACCGCCCTGCTGGAATTTTTCGGGGTATTTCGCGTGTTGAATTTCGTCGAAAAGTGCTTAAGCCCTTAAACACTTCCTTTATCAGCATCCTTATCACCAGACTCTGTGATCCGGTGTTGTCAAATACTTGTAAGCATATTACGCCGTGAAACGAAATCGTGTCAAGAAATAATTGCCGGATTTGATTAATCAGGTGTTTAAAGTTTGTGGCGGCGCTCTTCGTGGCAACTCAGCATCGATTTTCGGGTTTTGTTTGACCCCTGCGATGCTGTAAAGTTACTCTTTTGCATAAATTATGGATTCGGCCCTAGTGCAGCTATTGATATTCGGAGCCCTTGCGGCTTCTGCCAACATTCTCGGCGGCCTGATACTGTTCCCGTCCCGTCTGCACAGTGATTACAGGCGATTGCTGAGGTATCTTTTGGCACTTGGCGCCGGCTTCATGCTCGCCGTCACGTTCATCGAGATTATTCCGAAAACCATAGGCCTTTGGCAGGATTCAGCGGGCGATTCTTCGGAAACGCTCTATGCACCAATGCTGCTCATTCTGGCCGGCTATCTTTTGACTCAGTTTTTCGAACATACCATCGCACCGCATTTCCACTTGGGCGAAGAGGTCCATGCCGATCATTTGATCCCAACGTCCTCAGCATATACGGCGGTTGGCGGGCTGCTGATCCACACGTTTTTCGACGGCGTTTCGATCGCGGCGGCCTCGCAGCTCGACATCAAGGTCGGCTTTTTGGTCTTTCTTGCGGTTTTTCTTCACAAATTCCCGGAAGGCTTTACGATCGGCTCTGTGTTGATCGCGGCGGGAAAAGGTACGCGCGAGGTCATTCTCGCCACTTCATTGGTAGGCGGCACGACGCTTGTCGGCCTTATCCTGTTTTATTTGATCGGCACGAACATTGGCTTTAGCGTCGCATATGCTCTACCGATCGCCTGTGGCGTCACGCTTTACGTAGCGGCCAGTGATCTTATCCCCGAAGTTAATCATCACGGCGGAAAACGCCCGCTTGTCTCTCTCGCCGTTTTCGCCGGGGTTGCCCTGTTTTTCGGGATTCACTACATACTTCACGAGTTTCTCGGCCACTGATCTCAGTTTTCCGCAATTCCATACTAGATCTAAAAACTTTTGGAACAAATTCGCTTCTGGTGCGTACGATATATCGGAGGTGATTTATTAAGATGCGAGAACCCCTAGTAGCAGGTATTTTGAGTCTCTTAATTCCCGGACTTGGCCAGATCTACAATGGCAGGGTTATCGTTGGGATAATCTGGCTGGTGTTGACTGGTTTCTCGTGGATCGGTTCCGCCGGTCTGCTTGGCTGGGTAGTTCACCTCATATCGGGTTGGTGCGCGTATAGCTACGCTAAAGACAATCCAGTACGAAGTTAGAGTTTCTTCATACAATCCTCCTTTAGCCCGCTGTTTGCCGACGGCGGGCCTTTTTTGTGTTTTTCAAACGGGGCGATTTCAGGTAATATTTAATGATGCACTAGAGGTTGGAGTTTGCGGTTAGGGTTTCTAACGTCGCTGTCTGACCTCTATTCTTTTATGATCGCAAAAGAAGGTTCTCCGTTTATACTTATACCGCTTGCACTTGCGGCAGTGGTCTCCGTCTTCGGCCTGTGGCCGCTTGGCGTCTTTTTTCTGCTCGTCGCGGCATTCATGGTCTATTTCTTTCGTGATCCGGAGCGCACCGCACCGGTTGGTGACGATCTGGTCATTTCGGCGGCGGACGGCCGCGTGACGCGGATCGACACGACACCGGCGGGAAAGGTCGTCAGCGTTTTCCTATCGCCTGTGGATGTCCATATAAACCGTTCACCGATCTCGGGACGCGTCATAAAGGCCGAATACATCCCCGGGAAGAAGCGGCCGGCAACCGGCGACGATTCGAGCTTGGTCAATGAGCGAAATTCTCTGACGATCGAAGGCGCGAAAATGACCGTCGTATGTACACAGATCGCCGGAATTCTCGCCCGCCGAATCGTTTGCCGGGCGAAGGTCGGCGATGAACTAAAAGCAGGTGAGCGTTTCGGGCTGATAAAATTTAGTTCGCGAACAGACCTATTAATGCCGTCCGAAGTTGAAATTCTCGTCAAGATCGGCGACCGTGTCGTCGGCGGTATGACCGTTATTGCAAAATTGAATCGATAAATATGGAGACCGAAGATAATCGGCCGCCCCACCGAGGGCTAAAAAAAGGCCTCTACGTGATCCCGACGATGTTTACTGCAGCGAACATCGGTATGGGATTTCTCGCCGTTCTGTCGTCGATCCGCGGTTTCCAGGTTGTCGAGACGGACCCCGCACGAGCAGCCTACTTCTTTAATTCGGCCGCCGTGGCGATCGGCCTTGCGATCCTGTTCGATACGCTGGACGGACGCGTGGCACGCATGACCCGCACCGCGACGGAACTCGGGGTCCAGTTCGATTCGCTCGCCGATGTCCTTACTTTCGGAATTGCGCCAATAGCGCTTATGTACGCCTGGGCCTTCGGTGCAACTTTCCCCGATAACAGCCCGGCACACAACACCGGCATTTTCCTGCTGTTCATGTATCTGATGTGTGGGGCGTTCCGCCTTGCGCGCTTCAACCTGCAGGCGACACGGCCGCGCGTTTTGGAAGAAGGCACGCCAAAGGTGGACAAGAAGAACTTCGTCGGCCTGCCGATCCCGCCTGCGGCCGGCCTGCTGGCTGCGATCGTTCATTATGCCCCGATGCCGCTTAACACCTACGGCGAAGGCCTGGCGTCGTTCTACAGCTATTTAATGATGATCCTGATCGCCGTCCTCGGCGTTCTGATGGTCAGTACGATACGTTATTCGAGCTTTAAGTCGGTGGGCTTCGGGAAACGCAGTCTTTATATCGTATTGCTGATCGCTGCGTTCGGGATGGCTATGTGGCTCTACTCCCGGTATTTGCTGCTTATCCTTGCAGCGGCATATGTCTCGCACGGCATAATCTGGCTGATGCTCAGTTTTCTTCGCCCGCGGCAGCGTACGGAAGTGGCAGATTAACGCCTGGAAAAACTTCTACGTCCTTCAGAGATCGACGAAACACTCGCCGAGCGGTGCCGGCGGGTGTCCATTCCCGATTCGCGGTCTGCAACGTCGTCTTCGTAATCGTCGCCGGACGCCACCAGCAAGCCCAACAAGGTCAAAAACATCGCCGCGATAGCGGTCGTATGCAGGACGAAATCGAACACGCTGTGCACAAGTATCGCCGTGCACCCGGCGACCGCGCCGACCGCGACCCCGCGCCTATAGCGGTTCGTCGTCTTTATGCTTCGCATAGCCGTTATGACCAGCAGAAAAATGAACCCACCTCCGATTAGCAGGCCGACAATTCCGGCGTCCGCCAGTACCTGCAGATAGTCATTATGTGCCTGTTCGACGCGTTCCAATCCGTTGAAGGTGTCGTAGGGTGTATATGCTGGTCCAAACGATCCTATGCCCGCGCCGAACGGCAGATTGTGCGTTATCACGCTAGTCGTTACGTTCCAGATATGCGTCCGGTTCGTTGTCACGTCCTTGCTTCCGGCTGTTTCCGTCAAACGGGTCAGCGACGATTCGCCGCCGACGAAGAACGTTCCTGCTATAACTGCGCCGATCAGTAGCAGAGCGAGGCCCGCCTTTAAGGCGAAGCTCTTCTTTCCTGACGCCCCAGCCGTGAGAAAAACAAGCACGATCACTTCGGCGATCAGGGCGACAAATCCTCCGCGCGACCCGCTCAACAGCAGGGCTATGCCCATGAGTGCGACGGCCGTGAAATACAGAAGCCTCTTGTCCTTCGAAATCGCCCCAACAAACAGCAGTCCAAGCGGGACCGCGAGGGCCATCTCCATGAACGCGGCAAAATTATGCCGGTTGACGAACGTTCCGAACGGCTGCGCAAACCGTGTCTCGTATATTCCGTATATCTTGTCCGGGCTGAGGACCGACTGCAAGATCGCGAAAAACGCGTAGCCGAAACCGAATACCGTGATGACCGTAACCAGCGTCCTGATCCGCGATGCGGTATGCAGGCACACAAGCAACGCCGAAAAGAAAAGGCCTAACGCAATATAATGAAGCGCGGAAACCTGTGTCGCGAACGGATCAAGTGCGATGGTCCGAGGAATCCCCGCTACGCCGCCGGTCTCGGGCAGCGTTCCAAAGGGTATGACCTGTATCAATCCATATAATCCGGCTGAGAACAAGACCACCTGCAGTAGGCTCGTGCTGTACCGCACGGATCTGCTGATATATCCGTCGACCGCCCACAGCACGGCGATGGCGATCACGAGAAAATAGAACACGGCGATCACCGGCTGATGCACGGTCCCGTAAGCCATCACGGTAAAAACCATAACGACGCATATTAGAACGAATGAGAGTTTATTTGCCCAGGTCATACTCTGTGTCGATTGGTCTGTCGCGTCTATTCTGAAAGTTTGATAAGCGAAAAATCGTCGTACCAGACGGTTCCCGTTATAGGACAGTTCTCACCGCAATATGCCCGCGATGTCCGGACGATGACGCCCTCTGAATCTTCTGAAGCCGTAAATTCCACTGCGATCTCTTGCCAATCGTTCGTTCCCGTTGGGAACGGCTGCGACGCGGCTAGGATCTTATTATCGGCCAAGCCCACGATCTCGATCATTGGCGTCCCGCCGCTCTTCAGGCCTTCGGTCCGCACCCAAAAACTCAGTCGGTATTTCTTGCCGGCTTCGACCACCAGTATCTGCGAAAGATTGGAGAACTGCGGTTTGTTATAGCCCCTGAACGACAAACGCATGCCGCGTCCATCGCCTCGCTTTACCGACGAATCTGTCGAGATCTCTACTTTCGGCTCATTGCGAACTATCTTCCATCCGAAATACGTGTCCTCGGCACTCCCGACGGTTCTTTCGAATCCGCCGTTCGTCACGACGCCGGCTTCGGCGTCCGGATCGATCCCGCCCTGCCTTGCGAACTCAAGTGCTTGCCGGACCGCCCGGCGATCGTACAAGCCCTGCAGAATTATCTTTGAATACTCAGGATGTTCTGCTTTTTGCTCATCCGTCAGCGAATTCCACATCCGCAGTGAATCCGCCGCCCGGCCCCGCGCTGCATAGAACAATGCAAGGCTCCGCCGTACATCCGGCTCGTCGGAGGCCAGCGCCTCGACGCGCGCCGGGTCATGATCGAAGTAATCCCACGCCAGCGAAAATACCTGTTCGCGATACGTCAGGTTGTTCTCCGTCGCCTTTCGAAGCTCCGCGAACGCTTCATCGCTGCGGTTCTGACGGAGATAAAAATTCCCGAGCTGCCATCGAGGATAAGTGTATGCCGGTGCAAGTTCGACCGCGCGGAGAAAAGCCTGTTCAGCAAGTTCCGGCTGTTCCGACTGTTCGTATCCGCGGCCGAGTTCGATCCACCAGCGATAATCGTACGGCGACAATCGCACGACATTCACGAGCATCTGTGCCGCGGCGTCGATCCTCTCGGGCGTGAAAACGTCTTTTTCGACGCTGGCCGCGAGCCAATTCGCCAAAGGATCGCTCGGCGCCATGCTGACCGCTACTTCGGCGACTTCCCTCGCGTTCGGATCGTTTGGCGACGTCAATTCAGCGAACATGCTGCCAATCTGCCATCGGATGGAGAACCAGCCGAAGGCCAACGCAAGTATGACCACCGCACCGAGAATGATCCGCCGAACGGACGGCGAAGCGTCAAATATTTTTATAGATCGTTCTGCCGTTTTCATCTGCTCCTGAAAAATTCAGCCACGGTTTCCGCGACATATTCGATCTGCGGCTGTTTCAGTTCCGGAAAGATCGGCAGTGCCAGCGTTTCCCTGGCCGCGCGTTCCGATTCCGGCAGATCGCCTTCGCTGTACCCGAGAAACGCAAAACATTCCTGCATGTGAAGCGGGATAGGATAATAAATGTCCGTGCCGACACCGCGTTCGGTCAGAAAATTCCTTAGTGCATCCCGGCGTCCCGGTATGCGGACAACGAATTGATTATATATATGCTTGAATCCCGTTTTCTCTTCCGGAAGAATGACCTCTTCAGCGATCCCGAGGTCCGTCAACAGCTTGCGGTATTCAGCGGCATTCCGCCTTCGGGCGTCAGCCCATCCGTCCAGATGCGGCAGCTTTACACGCAGCACGGCACCCTGAAAACCGTCCAGCCTTGAATTTAACCCGACCCATTTATGGTGGTAACGTTCCTCCGACCCGTGAACGCGAAGCGCGAAAAGTTTTTTCGCGAGACTGTCGTCGTTGGTCGTCATGAACCCGCCATCGCCCATGCCGCCGAGATTCTTCGAAGGATAAAAACTGAAACATCCGATGTCACCAATGCCGCCCACACGATGGCCGTTGAGTTCCGCGCCGATCGCCTGGGCCGCGTCCTCGATAACCGCGATGCCGTGCGTGGCCGCAATCGCGTTGATCTCGTCCATATCGGCGCTCTGACCGTAAAGGTGCACGGGCTCGATCGCTTTTGTCCGCTCGGTGATCTTTGATTCGATCTGTGACGCATCCAGGTTGAATGTGACGGGATCGATATCCACGAACACCGGCGTAGCGCCGAGCCTCGTGATAGCGCTGACGGTCGCAAAGAAACTATATGGCGTGGTGATCACTTCGTCGCCCGGCCCGATGTCGTACGCCATCAGCGCGAGCAGAATCGCGTCACTGCCCGATGCACATCCGATCGCGTGTTTCGTTCCGCAATAGGCGGCAAGCTCTGCTTCTAACGCCGCCACCTCGGGCCCGAGAATGAATCCGTTCGAATCGAGAACGCGCGCCAGTGCGGCTTCGATCTCAGGACGCAAGACCTGGTTTTGTTCGGTTAGGTCAAGTAATGGAACTTTCATCGAATTGATCGGCTGAACGCAGTCGGCAGCCCGTCGCTTTCATTTAAATACTTTGAGAGAACATTACGAACGCTCGACCGCTGACAGCAAACAATTACCAATTCTACCCAAACCGTCAGCCATTTGCATTTTCACTCTTTCTTTTTTAGCCTATTCAGACAATGATCGCCGATATCACCGCCCGCACGGGCGAAATAATCAAACGGCTGAAAAAGGCCTATCCCGACGCGCACTGCGCGCTGGAACACTCGAATGCATTCGAACTTTTGATCGCGACGATCCTCTCGGCACAATGCACAGACGAACGCGTAAATATAGTCACGGCCGACCTGTTTCGAAAATATCGCGGCCCGGCGGATTATCTTGCCGTTGAGCAGGAAGAGCTCGAAAAAGACATCCATTCGACCGGCTTTTTTCGCAATAAATCGAAAAATATACAGGCGGCGTGCCGGCGCATTATCGAAGAGTTCGGCGGTGAGATACCTCAGACAATGGAGGAACTGCTCACGCTAGGCGGCGTCGCTAGAAAGACAGCGAACGTCGTACTCGGGAACGCTTTCGGCATCGCTTCGGGTGTCGTGGTCGATACTCACGTCTCCCGGCTGTCGCAGCGGCTGGGACTTACGGCAGAAACTTCGCCGGAAAAGATCGAAGCCGACCTGCAGGGCATTGTGCCGAAAAAACATTGGATAATGTTCTCGCACTGGCTGATATTCCACGGCCGCCAGATATGCCAGGCGCGCAAGCCTAAATGCCTCGAATGCACGCTCGCCGACCAGTGCCCGTCCTTCGGATTATTCACAAACGCGGAATCCATGCTTCCCATTACAAAGCCCTCAAAAACGAAAACGAACCGCGCGAAATGACCAAAGGCCACGACGCGCGATTCGAATTCGGTTATTCCCTTGTAATTAATTCGCCCGTCTAGCCGGCGAAGGCGACGGAGTCGGCGTCGGACGCGCAGCCGGTGCCGGCGGCATCTCGCCTGCCTTGAATCGCGGCAGCATTTCGTCACGCATCGCAAGCTGGTAAACCGCGCCGGCAACTATTATCGCGGAACGCTTCACGTCCTCTTCGATAATGCGCTCGTAGGTGTCGAGGTTTGTGTGCCACGTGTGCGTGAAGTATTCGATCGGGTCCTGCTGAACGCTAATGCCCGGCAGGCCGGCTTGGTTGAACGACGTATGGTCCGACCCCCCGAGGTTACGGCTGCGCGTTGCCGACGCACCGATGAATCCGATATCGCTGAACGGTTCGCCTATGCCTTTAAGAATATCCGCCGTTTCGGGCGGGCCGAATGCGATAAACCGGCGAGCCTGCCCCGTTCCCATGTCGATATTGAAATACCCGCCGAATTTATCATACTGCGCGGTCGGATTTTCAGCCGTGCCGAAATGCTTCTTCACGTAGGCCTGCGATCCAAGCAAGCCCTGCTCCTCACCGCTCCACAGCGCTACGCGAATGGTCCGACGCGGCTTGACGCCGATCGAATGCAGTATACGTGCGGCCTCCATCATGACGGCGCAGCCGATCGCGTTGTCGGTCGCACCGGTCGCCGCATGCCACGAATCGAGGTGGCCTCCAAGCATGACAACTTCGTCCTTTTTGTCCGTACCCGGAATTTCCGCGACTACGTTATACGATGTGGTTCCTTCCGGAAAATAGCGATTGCGAATGTCGAATTCGAGCGTGACCGGCACTTTATCGCCGAGTATACGCGATATGCGGCCGAAATCTTCGTTACGCATAACGATCGTCGGGACCGTCTTTTTCGGGTCTGCGGTTGGCGAACCGAACGCACGGATCTGCCCGTGTTCGCGGCCGGCGTCGTTTATACGAACGGCGACCTTGTTCTCGAAAAGAAAATCATTGAGCTGTGTAGCGATCTGCTGGAACGTGAGCTGTCCCGGCCGCGGCGTCGGTCCCGGACGCGGCCCCTGCTGCGGCGCGGGTGTTGCCGTCGGGTCGATGCGCTTCGGCGGAGCTTCGAAACTTACTGGAACGAAACCCGGCTTTCCGATCAGGACCATCTTTCCCTTTACGTCGTTTCGAATGCTGTTGAAGTAAGCGGTCAACTCGTCCTGCGTCGGCCGTTCCGGCAGGATCAGGTTAAATGCTTGTCCCGTGACCTTTCCTTTGGTGCCCGGCGTCCAGGCAAGCACTTCAAAAACGAGCGAATCCTGTACCGGCGCCGTGATGAACCCCGAAGCGCGGTCGGTCACCCAGCCAGGGCTTCCGAATTCCCACGGCTCGAGAGCCGCGTTCTGAAAACCCCACGACGTCATTTCCTTAACGGCCCATTCGCCGGCGGCTTTCAGGCTCGGCGAACCCGTTAAACGCGGCCCGTACATATCCGTCAGGACGTGCAGCGTGTGCATGACCTTCGAATTTTCCATTCCTTCTTTGCGGATCTGCGCGTTGATGTCCGCCGCGGGCGCCGCCGTCTGCGCGAACGCACCTGCCGGCAGAATGAACGACTGCAGCAGCACGAACACGGTTATAATCTTAATTCTCGAGAATCGTTTCATAATTTTCGTTTGCGTTTGTTCGAATTTAGGGGTAAATATTGCCGGGCAAAACCTTGACAATAATATTGGTGTGATAATAGTTTAACATTTTCTTGGCCGAACCAAAAAAGCCGAAAGGGCCGTCTAAGTTGTTTTTCACGGCATGGAATGTTCTTAGCCATTTGAACATTATGATCAAACTAAAACGAGTGTACGAAGAACCCGCCGGCTCCGACGGCACACGCATCCTTGTCGAACGCCTCTGGCCGCGCGGCCTGACTAAAGATGAAGCAAAGATCGACGAATGGGCGAAGGAAGTTTCACCCAGCCCAGAGCTTCGCAAATGGTACGCGCACGATGTCGGTAAGTGGCCCGAATTCAAACGCAGATACGTCGCCGAACTGAAGAAGAACAACGATTCAGTTGACGATCTTCGCAATATTATCAAGGGAAAAGCTGTAACATTCGTTTATGCGGCAAAGGACGAGCAGCACAACAGCGCCGTCGTACTGAAAGAATTTCTCGAAAAATAGATATGAATATAAGCGCACTCCCGACATGGTTCTTTTGGGCAGCAATGTCGGCGGTCTTCGCCGCTCTAACTGCGATCTTCGCAAAGATCGGTTTGGAAGGCGTCGATTCCGATTTCGCGACGCTCATCCGCACCTTTGTCATCATCGCCGTACTCGCTGTTTTTGTTTACGCAACCGGAAAATGGACCGACCCACGAACGCTTTCATCGCGGACGCTGATATTTCTTGTCCTATCCGCCCTTGCCACGGGTGCGTCGTGGGTATGCTATTTCCGCGCGTTGAAGATCGGCGATGCCTCGCTCGTTTCTGCCGTCGATAAATTCAGCGTCGTGCTCGTCGCGGTTTTTGCACTTATCTTCCTCGGCGAACGCCCGTCAGGATGGGGTTGGTTCGGAATTCTGCTGGTGGGTTTGGGCGTCGTAGTACTCGCCGTCAAAAAGTAGGACCTAAACGATCTCTCCCACAAGATCATATTCATGAGCCTCCGAGATCCGTACATTGTAGATCTCGCCGACGCGCGGTTCGAAATCTTCAGGCATATCGTTAATCAGGATATAGCCGTCGATCTCCTGCGTCTGGCCCTCCAACCGTCCCTGAAAAAGCATGTCCGATTCCTGCGACAGGCCTTCGAACATCACCTTGTACGTTTCACCGACCTTTGCATTATTTAGCTGCTTGCTGATCTTAGCCTGCTCCTTCATCAATCGGCTGCGGCGCTGCTTCGCGGTCTTCGCATCGACCTTGTTCGGCAGGTCAAATGCCGGCGTTCCCTCTTCGTCCGAATACGTAAACACCCCTACGTTGTCGAACCGGCAATTCTGAACGAATTTGATCAGTTCTTCGAAATCCTCGTCGGTCTCGCCGGGGAATCCTGTGATGAACGTGGTCCGGATCGCGATTCCCGGAACCCGTTCGCGCACGCGTCGTATCAATTTTTCCAACGATTCGCGCGTTCCGCCGCGTTTCATCAGTTTCAAAACGTTTCGCGAGGCGTGCTGCAGCGGCATGTCCAGATATTTCACAGCCTTCGGCGTTTCGGCGATCGCTGCCAAAAATGCATCGGATATATGTGTCGGGTATGCATACATGACCCGCACCCATTCAAGCTCTTCGACCTCTCCCAACGCGCGGATCAATGCCGCCAGCGCGTCGACCTCGCCCAGATCTTCGCCGTACCGTGACGAATCCTGCGCGATCAGCACCACTTCTTTTACGCCCTGTTTCGCTAAGTTTCTCGCCTCTTCGATGATCGAACCAAACCGTCGTGAGCGGAACGAACCGCGCATCGATGGAATCGAACAAAATGCGCACGGGCGGTCACAGCCTTCCGCGATCTTAATAAACGCCGTGTGAGATTCCGTTGCGCGAAAGCGGGGCGTGTCGAAATCATAAAGATACGTCGCCGTTTTGTTGCCGATCGGCAGCAGCGGCAGCTCTCGGAAATTTTTCTTTTCGTCCGCGGCCTCCAGAATGCGCGTTACCTCGTTCGTGCCGATGAATGCGTCCACCTCCGGCAGCTCCTTCATCAGGTCATCGCGATAACGTTCGACCAGGCAGCCGGCAACGACGACGCGCTTTGCCTTGCCTTCGGCTTTCAGCGCAGTCGCTTCGAGTATCGCGTCGATCGACTCCTGCTTCGCCGATTCGATAAAACCGCATGTGTTTACCACAACGGTCTCGGCTTCTTCGGCGTTATTCGTGATCTCGTAGCCAGCCTCGGCCAGCGTGCCCATCATTACTTCCGAATCGACCAGATTCTTGGGACACCCGAGACTGACAAATCCTACTTTCTTCATAATTATTCACCGCGGCGGTTCTGGGATAAGATCGCTTTAGATCACTCTCCACGCTTATACGTCTCCGCGACTGAGATCGAATCCAGCCAATTTTCGATGTCTTTGGCTTCTTCATTCGACAGATCTTTTTCGCCGAACCGTACGCGGTTGTATTTTTCCGTGATCCGGACCGCTTCCGGCATCCCGACAGCATACGCAAACTCAAGTGGAGTTTGATGCGGCTGCCTGTTGAAACCTTTGCTTGCTAATATCCGCTGCAAGCGTTCGTAAAATTCGACCACCGATGCAGGTTTCGACCGGCTGATCCACTGTACGAATCTTTGCCATAGGCCCAAACCTTTAATTTTACGAAATATCCAGAGCAACAGCAAAACAGCCAGCGTCGTCGCGGCCAGCACCAGAGCCCCGTAACCGATCGCCGCCACGCTAGACTGCGTTCCCTGATCGCCGCGGACCTGCGACCACCAACGCTCCAGCCGTTCACGGTAATCCGCAAAATATCCGGAGGTCTTCGATTGATAATCGACAAACCCATTACGGACCGATCGAAATAGCGACCGCTGTTCCTGGTTGTCGAACGCAACGAAATACTGTATCCAGAACGTTTCGAGGGCTTCGATATATTTGCTGATTCCGCCGGCGATGCCGTTGTTCACGGCCGCGGCCGGCTGTCCTGCAAAAGGTGTCGGATCGAACCGAACCCAAGCGTTCTCGCCCGGAAAATACACCTCGACCCACGAATGAGCGTGCCGCTGTTTCACGACGTAAACGCCAGCCGTCTCGTTATACTCTCCTTGTTGGAACCCATTTACGATCCGCGCCGGAATGCCCTGCGTACGCAGCATCACCGTCATAGCCGTCGCGAAATATTCGCAGTGCCCTTCGCGCACGTTGAACAGAAAATCCGCCAGCGGATCGGCTCCACCGGCCTTTTGCTCTAGCGTGTAGCCGAATGACGTCTGCAAATAGCTCTCCAAGGCCCTGGCTTTGTCATACGCATTTCGCCGACCTCCCGTAACCTCGATCGCAAGCTCCGCCACGCGCGGGTCAAGGCTATCCGGCAATTGTAAATATTCGTCGAGCGTAGGGCCGTAAGCTCCGCGATCCGCGCGGAGTTCGTCCGGCGTCGGCGTCGATGTATCGGAAACGGCCCGATAGCTGAGACGTTCGAATCCGTTCTTCGACACGGAAAGCGCGCCGTACGCGTCGCGGAAGACCGTCGAAAAATTTCCCTGAACTGCGACCACCCGAGATAGCCCGAATATCACAGGCGTGTCCAGCGGCTCCAGGTAGATAACCTGTCGCGTAAGGCTGTCACGGCCCGTCGCGTAATCGACCTGAATGAATTCCTTATCGCCTTTGGAAAAAGGCTCGAGCGCCGCTTTTCGCGATTTGCTCCACGACCGCCCATCGAACGTGTCCAGAGCAACTCCGCGCCAGTACAACGCGCCGGCCGTCGGCGACGGGTCTTCGACACGCACGCGCATTACAGTTTCGTCGTTCTGCTGTATTCTTCCGATGCCGCCCAGCCTGACCGTGTCTGAAAAGCCCGACGAGGTCGAAACGCCGGAAGAATCCGCTCCGATACCGGCGCCGCCAACACGCGGCAGCATAAAGAATAGCGGCATTGCCAGCAGTACGATAAAGAAGATCAGCACGACCGCCGTCAGCGGCAGGCGGCGTATCGGAAAATTCGTTAATAATCCCGCGGCACGCGACGGTGTCGATGCGTCGGCTTTGGCGTCGGCTTTGGCATTAGCCGGCAGCATCGCGATCCGCCGGGTCGTCTTTCGCATTTCGAACGCGATGACCGCGCAGACCATCACCAGCAGATAGAGCAGGAACGTCCCGAGATATGTAGCACTGATGCTCAGCCCTGCGGCCAGCAGCACCTCAAAAAACGCCATCAAATATAGGAATATCCAATCGCGGTCCGATTTCTTCTGCAGCAGCTTGATCGCGGTCAGCGATAGAATAAGCCGCGACAATATTCCCGCGACAGCCATCTCCGACGATGCGAAGCTAAATACCCGAAACTTCCAGCCTAAATAGAACAGCGGAAGGGCAAGCACGATCAGCACGGTCCCGAGCTTTTCCGATATCTGCCATCTCGTATTTTCGAGAAACCAGCCCGCGACCAGCACCGCCACAAATAGTCCCGATTCGACGACCCCAAACGTCCCCGAAACCCACAGCGACAAAAAGCCGCAGAACACGGCCGTGTATGAAAATATTTTGAAAACGGTTTCGAAGGTCATCGCCTCTCGATATTATAACCTTTGCAAATATGCGATTCCAGAGGATTTGATGCGGTCCCACACCGTGGGAAGCTGCCGAATCCTCACGCGATACAGTACCCTGACGAAAATGTTGTATATTCTCAGTATTATGACCATCGCCGTACAGAACGACGCCGACGCTGCATCCGTCGAAGAGATCCGAAGCCATTTTCCCGCGCTCGAACGCGTTCATAACGGCCAACCGGTCGCCTATTTCGACGGGCCCGGCGGCACGCAGGTACCCCGAGCCGTCGCCAAAGCGATGACCGACTACCTGTTCCACCACAACGCGAACACGCACTGGGCATATCCGACCAGCGGCGAGACGGACGAGATCATCGCATACGCTCGCCAGGCGTTCGCCGATCTTCTCAACGCATCGCCGAACGAGATCGTCTTCGGTCAGAATATGACAACCCTGACATTTCGTCTGGCACGCGCGCTCGGCCGCCGTTTCCGTCCCGGCGACGAGATCGTCGTCACCGAATTGGACCATCATGCAAACATCGACACCTGGCGTTCACTGGAAAAGGATCGAGGCGTCACGATCCGCGTGCTGCCGATGAATATTCAGACTGGGCAATTAGAACTGGAGAAACTGCCCAACCTGTTAAACAATAGAACAAGGCTGGTTGCGATCGGGGCGGCCTCGAACGCTCTCGGAACCATCAACGACATCGAAACCGCAGTCCGTATTGCAAAAGATGCAGGAGCCCTGACCTTTATCGACGCCGTCCATTTCGCCGCGCACGAACTCATCGACGTAAAAACGATCGGATGCGATTTCCTGGCGTGCTCGGCTTACAAATTCTACGGCCCGCATATCGGAGTTTTGTATGGAAGAAATGAATTGCTGCGGTCGATCGACTTTCCCAAGCTAAGCCCGTCTCCGGACACAACTCCCGAACGTGCCGAAACCGGCACTCTTAATCACGAGGGGATTGCCGGAGCGGCCGCTGCGGTGGACTTTCTCGCATCGCTCGCCGGCTCAGGCACGCGACGCTCACGCCTCAGCGCCGCCTTCACTGTAATGCATGACCGCCAACACGCCCTTATTACACCACTATGGAACGGTCTTTCATCCATCAACGGCGTCAGTGTTTACGGCCCGACGCCGGATCAACCCCGTACTTCGACGGTCTCGTTCACCGTTGCAGGAATCCCCTCGGAACACGTCACCGCTGCCCTGGCCGAGAGAGGCGTCTTTACTTCAAACGGGAATTTCTACGCAGAGACGGTGATTAAGAAGCTCGGCGTCGAAGGGCTGGTCCGTGCGGGTTGTGCTATCTATACCACTTCCAATGAGATAGATCGACTTATCGAAGGTGTGCGTGCAATAACCAAATGAATCGCGAAACCTTACCCAATCGAATCAAAAAAGCCCGTCTCAAAATGAGACGGGCTTTTCCTTAAATTAAATCCGGCGACTTCCTACTTTCCCACACCTGAAAGATGCAGTATCATCGGCTCCAGTAGGCTTAACTTCCGTGTTCGGGATGGGAACGGGTGTGACCCTACCGACAATATCACCGGAAAACTTGTAAAGATCTCGTTTGATCTCTAATAACTGAATACATGTCTTGATCCCTATAAGTTGCTTGATCAAATTTGCTTGTCAACAAATTTTATGGTCAAGCCTTGGGACAATTAGTACTGGTCAACTAAATACATTACTGCACTTACATCTCCAGCCTATTACGTGGTGGTCTTCCACGAGTCTCACTGGCAAAACTTATCTTAGGTCTGGCTTCACGCTTAGATGCATTCAGCGTTTATCCATACTCCACATAGCTACCGAGCGCTACCGCTGGCGCGATAACTCGTACACTAGAGGTGGATCCATCCCGGTCCTCTCGTACTAAGGACAGATTCCTTCAATTTTGCTCCGCCCACACCAGATAGAGACCGAACTGTCTCGCGACGTTCTGAACCCAGCTCACGTACCACTTTAATCGGCGAACAGCCGAACCCTTGGGACCTTCTTCAGCCCCAGGATGTGATGAGCCGACATCGAGGTGCCAAACCCTGCCGTCGATGTGAACTCTTGGGCAGGATCAGCCTGTTATCCCCGGCGTACCTTTTATCCGTTGAGCGACGGCACTTCCATAAGCGACCGCCGGA
>JAEZIT010000087.1 GCA_023436495.1 Acidobacteriota bacterium
GTCTGGAGCAGCTCAGATCATGGCGACGCTAGCGATCATAGGTGCGTCGCTTGCCTGGGCGGTCGGCTCCATTTACGGCCTGCGCGCGCCGGTTCCAAAGTCCTCATTGCTGACGGCGGGCATGCAGATGATCTCAGGTGGTGTGGTATTGCTGCTTGCAAGTGTTCTGAAAGGCGAATGGGCGACCTTTGATATCGCTGCCGTTTCAACCAATTCCTGGCTGGCTCTCGTGTACCTGGTCATTTTTGGTTCGCTGATAGGGTTTACGGCTTATAGTTGGCTGTTGAAGAACGCTAGGCCTGCAATGGTAGCAACTTACGCCTACGTTAACCCTATCGTGGCCGTTATTCTCGGTTGGCTCATAGCCGGCGAAACGATGACCGGGACAATGTTGATCGGCGCCGGCATTATCGTTGGATCGGTCGTTCTCATTACGTCCCAGGGAAGCGACGGCCCCGAAGACGACGCACCCGTACACAGGACCCAGCCTACAGGCGAACACTGTCCGACATATTCAACGTAACATTCAAGTATAAAAACGGCGGGTTTCGACCCGCCGTTTTCCTTTTAAGTTCTCTATTTATAATTGAGTAGGAAAGGTCAAACGATCATTTTCTCGATCACGCCGTAGCTTGCATCGATCGCTTCCTGTAGCTTTTCCGGCTCGCTTCCGCCGCCTTCGGCCATATCGGGCTTGCCGCCGCCGCGCCCGCCGACGATCGGTACTATCTCCTTGATAACATTGCCCGCTTTTACCTTGTCTGTCAGGTCAGCAGAGACGCGGACGATGATGCTGACCTTACTTTCCTCACGGCGGCCGAGCACGACGACGCCGCTCTTAAGCCTTGCCAAAAGCGTGTCGGAAAGCTGACGCGAGCCGTTGGCATCGAGCCCTTCTACGATCTTGCCAAGCACCTTGACCCCAGCGATTTCGCGGGCTTCGTCGCCGTTGGCAGCGGGCCCGCCGGCGGCACCGGTCGCGATCTTGAGCTTAAGCTCCTCGTTTTCGCGCCGCATGCGTTTGAGCTCGTCCTGAAGCCGCTCTATAGCGTTGGGAAGCTGGTCGCGCTGTGTTTTCAGGGCTCCTAGGCTGCGGTCGATCAGGCGTTCGTCCTCGCGGAACCGCTCGAACGCATCGAACCCTGTTATGGCCCTGATCCGGCGGACGCCTGAAGCGATGGCTTCGTCCGACGTGATCTTGAAACTGCCGATATCGCCGGTAGCCCTAACGTGGGTGCCGCCGCAGAGTTCCCTCGAAAACGTACCTTCGCCGATGCTGAGGACGCGGACGTCGGCCCCGTATTTTTCGCCGAACAGCGCCATCGCGCCGCTATGCATGGCTTCTTCGATGGCCATCACGTTCGTGTTAACCGGCTCATTTTGAAGGACATAACGGTTCACCAGATCTTCGATCTCAGCGAGTTCGCCCTCGGTTATCGGCTGGTAATGCGTAAAATCGAAGCGTAGGTAATTCGGTGCCACGACCGAACCGGCCTGTTTTACATGGGTCCCGAGAACTTCGCGGAGCGCCGCGTGAACAAGGTGGGTCGCCGTATGATTCCGCCGCGTCGCGTCGCGCTTTTCTGAATCTACCACTGCGGCAACCTGGCCGCCTACCTTTATCGAACCGCTCTCAACCTTCGATTTATGCAGGATCAATCCCGGCAGCGGCGAAAAAGTGTCCAAAACACGGGCCTTTGCGGTGCCGTCGTCGGTAGTCAAAAATCCTGTATCACCAACCTGCCCCCCGGCTTCGGCGTAGAATGGGGTTTCGTTCAGCACTATCAGGCCTTCGTCGCCTTCAGCGAGCTCATCGACCGAAGAGTCGTTTTTGACGATTGCGGTTACCTTGGCTGAGTCTACACGGGTGGTGTCATACCCGTAAAATCGGGTCGCGCCGGCCGCTTCGAGCAGTTCGGCATAGATCGGGTTGATCTGCGATTTTCGCTCGGTTTGGCCGATGCCCGTCTGTTTTTGAAGTTCCTGAAGGGCCGTTTCGAACCTTTGGTTAAATTCGTCCTCTTCGAACGCAACCCCTTTCTCCTCAAGAAATACACGGATAAGGTCGCGCGGCGTGCCGTAGGTATCGTATAACTTGGCGATCTGCGGGAATAATTTATCAGCGTCAGCGGCGATGTCCAGTTCATTCAGGCGTGCGAGCCCGACGGTCATTGTATTACCAAAACGCTCTTCTTCCAGACGCACCATTTTCCCGATAAACTCCCGTTGCGCTTCGAGTTCCGGGTACGCCGCATTCATCTCGGCGACGACAAGGTCGCACACTTTATAGAAGAAAGGGCCCGTAAAACCGAGGTGTTCGCGGCCGTGGTAGATGGCGCGCCGCATGATCTTGCGCAGCACGTAATTGCGGCCTTCATTGCCCGGCAGAATGCCGTCGGCTATCGAAAATGCCGTGGAACGGGCGTGGTCGGCGATCACGCGGCAGGCAAATTGCTGGGTTTCGGTCAATTTCTCGTAAACACTCATAGAATGAATAGGATATTATAAGGCTTTGCGGCGAACTAATAAATGGTTGCGGACCAAAAATGGGTTGCCGTTATAACTTTTCTATTCAGAGGATTTAGCGATGTTTGTGATCAGGAACGTATTCAAATGCAAACCGGGACGGGCGACCTTCGTGATCGATAAACTCCAGCATTCAATGGCACTTCCGGGTATGGGCAGCCATCGGATCCTGGTCGATCATATCGCCGAATTTTGGACGGTCGTGCTGGAAACCGAGGTCGAAAATATGGCCGAATTCGAAGATCAGCTTCGCCGATACGGCGAACGGACGGATGTCCGCGAGGCGATGAGCGGTTACCTCGACGGGGTCGAAAGCGGATACCGCGAGGTTTTCCGGGTTGTGGGGAAATGATGCTAAACTGGTGATATGAAATACTTTATAGCTCTCATGATCGTCGGCCTTTCGATGGCAGGATGCACGCCGGGAAACGGCAGCCGCGATGACCGGCCGAACGCTGTTGATGACAACAGAAACGCTGTTAGTGGTATGCCTACCCCCACATTGATGACATCGCCGCCGGCGGCGGCGGAACGGCGGGATGAAATGGAGGGCGCGGCCGGTTTCAACGGCACGGTCGGCGTGACCGAGAAGGAGAATAAAAACGTAACCGAACTTGCATCGTTGAGCGCGGTGAGGACGGCGCGGCATGATGGGTATGACCGGGCGGTTTTCGAATTTGCCGGCGCCGAGATGCCGACCTATCACATCGAGTACATTTCCAAACCGGCATCGGCGTGCGGGTCGGGGTTTGACGTGCCGACTGCGGGAAATGCCGTCCTCGAGGTCCGCTTCACCAACGCGGTCGCACATACGGACGAAGGCGAACCGACGATCGCCGACCGCGAGCGCAAGCCGGGACTGCCTGTTATCCGGGAATTAAAATCCACATGCGATTTCGAGGGCGAAGTCACGTGGGTTCTCGGCACGGCATCGAAGAAAGAATACCGCGTGATGGAGCTCAAAAGCCCGACGCGGCTCGTGGTCGATATCAAGCATTAGCGGAACAGCCCGAAAATGTAATTACAATGGAGGCACGGCGGGAGCGATCGCGCCGGTCCTTCCTTACGAAATTCGTCAACCGGCCGGCGGATGGAGTATCCTGATCCCGCTGGCGGCGAAAGGCTTACTAAAATATCGCAAAACTTATTTTGAGGTGACAATTGATGAGATCTGTCCGTTTGGGGATAGTACTTATTTTCATATTCGCGATGACGACGTTCGCTCAGACAAACAGGATCGAGGAATTTGAGCAGACGTTCAAACGCGAGATTGCGCAGGCGGGGATCGTCGGCGGGAGCTTTGTTTTCCTGAAGGACGGCAAGACGTCCGGTCGCGTTGTATATGGTTCGGCGAACATCGCAAAGAGCCAGCCCGTTGACGAGGACACGATATTTCATTGGGCATCGAACACAAAACCGTTCACGGGCATAGCGATCATGCAGCTTCGCGACCGCGGCTTGCTGAAGCTGGACGATCCGGTGACGAAATACCTGCCGGAGCTCCGCGAGATACACAACGCGTTCGGTTCGATGGACGATATAACGATCCGGCACCTGTTGACGCATTCCGGCGGGTTCAGGAACGGCACTTGGCCGTGGCGCAACGGAAAGGAATGGGAACCGTTCGAGCCGACCGAGTGGCCGCAGCTCGTCGCGATGTTCCCGTTTACCGAGGTCCAGTTCAAACCCGGTTCAAAATTCAGCTATTCCAATCCCGGGATCATATATCTCGGGCGGATCATCGAAAAACTGTCGGGCGACGATTACGAGGTTTATATCGACAAGAACATCCTGAAGCCGCTCGGGATGCACAACAGCTATTTCGACGCGACGCCGTATCATCTGCTCAAGCACCGTTCACATTCGTACTACATCCAGGACGGCAAGCGGACCGAAGGCGTTTTCGATGCGAACACAGGGATCACGGTGTCGAACAGCGGGCTGAATTCGCCGATACCGGATATGGTCAAATATCTGAATTTCCTGCTCGGCGACGGCGCAAAGAAGGACGTTCACGACGGAGTATTGAAACGCTCCTCGCTCGAGGAAATGTGGCAGCCGCAGTTAAAAGCGCAGGTCGATGCGAACGGAAATCCCGGTTTTACGACCGACATCGGGCTGATCTATTTTCTGGACCAGACCTTGAGCAAGACACACCTCGGCCACGGCGGCGACCAGAACGGGTTTATCAGCTACATCGACTTCGACCCGTCGAAGCGCTCGGCGTCCATACTGGTTTTCAACACACAGGTGATCTATCCCCAGAACACGTCCGCGGAAAAGGACGTTGTCAGCCGTTTGAGAAACGCTGTCCGAAAGCTGTATTAGCGATCGTGCAAGAAAACTAACGGCCGGGCGTTCTTTCGAATGCCGGGGGCAATAATGAGAATTTCCCGGCCACAAATTTGATCGGCATTTTGAAAGATGCGGCCTTGGATTGCTATAATTCCGGCGGCATAAAGCATCACCTAAATCTATGAAAAAAATATTACTTTCCGCTGCAATATTGTTCGCAGCCATTTTTGTTTTCGGAACTGTTGACACATCAGCGCAGACAGGACCGGCGACCGGTGCATATCAGAAGGTGGAAACGGCCAATGCCGACGTCAAATCGGCGGCCGATTTCGCGATCAAGGAAAAGGGAGACGGTTTCGGCCTGGTCAAGATCAAAAAAGCCGAACGCCAGATCGTCGCCGGAACCAATTTTCGGATCAAAATGAAAGTATCCGAAAAGGCCGGTGAAAAGGAATCGAAATACACCGTCACTGCCGTCATCTACCGCGACCTCGAGGGCAATTACAGCGTCTGGAGCTGGGAAAAGAGTTCAAAATAACCCGCATCCAATAACGGGACCGTTCCCGCCGGTCCCGCACCATTAATATCAACTGAGCCACGCCCTTAACCACACCCCAACTTCTCTCCGAGCAGAACGCACAACCTGTCGTCTTTATTGAGGCCCGCGAGCACACCTTCCGCTAATTCCGCCTGTCTTCGCAAAGGCCCTTTTGAGGGCAAGCGCTAAAACTCTTCAAGTTAGCAAACATCATTGTCGGCATTGGGTGCCCTGACGGCGCAACGCCGGAACGCCGTGTTTTTTTCGAGGCGAAAAATTAAAATATCGCTCCCGGGTTGGGTTATAATGAACGCCGATTCGCGGCCGGCCGTGCGGAACGAGGGCCGCAAGTCGCCCAAGCTCCGAATATACGACTTCGATTTCTCCGATTATGAAGCGCTGTCCCAAATGCAGGCGAGATTATTATGACGACAGTCTGATCTACTGTCTCGACGACGGCGCGTCGCTGGTGGACGGGCCGTCGGCGGGCGGCAACCCGTCGGAAAACCCTACGAAGATCCACGGGCTCGAGGCTGACAAAGAGCCCGCCACCGTCATCATGGACCGGCCGGTGTCCGAAGCAGGCGATACCCGCTCAAGCAAACGATGGTTCGTTCTGGCCGCCGCCGTGGCCATAATCGTAACTGCCTCAGCAAGCGCGATCTACTATTTTCAGAACCGGACGGGGAGCGATCCGGCGATCAGGTCGGTGGCGGTACTGCCGCTCGATAATCTCTCGGGCGATGCGTCGCAGGAATTCTTTGCGGACGGAATGACCGAAGCGCTGATCGGGAATCTGTCCCAGGTGCGGGCGATCAAGGTCATCTCGCGGACGTCCGTAATGCGTTACAAGAGATCGGGCAAGTCGATACCGGAGATCGCGCGCGAGCTCGGCGTTGACGGGGTAATAGAAGGTTCGGTACAGCGTTCGGACGGACGCGTGCGGGTGACGGCACAGCTCATCCATGCAGCGACCGATTCGCCAATATGGTCGCGGAGCTATGAACGGAACATTTCCGATATCCTGATGCTGCAGAGCGAGATCGCGCAGGCTCTCGTGAGCGAGATCAGCGCGCAGTTGTCTCCGAGAGAGCAGCAGCGGCTCGGCCGGACAAAGCCGATCGACCCTGCGGCCACCGAAGCCTTACTCCTCGGGTGGCACTATCTTCACAAATGGACCCGTGAGAGCGAACGTCTCGCGGTCGAGCATCTGCAGAAAGCGGTGACCATAGAACCGGAGTATGCGGAGGCTTGGGCGGCGCTTGCTGATGCGTGGCAGGTTCGGTCGATGGTTGGCGATGTAGGAGTGAAAGAGGCAGAGCAGCCCGCGCGAACGGCAGCCCTGAAAGCGCTGGAGCTTGAACCGGACACGTCCGCCGCCCACGTGTCGATGTGCTTTATTTATAATAATTACGATTTTAATTGGACCGACGGCGAGCGTGCATGCAGGCGCGGCATCGAGCTCGGCCCGAACAACGCGAAGGCCCATTTCGCGTATGCGTACATGCTCGCCCGGCTGGGACGCTGGGACGAAATGTCCGCCAACATGGAAAAGGCGATGCAGCTTGATCCGGCGGAGCCTTGGTGGCCATCAGTTTACGGGTCGTTCCTAATTCAGGCCCGCAGGTTCCAAGAAGCAGAGAAAAGGATCCAACGAGCGATCGCGATCGACCCTGAATGGGCGCCGGCTTACAGGGACCTCATCGACCTTCACGTAGAAACCGGACGATTCGACGAAGCCCTGAACCTCGCCGCCGAGAGAGGCCTCTCTGACCCGCTGACCCTTTCGTATATTTACGCCCGCAAAGGCGACCGGCAGAAAGCGTCGGAACTGCTGGAAAGTGCACCGAAGGACGATCTTTACGACCTCGCCCTGGCTTATGCTGCCCTGGACGACCTCGACAGAGCCTTTGAGGTGATCAACCGCAGCCTCGACCGAGGCGAAGGGTTCATGTTCGGCCACGGAAATTACCTTGTGCTGGACCGGCTGAAAACAGATCCCCGCTGGAACGATGTGCTAAAGCGCATGAATCTGCCGCAAAAGCAGTAACGATCACGAAACGCCCTTTTCCGGGTTCCACGCGCCCTGCAGTTTTCTCAGCAGCAGTATCTGGCCGCCGTGGTATGCGTTGTGGATGTTCATATGAATGATGATGTCGGCCCAGGTCGTGCCGGGTTTTTTCGGGACGATCTCGGCCAGGCGTTCGTCGTCCGCCGCGGCCAGAAGAGCGCGCCATTCGGTCATGATCGAATCCAGACGGCCGAGTTCGGCCTGCCATGCCTCGGCCGTTGTGCCAACGGTGCTTTCGAACGATTCCTCGTTCGTCGTGATCGAATATTCGTAATCGATGCCCTTGAACCGCTGAAGGTAAGCGTTGTTGTAATAATTCAGGTGGTTCAGGATCTCCCAGATCGAGTTTTCGGTGTTCTCGGGCTTCCAGGCGGCCTGTTCCGCGGTCAGGCCTTCGACGGCATTCTTCGGCGCGACGAACCAGCCGTTCTGATCGAATGACGCATCAAGCTGCTGCAGTAAAAGGTCTTTTGTCATAATTACCAGCCTCTGTAAATTTCCCATCGGTCGACGATCTTGCCGTCATCGATCACGTTGAAATATTCGTGCTGCGCGGCGGTCAGGCATGAATGGTTTGCCAGGACGCGCAGGCGGTCGCCGACCTTTATGCGGCCGAAAACGGCATCGTCAACGGCTTCGATCTGGCCGTGTTCCTGGGACAGCGACGTGACGCGCATTCCGGTTTCGCGGCCGTCGAGGTCGAGTACGCGGCCGTAACCACATGAAGGATCGAGGTCGACGGGGCCGCGGTCCTTGGACAACGCTATCGCGCCGGCATCGACGACCAGTTTGCTGCGCGCAGCGTCGCGGTGCGTCACCGCGGTGAGCACCGTCAGGGCAGTGTCGTCAAAACCGCAGCTTCCCAAAGTGGCCTGGAAAGCGTCGAACAGTATGTAATTGCCGGGGCGGATCTCGTCGATGCCGTTAAGATGATCGACGTGTGTAATTGACGGCGTCGAGCCAATGCTGACGGCCGGCACTTCGATACTCATGCTTCGCAGCCGGTCGGCCAGTTCCGCCATCGAATCGCGTTCGTGCCGGGCGATCTCGATGATCTCTTCTTTCGAATGGACGTTATACGAATGGCCGGCATGCGTCAGAATGCCCGCAAAATTCAGGTTCTTCGCATCGGACAGCGTACGCGGGATCTCGACCGCCTCCGGCGTGTGCGGTTCGACGCCGACGCGATGATAGCCGCTGTCGATCTTTACGAACACGTCGAACACAACGCCGGCTTTCCCGGCCGCTTCATCGAGCAGCTTTGCCGTAGCAAGGTCGTCGGTCAGCAGATTGAGCTTAACGCCGCTGCATAATATCTCGATTGCCTCATCGAATTTGCCGCGTTCGACCGGGACGGCGTAGGTGATGTCAGTAAAGCCGTGCTTGGCGAAAGCCCGCGCCTCGGCGAGCGTCGAAACGGTGACCGCGCCGTTATGGCCTTCGGTCTGGATCCGGGCTACCTCGATACATTTATGGGTTTTGACGTGCGGCCGCAGGCGGACGCCGTTGCGATGCGCGAGCTCGGTCATGCGCCTTGCGTTATTGCGAACGCGCCCGACGTCCAGCAGAAGTGCCGGTGTTTTGATGGTTTGGATATTCATCTGCTTTCAATTCCCGTCTACATTGCCGATAGACCATATTAACTGAATTTTCGCGGTTTCGAGAAGAATACGGCCGGCCACATGCCGAGAAAATTGTTGACTTCACGCGGCAAAGAGATATATAACGGTGCGCTATAGACACCCAACGCTTACTTTGTCAGCAAGGCCTGGCCGCCTCCTGCCGAATCAGGTTTCTACTTCCACTGATCGGCGTGCTGCCGAATCTTTAATAGACGCGGCACGCGCTTTCCGAACCGGCTGCCGCCTCCTACCGGCATATCCGAATTTTGACATCCACGGCCGCACATGTGCCGTGAAAAACGCATGGAGATCATATCGAACCCAGGAGGAGAAAGAAGATGAAGAACCTGACCATTTTGATATTCGGAACAATGTTCGCCGCAATGATATTAGTTATTTCGGTGCCGGACGTCGCGGCCCAGGACGCGGTCACGACGGACGCGAAACATTACACCGTCGAATTTGAGAACGACAACGTCCGTGTTCTGCGCGTGAGATACGGCCCGAAGGAGAAGTCGGTGATGCACAGCCATCCGGACAGCGTTGCGGTCTCGCTCAGCAATATGCAGGGCAAATTTACAGGTGCGGACGGAAAGTCTGAGAACCGGAGCTTTAAGATGGGCGAGGTCAGGTGGAGCCCGGCGGAAACACATATGCCCGAAAATCTGGGCGACAAGCCGTTTGAGGTGATCCTGGTCGAGCTAAAAAACGGCGCGGCCGGTATGATGCCCGCGGCGGCCGACGATGCCGCGAAGGTGTCCGCGAAGAACCACAAAGTAGAATTTGAGAACGACCGTGTGCGTGTGATCCGGAGCAAGATCGGCCCGCATGAGAAGACCGGGATGCATGCTCATCCCAATAACGTGGTCGTTTATTTGACGGACGCAAATGTGAGATCGACCTCGGCCGACGGCAAAGCGACCGAGGTCCATGGAAAGGCCGGACAGGCCGTCTGGCGCGACGCCCTAAAACACGACGCGGAGAACCTGAGCGATAAGCCGCTTGAGGTGATCGTCGTGGAATTGAAGGGCAAGTAGGCGGATGTACGAATGAATGTCGCTGAAAGGCGATCCGGCCTCTGCCGTCTATTCTAAGCATAGACGGCAGAGAAATTACTACGACATTGAAACAAAGGAAAATACTGGATTTCAGGCTGTCGAAAAGACGGCCGTGATGCCCTTTACAACACCACCGCCGAGATAGACGAAGGCGCACTCGAAGAATACTGGGTCAATATAAGGAAACAGCCCGCGAACAAAGAGGTTCGCAGGCTGTCGGTCCAACGGAAATATTGACAACAGGCTGCCGCTAGACCAACCTCTTTGCCTTTTTGATCACGTTCTCAGCGGTAAACCCGAAATCACGGAAAACATCTTCAGCCGGGGCCGATTCGCCGAAGCGGTCGACGGTCAGCGTATCGCCGCTGTCGCCGGTGTATTTCGCCCATCCTAAGCTTACGCCGGCTTCGATTGCGAGACGGGCCTTTACGGAGGAAGGCAGCACGGATTCCTTGTAGCCGGCGGATTGCCCGTCGAAGAATTCCCAGCACGGCATCGAGACGACGCGCGTAGGAATGCCGCTTTTGTTCAGTTTTTCGCGGGCTTCGACGGCAAGGCCGACCTCGGATCCGGTCGCGATCAGGATCAGGCGGGGCTCTGCCGCATTTCCCTTTTTATCTTCTGCTTCCGCAAGCACATACGCGCCCTTGTGCAGGCCGCGGGCGTCTGCGAATCTTACGCGGTCGATCACGGCGACCTTCTGCCGCGAGAGGGCGAATGCGGTCGGCCCGTCCTGACGTTTCAGGGCGGCGCGCCAGGCTTCGCGGACCTCGTGCGCGTCGCACGGGCGGATCAGCGCGAGATTGGGAATGGCGCGGAGCGCCGCGAGATGTTCGACCGATTGGTGCGTCGGGCCGTCTTCGCCAAGGCCGATCGAATCATGCGTGAACACGAACAGCGTCTGGACGCGCGACAGCGCGGCGAGGCGGATCGCGGGACGCATGTAATCGGAAAATGTCTGGAACGTTCCGCCGAACGGAATGACGCTGCCGTAGAGGGCCATGCCGTTCATCGTCGAACCCATTGCGTGTTCGCGAATGCCGAAATGGATGTTGCGCCCCTGCGGCGATCCGGCGGAAAAATTGACCGAAGATTTGATGAAAGTGTTGTTCGACGGCGTAAGGTCTGCCGAACCGCCGATCAATTGCGGCACCGCATCGGCAATGGCGTTGATGACATCGCCGCTGTAGGCGCGGGTCGCCTTTGCTTCGACATCGTCAAATTTCGGGAGTTTCTTTTCCCAACCGTCCGGAAGCTGGCCGAGACGCGTGTCATGCAGTTCTTTGCCGAGCTCGCCGTGCGTCTTCTCGTATTTCTTGACCATCGCGTCCCAATCGCGTTCGAGCTTTGCGCCGTTTTTGACGGCCTCGCGGAAATGTGCGAGAGCTTCTTTCGGAATGTAGAACGTCTTATCTTCCGGCCAGCCGAGGTTCCGCTTGGTTTCCTTCACGGCGTCAGTGCCCGGAGCGTCCGAGTGTGCCTTTGACGTGCCCTGTTTCGGCATTCCGAACCCGATGATGGTCTTTACGCGGATCAGTTTCGGCTTGTCCTTGATCTTTTGCGCGTCTTTGATGGCTTTTTCGATGGCCTTCAGGTCGTTGCCGTCATCGACCTGAAGCACGGCCCAGCCGCATGATTCAAAGCGTTTCGTCACGTCTTCGGAAAAGGCGAGGCTGGTCGGGCCGTCGATAGTTATTTCGTTGTCGTCGTAAAGATAGATCAGGTTCGACAGTTTGAGATGCCCCGCGAGCGACGCGGATTCGTATGAGACGCCTTCCATCAAGTCGCCGTCCGACACGATCGCGTAAATGAAATGATCGATGATCGGGAAACCCTTTTCATTGAACCGAGCGGCGAGATGCGCCTGGGCGATCGCCATGCCAACGCCGTTCGCGAAACCCTGGCCGAGCGGGCCGGTCGTGATCTCGACCCCGGGCGTGACCGTATTTTCGGGATGCCCCGGAGT
>JAEZIT010000086.1 GCA_023436495.1 Acidobacteriota bacterium
CCGAGCGGGCCGGTCGTGATCTCGACCCCGGGCGTGGCCGGATTTTAGGGTTGCCCCGGAGTCTTTGAATGAAGCTGGCGGAAATTTTTAAGTTCGCTCAGCGGCAGATCGTAGCCGGTCAGGTGCAAAAGGCTGTAGATCAGCATCGATCCGTGCCCGGCGGACAGCAGGAACCGGTCCCGGTTGAACCATTTCGGATTTTTGGGATTGTGCCGGAGGAACTTGGTCCAAAGCACATACGCCGACGGCGCCATGCCGAGCGGCAGTCCCGGATGTCCGGAATTTGCCTTCTGCACGGCGTCGAGCGACAGCGTGCGGATGGTGTTGATGCAAAGTTGGTCGAGATCGGTCTTCTTAACGGATTTGGTTGCGGTGCTCATAAAGCTATTAATTTATCATAGTGGGCAGATAGGTCACAGACGGCGGACGGCTTTCGCGGAAATTTCGGCTATTCGGACGGCGAATCGATGATCAGATCGTAAAATTTGTCGTGGAGCTTTCGCGCGCGGTTGTAAATTACGCGCCGTTTGCGGTCCGCTTCAAATTGGCGGCCGGGCGGGGTCGGCGTATTTTCGATATTTTCGAGCGCCCCGGCGGTTTCAAGCGCGAGCAGGACGGCGCCGCGTGATGAGGCTTCGCGGGTGTCGGGGAGCGAGAGGTTTATGCCAAGCGTGTCCGCGATTATCTGTGTCCAGACAGGCGAAGCGCGCAGCGCGCCGCCGGACGCAATGACCTCGCGGACTGGTACGACGGTTTTCAATTGGTCAAAGATAGCGGCGAAACGATACGCAACGCCCTCGAGAGCGGCCTGCGTAATGTCTATCTGGTCATGGGAAGATCGAAGGCCGATGATAGCTCCGGCCGCATTTTCGTTATAACCCGTGCTGCGTTCGCCGGCGATAAACGGCAGGTAAGTGATACCATGTCCGGCCGGAGAACGACGGGCGATCTCGTCTTCGGTATGGTCGTCGTCTTCGGAAATGCGGAGGTTGTCCTTTAGCCAGCGGTACAGGCCGCCGCCGTCGCTGAGCGCGCCGCCGATGATCACGCGTTTGCGGTCAATGCGATAGCACCAGAGGCCGAGCGGGATGTGTTCGGGCGGATCGCCCGCGTAAGCGACGCGCATAGCACCGGACGTTCCGATCATCAGGGCGGCTTTTGTGCGTTTGAGGCATCCGGCGCCGATATTGTTCGCCGCGCCGTCGCCGATCGCGGGAAACCAGCCCGCGTCCTTGAGCCGCGGCCAACGGCGGGCGTATTTTGGTGTTAATTTGAACGTATCCGGCCCTGCGGCGATCGCGGGTAATGACGAACGTTTGACCTTCAGATATCGAAGCAATTCCGCGTCCCAATCGCATTTACGAATATCGAAAATGCCGGTGCCGGATGCCATGGAAACGCTTGTCACCGCTTCGCCGAAAAGCCTGGATGCCGCAAGATCGCTCAGCGAAAGCCAACGGGCCGTTCGGCCGAATTCCTTCGGCATTTCCTTTCGGACCCAGAGCAATTTGGCGGGCCAGAAGCTCGAATGAAAGCGTGCGCCGGTGCGGTTGTGGATCTCGGCCTCGTTGAATCGCCGGCGAAGCGCGGTTACGTGTCCGCGGCTGCGGGTGTCTGCCCAACCGAAAACCTTCGTCGTCGGCCTGCCGTTGGCGTCGATGCCCATAAGGCTGTGCCAGAAAGACGAAGCCGCGACCCAGCCGATGGGACGATCGTCACCCGCGGAGCGTTCCAAGACTTCGTCGATCGCGGCAGCGTGTTGTTCGAATGCGTCATCGGCATCGATCTCGGCACCGCCGTCTTCGGTCACGGCGAGGGTCCGCTCGTTCTTGACCATCGTGTCAGGCAGGACGTTTCCGCGACAGTCGTACAGCGCCGAGCGAACGCTCGACGTGCCTATATCCAGGGCAAGGACCAGAGCGTCCGGCGGCAATTTGTTTTTGGATCTACTTTTCGGAATAACTGATCAGTGAAAGCTGCTCGCGGCTACCGCTGTACGCCGAGGACCTTTTTGAACCACCATCGAAGCCCGACGAATAGGAACCGCCAATCCTTGAAGAATTCCGGCGGTTTGCCTTCGAAGTAATGCCCGATGAACTGCAGCACCCAACCGATCACGAACAGCCCGAGCGCGATCCGCCACATACCGCCCGCGAAGAAAGAAACGGGAACCAGCAGGATCGAAACGGCGATCATCGGAATGCCGAATGAATGCGTCAGCCGATTGATCGGATGCTGATGACTCTCGGCATATTCTTCGATCCAATCATCCCAGGACCTTCCGCCCATCATAAGCGTGCGCCTCCTTTAGTTTTGGCCTTGAGCAATCATACCGCAATGGCGGACGATCTTTGAAAATATTTTACGACGAGCCCGCCGTCCAGAGTTCGCGATTCCGCGGCGTCGAATCCGTCCAGGAAGCCGACGGGCATAAAGGCGTCAGCGTCGGGAACGGTTTCGGGAATTTCGGTTACGATCCAGCGGTCGATCGCGCCGGCAAAGCTCTCATAAGTGCGGGCGCCGCCGATGACGTAGATATCGCCCTTCAGGTACTTTCCAAGCGACAGCACTTCGTCGCTGCCGCGCATAAGCAGGACGTCAGGCCGCGGATCGACCGTCGCAGTTCGGCTAAGGACAATATTCAGCCTGCCGGGCAGCGGGCGGCCGATGGCGTGCCAGGTATTGATGCCCATAACGACGGCATTTCCGAACGTGGTTTCCTTAAAGAATTTCAGATCGGACGAATAATGCCAGGGCAATTTCCCGTCTTTGCCGATCGCCAGATTTTTCGCAACCGCAACAATGCCGATGATCATAGATGGATTTTCAACGAAAGCGACCGTAGGAGCAAGCCGACAATGTTCGTAGCGTGCTGTAATTCTATATTCGTTTATCGTTATTAGCGATCTGCCCGAATGCCGACGGGATGGCTCGAAGAAACGCTGAGCATTTTGCCTTTGAACACCGAAATCTCAGATCCTTTTGCAAGCAGCACGGAGTAAGGCTCTTGGGCGTTCAGGAATCCGAAACCGCTCCCGTATGTTGCGGCGAAGTCCACCTCGATCGCGGCCGAATCGACCGAGAAGAGCTCCCATTTCGGGTGTTCGACCTTGTATTCGTCAGTGCGCGCCGTGCCGCGTTTCGTGTAGCCCCAATAATGTTCGATTATGAATTCGCCGTGCGAGCCGGCGGACGGTACGCCGAGGTTTTCGCCGACGTCGGCGGTAATGCTGTTCGTAAGCCCGCGTTTTTGCCATGTGTACGAAACGTGCCCCGGCGTGCGCGAATTGCTCATACTCCATGCCTCGTACGGTTCGCCGTAAAATGTCCGCGCCACCCAGGCGATCGCGGAACGCGGAACGATCTCCTTGACGAAGACAACACCGCGGCGGAGTTCGTCACCGGCCTTGTGTTTAACGTAAAACCTCAGATTTACTTCTTCGAAATTGATGTGAAACGGCACGGAGAGGCCGAGGACGCGTGTGTCCAGGAACATGAAGGCGACAAGGCTGACAAAACACCGGCCGTCGTGCAGATCGAGCTCGATCCCGGCCGGGACGAGCGGTGCGAGCGCCGCCGGGTCGACCTCGTAATTTGCCATCAGCAGATCGTGCCATTTGGCCGTCAGAAATTTTCGCATTTGTTATTTACGGATCACCCGTTTGTCGCCGGCGCGGATCGTGACCTTTTCGCGGTCGAAATATTCGAGCAGCGGGATCGCGAATTTTCGCGAAACGCCCGCGATGTCTTTGAATTTCGGCACGTCGATAAGCCGGTCGGGAGTTCCATCCGCATATTGCCGAAGCCGTGCGGCCAAGTCGCCGAGCACCGGCGCGGCGAAATAGAAATCTTCCGTAACTTTTATGATCTCGCCCTTATTAACCAGATGCTGCAGCAGCCGGCGTGTTTCCTGTGTCGAAGCACCGGCGGCAGACGACGTCTCGGCGATCAGGTCGTCGGTTTTCGGCGGCTGAATGCCGGCGGCGACGTATGCCGCGACGATGTGCGCCGTGACGGCCTGTTCCCGCGGCGTTAGCTCCGCAGTGTGCGCGGCGGCCCGGAAAACGTCTTGTTCGGAGACGATCGCGCCGATTTGTTCGAGTTTGGCCGTAACGGTGCGGAAGATCTCGGGTCGGACAAAACGAAACACGCGTTCGCGCAATGTCTCGCGTGAGATGCCGCGAGCCAGCGGATCTTTTTTATGATGATCCTCGACCGTCGCCAGCATTGTCGAGCTCAGGCGTTCGAATATAGTATTTGTTACCAAGACGCCTTCGGCATCGACGGCAATTCCGGCGCCTGCGACCTCTTCGACGGCAGCCGCGGCGGTTTGGCGGTTCAGCCCTGTTATCGCCTGAATGTCGGTAATATCAAGCCCGTGATCGCCTGCGTTTTCGATGTAAAGCCTTATCCTTTCCGAGTCCGTTTCCGCGTCGGCTAGTTTTCTAAGGAAGTTCTCAGCCGCCGCCGCGCCGCGCCGCTTGTGCCGCGACGGTGCGGGATGCAGTATGCGGCCGCCCGCGATCGTCGCTTGCGGCGAATAGCTGCGGATTACAAAACGGTCGCCGGCGAGCGCAACAACCGGCGATTCGAGCCGAAACTGTAGAAACCCTGTTTCACCAGGCGCGATCTCGCCCGCGTCGTTCAGTACCAGCAAGCGGGCAAGGACCTCTGCCGAACCTATGTGAAGGCGGACGCGCTGCCGCGAGCGAAGAGGACGCGCGTCACGAAGCGCTTCGGCCTCGGCGTCGATCAACTGTGTCGGGCGAAGCACGCCTTTTTCCGCGAGGGTCATTCCACGAGAGATGTCGGCATGGTCGATACCGCCGAGGTTTGCCGCCGCGCGCATACCGGCGTGGACCTCTTTTGTATGCCTTCCGTGCGTTTGCAATCCGCGAAGCCGGACGGGCCGTGCCGCGGGAAGTATCTCTGCTTCCCCGCCTTCGGCCAAACGGCCGGCCGTGACCGTGCCCGTGACGACGGCACCGAAGCCTTTTACAGAAAAGCTGCGGTCGATCTGTAACCGCGGGACGTTTCGGGAATTTCTCGCCGGCAGCCGTTTGGAAATTTCGACAAGTCTTTCCTTCAGGACATCGAGCCCCTCGCCGGTTGTCGCGCTCACGGAGACGATCGGCGCGTCTGCGAGAAACGAGCCTTCAGTGAGGCCGGCCGCGTCGAGTTCGGCAAGCTCGAGCATTTCCGCGTCAACGAGGTCCGATTTTGTAAGGACGATGACCCCATGCCTGATGCCAAGCAGGCGGCAGATCTCAAAATGTTCACGCGTCTGCGGCATTACGCCTTCGTCGGCGGCGATTATCAGCATAACGGCGTCGATGCCGCTTGCGCCGGCAAGCATGTTCTTTACGAATCGTTCGTGTCCGGGAACGTCTATGAAACCGATATGAAGGCCGCCGAATTCGAGTTCGGCAAAGCCGAGGTCGATGGTGATGCCGCGCTGCTTTTCTTCGGGCAGCCGATCGGCATCGACGCCGGTCAGCGCACGTATAAGCGCAGTTTTTCCATGGTCGATATGGCCGGCCGTGCCGAGAATAATATCCATACGATTACGCCGGAAATTTTAACACGAATGCAGGAAAACGCTGTTGAGGTTTGGTTATCGCAGGCGAAGCAGGCTTTCGACGGAGATGTCTTCGTCGATAGTTTCCCAATGAATGCCGAGCCCGCCGCCGATAAGCCGCCAATTTTTACGGATCTTCGGCGATGCGTCCTCGAGACGCGGGAACCATTCGAGCGGGACGGCGATCTCGCGGCCGTCGGCAAGCGTGACGTGCAGTTTGTCGTTCGAACAAGCCACGTCCACTGCCAGCGGTTGAACATCTACGGAAGCAACGCTCATATAGCTCCAGAAAACCTAGATTAAAGGATACATAATCACGCAACCCGCTTGCAAACCCATTTTGTTTCGACACATGTCAGCGATTGCCGTTCTCGAACTGTTCAAGCTTTCGATATAGTGTTCTGCGGCCAATGTTTAGCAGCTCAGACGCCCGCGATTTATCGCCCTCGGTATAATCGAGCGTCGCCTCGATCACCTGGCGTTCGATCTCGTCCATCGAAGCGGGCAAGGCGATCTCGATTCCGATCGAACGGCCTTCGCCGGCGGCGCGCGCCCTTTCCTGACGTGCCTGCGCGAATGCCTCGAAGGCGCGTTTGCTAATGGCTTCGGGCAGGTCGTCGAGCTCGATCTGCCTGCCGGAGGCAATGATCACAGAGCGTTCGATCGCGTTTTCGAGTTCGCGGACGTTGCCCGGCCATTCGTAATTTACAAGTGCACGCATCGCCTCTTTGGAAATACCGGAAACGAAACGTCCGGTCTTCTCCTTATATGTCTCCAAGAAATGGAAGACGAGAAGATGAATGTCTTCGATACGTTCGCGAAGCGGCGGCAGCGATATGGGGAATACCGACAGACGATAAAACAGGTCCTTTCGAAAACGTCCGTCTTCGACGGCTTGTTCGAGATCGACGTTTGTCGCGGCGATCACACGCACGTCGGTTTTGATCACGGCGTTTCCGCCGATGCGGGTAAGTTCGCCATCCTGCAGAACGCGAAGCAGCTTGACCTGTGCCTGCAGCGGCATCTCGCCGATCTCGTCAAGAAAAAGCGTGCCGCCGTCGGACTCTTCAAATCGGCCGAGCCGCTGAGAGCGGGCATCTGTGAACGCCCCTTTTTCATGGCCGAACAGTTCGGATTCGAGAAGCGTTTCCGGAATTGCGCCGCAATTTATCTTGACGTACGGTCCGCCGCCGCGTCCGGAATTGTAATGGATTAGATTCGCCAGCAGTTCCTTGCCCGTGCCCGATTCGCCTTCGATCAGCACCGATGTGTTTGTATCTGCAACATTTATCGCAAGTTCGATGGCGCGGCGGATCGACGCCGCCTGCCCGATAATGGCGCTTTGCCGCTGGTGCAGTTCGCTTTTTAGGCGCATGACCTCGGCGGAGAGCTGGTCGCGTTCAAGCGCGGTGCCTATCTGGTCTGCGATACCTTCGACGAGGGCAATATCATGCTGGCCGAACTCACTTTCCTTGCCCCAAACAAAGCCGAGTAGGCCGAACGCCTGGCCGCCGACCCGGACCGGAGCGACGAGCGCCGCTTTGCCGCCGAGCTGGGTGTTAAATATGAGCCGGATCGTCAGCGGAAGCTGTGAATCCTTTAACTGAAGCGTTTTGCCGTCACGAAGCAGGTCACCGAGCGCCGCGAACGAATCAACGGCCAGCGATTTTCCGTGCTCCTCGATCATACGCAAAACGCGGCTCGGCTTAATTCCTTCGGCGGCCTTGAACGAGGCGAGCGAGATCTTTTTACCGGCCTGGTCGAGCACGCCGAGGGCCGCGTAATCGGCGCCGACGAGCTCAACTGCCCGTTCGAGAACGCGTGCCGATACCTCCTTGAAATCAGAGTGTGAATTCAGCGTATTGGCGATCTCAAGCAAGGCGTTCGTCCGCTTGGATTCCTGTTCCTGAGCGACGTAAAGACTGGTGTATTGATAGCCGATGGCGAGCTGGTGCGCGATCGATTCGAGAAAGGCGACCTCTTCGTCGAGCCATTCTCGCGGCGAATTCGTGTCGTGCAGGCCGAGAAGCCCGAGAACTTCACCCTTTAGGACGATCGGGATGACGAGCAGCGACCGCGTTTTCAGCGCCTTGGCAAAGAATTTTACCGTCGGGTCTTTTACCCGTCCGGTGTCGTTAATGCGAATGGGCCGCGAGAGATCGAAGTGTTCCTGTAGTTTGTCGAGGCCGAATGGGAACTTGGTGCCGGCGCTTTTCGGGACCTTTTTGTCCTGGCGCCATTCGTGGCTGATCTTAAGTTCTTTGCCCGGAGTAAGCTGAAGCAGGTCGCACCGATCGGCGTGCATCATTCTGCCGATCTCCGAGACGACGACGTTCAAAAAACGTTCGAGGTCAATGTTTGTCGGCAGATCATGCGCGAGCCTCTCAATGATAGCTTCGCGAGCGTCCTGCATTTTTGCCCTGCGCTCAAGCGAAAGAGCCGCCGGGGTCTCGAATTCGATCTTCATCTCAGCAAACGAACCCGGCAGCACCGAGGCTCATTAGCTAATGTGTCGGTTAAGCAGAATAATGTCAAGTTGACACACGAACGCCTGTGCGTGTTCACTTTTGAACCACGTAAACTGGCGTTATGACATGTCGATTTAGGTCAAACTGCGAGATATTGATTCAGAACAGGAGTGAGTTCATCGAAATCGAGCGGCTTGTTCAGCACGTCATTACACCCGGCGTCGATCACTTTTGAATGATAAGAATCGTCGTGCGCGGTTATCGCAATGATCGGCGTTTTTTCGAGTCCTTTATGCCGACGGATCTCGCGGGTAGCGGTCAGCCCATCCATATGCGGCATAGAAATATCCATAAAAATGAGGTCAGGAGACTGTTCAGAAGCCACACGCAGTGCCTCAAAACCGTCCGCTGCTACAACAACCTCATACCCAAAACTTTCAAGCAGACACCGCATAAATTCGCGGCTATCTTCATAGTCTTCAACGACTAGAACCTTTTTTGCACCCTCCATTGAAACCTCGTCCATCTTATTTCCCGGCTGAAACAAATACGTACAGGCGGGCGAATTTCGATTTTCTTGAGGCAAAATGGATGCCAAGGCTTACTGTTTGTTGGCCGGGGGAGTGTTCTTTTTACTGTCAGCCGCCGGTTTTTTCTCGGACGCGGACGGCTTCACATCCTCTTCGGACTTTTCCTCGCCTGCCTCTTCGTCGAAATTCTCTTTCGTATCACGTTCGGAACGCTTGTCATCCTTTTTCGGTGCGGCGAAATCGATACGCCTTTTGCCCGCTTCGGCCTTATCGAGAAGTTCCTGTGCCTCGATATTTTCAGAATCGAGGTCCACTGCCTTTCTTAGTGCCGAAACCGCTTCGTGGTATTTAGCCAGCTTGATATATATAGCGCCAAGCTCGGTCTGGTATTCGGTATCTTCGGGCTTGAGCTTTACCGCTTCGCGAAGCGCCCGTGCGGCGTCTTCGTCTTCGTTTAGCTTGTTGTAGGCGCGCCCCATGTTGTAGTAGGCCGCATCGTCGTCGGGGTTCTTTTCGAGATGTTTTTTATAGGCTTTCACCGCCTGTTCGAATGCCTTGTCGGAAGCGGACTTTATTTCTTTTGGCTTTTTCTGTTTCGGATCGGGCGTTGGCGTCTCTTCGACGACGGCGTTTGATTCGTTTTCAGCCTCGATCAGCGAATAGGCGATACCGAGCCGAAAATACGCTTCGGCAAGGTCGGGGTCGAGTTCGGTCGCCCGCTTTAGTACCTCGACAGCCTGCTCGGTCTGGTTTACGTCGAGCAGCCTGATGCCTTCCGCCAAGGCGGCGTTCGCGTCCGTTATCTCGGACGGCGCCGCAGCTGTATTCGCGGCATCCGCGGCCGTATTCGAAACGTTCGCGTTCGAATCACCGTCGCCGGTGCATCCTGAACAAAAAACGGCAAACAACAGGATTGCCGCACTTAGTGAAACCTTCATATGTCTGAAACCCACGGATCCGCGGCCTATCCCGGAGGAAAGACGAACGGCCGGCCGCCGAGCAGGTGGACGTGAAGATGAAAGACCGTTTGTCCGCCATCGGCGTTCGTATTTATCACGACGCGGTAGCCGTCGTCCGAAAACCCTTTTTCCCGTGCTATTTCGGCCGCGGTCAGCAGCAAATGCCCGAGTAGTTCCTTGTTGCCTTCGCGTGCGGTATCGAGCGAATCGACATGCTCTCGCGGCACTACCAGCACATGTGTCGGCGCCTGCGGACTTATATCGTTGAACGCAAAACACCGATCGTCCTCATAAAGCTTGGATGACGGTATTTCACCCGCAACTATCTTGCAAAAAAGGCAATCTTCCCTGGTCATAACGGATTCGATAATTAAATCATAAACGGCCGTGATTTGTTAAACGCGGCAATGCTTTAGGCGGCGTCCGTTGCCTCAGCGGCGATCGCGAGGCCTTCGGTAAGACGCTCAATATCCGCTCCGACAGCACGCAGCTTCCGAACAATGGTCTCGTAGCCGCGATCGATATGATAAACCCGGTCGATCAGCGTTTCGCCGCCGGCGCACAACGCAGCAAGCACGAGCGAAGCCGACGCCCGCAGGTCCGAAGCAAGGATAGGCGCGCCGGTTAGCGGCGTCGGGCCACGAACGACCGCATGGTTGCCGGAGATCTGGATATTTGCCCCGAGGCGGATAAGCTCCGACGCATGCATGAACCTATTCTCGAATATGGTTTCGGTTACGGTGGAAACTCCTTCGGCTTGGGTCATTAAAGCCATATATTGCGCCTGCATATCCGTGGGAAAATGCGGGTGCGGCTCCGTGGTAACATCACGCGCGACAAGCCCGTTTTTCCCGCGTCTGGCGAGCAGCGTGCTCGGGTTTAGCTCTTCGATCTCGACACCGGCTTCGCAAAGCTTTTCGATGACCGCTTTTATGTGGTCGGGCCTGCAGCCTTTTATTTCAAGTTCACCGCCCGTGATCGCCGCGGCGACAATGAACGTGCCCGTTTCGATACGGTCGGGAATGATCGTATGTTCGGCTCCGCCAAGGTGTTCGACACCGTCGATCTCGATCTCGTGTGTTCCGGCGCCGCGTATGCGCGCGCCCATTTTGTTGAGCAGATCGGCGAGATCTTCGATCTCGGGTTCCATCGCCGCGTTCCGGATCACCGTACGTCCTTTGGCGAGCGCCGCCGCCATCATTACGTTCTCGGTCCCGGTAACGGTAACCTTTTCAAAATCGACGTCCGCACCCTTAAGGCGGCCGTTCGGGGCCGTCGCCACCACATCGCCTGATTCAAGCGAAACGCGGGCGCCGAGTGTTTCAAAGGCCTTCAGATGCAGGTCGATCGGGCGTGTGCCGATGGCGCAGCCACCCGGCAGGCTGACCTTTGCTTTACCAAAGCGAGCGAGAAGCGGACCGAGCGCGAGCACGCTGGCACGCATCGTTTTTACGAGATGATATGGAGCTTCGAAGACCTGAATATTATTAGCCGTGACCTTGTGAGTGCGAAGTTCGGGCGTCAAAACGGTCGCCCCTAGGTCTTCCAGCAGGCGCCTCTGTGTAATAAGGTCTTTGACGTACGGAACGTTATGGAGAATAACGGTTTCCGAGGTCAGGAGCGATGCGGCAAGACACGGCAGCGCCGAGTTTTTCGCGCCGCTGATCTCTATTTTTCCATGAAGCGGCTTGCCGCCTCGAACAAGAAACTTATCCATACAAAATTGAGTCGCATGTTCAGTTTTCCTTATACATGCAAGCAGGAAAGATTATCGCATAACTGCTATGAGAGTTAAACCGCACGCTCATTTTTGCACCGCTTGCCATTTGAAGCTGTATGCTTAAGAATCAAAAGCTGTGTGAACGACCATTTTCCCGAAAAGACCAATATTGCATTTTCCGCCGGCAACCAGGAAAGTTCGGATGCCGCTCTGATCAGGCGCTGCCGTAGCGGTGACGAATCGGCCTGGAACGAACTGGTCGACCGCTACCAGCGATTGATCTACGCGGTACCGAGGCGTGCGGGACTCAGCGATGAGCAGTGTTCCGACGTTTTTCAAGAGGTATTTCTGACTATCTTTCAAAAGCTCGACGACATAGAACAGCCGGAGAAGGTGCGTTCGTGGATGGTGACCACGGCAAAATTCAAAACCTGGAGCATTGTCCGCGGCGAGAAAGGCCTGTATTCCCCTGCCTCGGACGAGGAAATGGAAAAGGAGATCGCCGCGCTGCCGGACCGCTCGCCGCTGGCGGACGACGTTCTGATCGAATTGGAAGAGCAGCACGTTATCCGAACGGCGTTACAGAAATTGGAGGAACGCTGCCGCAAAATATTATCCCTGATCTATTTACGCGAGACCCCGGCGAGTTACGCAGAGGTGGCCGCGGCGATCGGCGTTGGCGAAACAAGCATCAGCCCGCTGCGATCGCGATGCCTGAAAAAACTCGCGAAGATCCTTGGAAAATAATATTGCGGTGTCTTTTTGCGAGAATAACCGGCACTGTTTGAATGGAAGCGGTAGAGCGATCCAAGAATATGAGCACTTCGGACAAAATTTACGAACATTTGGTCAGCCGGATGCAGTCCGACAAATCCGTTGACGCTCCGGCGGACTCGATCAAATGGGCCAAGAATCTATTCGCAACGCGTGCGGCCGTGCCGAAAGCGTCGGCGCTGCAGCGAATAAAGGCTATCCTGAAAATAGACCTTTCGCCAGGAAAGGCAGCGTTCGGAGAACGCTCCGGGGCGGGCACCGAGCGGCAGATGCTGTTCAACGCGGGCAGCCTGATGATCGAACTGCGCATTAGCGGTTCGGCGAAAAAGCGATCGGTCCGCGGCCAGGTGATCGGCACAATTGATGCAGAAAGCACGATCGAACTAAGAAGCGAAACGGAAAATTACACCGCGAAGGCTAACGAGCTCGGAGAATTTACTATCGAGGCCGCGGCTCCCGGAACTTATATAATTACGTTAACGACCGGAGACGCGGTAATCGAGATCGAAGATCTGAATTTCGGAAAATAACGTTCCTCAAGTCGGGAAAGCAAGAGGAAACAAAAGGCGGGAGGCTGCACGACGGCTTTCCGCCTTTTGTCGTTTATAATGCCGGTACGATATGCAGCGACGCGAACTCGCGGCAAAACTCATCTCAGCCCGCGGCCGTTTGGAACGGCAGCGCCTTTTGGCACGCGAAAGGGCGATCGCGGACAGCCGTCTTGCACGCGATATCAAAGACATTTGCTATGCCGCCTGGTCTTCTGAACCGACGAAGGCACAGCGGGCAGCCGCGGCCCTGAACGAACTTTCCGAAGTGTCGAACGACACCGAGACCCAGGCGCTGGCGCGCTGGGTTTCCGGCATCGCAAACATTACAAAAGGAAAGCTTGAAAGCGCGGTCGCCGACCTCGATGCGGCGAATGAGATATTTTCCGGGATTCGAAAGCGTACGGACGGCGCACAGACGCGCGTCGCGAAATTGATCGCGCTGGCAATGCTCGGGCGGTATGACGAAGCTGTCCGCGCTGGAAAGGCGGCGCGTGCCGTGTTCGTCAAAGCGGGCGACGAACTTGCCGCCGGAAAGATCGAGATGAACTTGAGCAATATCTTTTCGCGCCGCGGAATGCATCGCGAGGCGGAGGCGTATTGCGAAGCGGCGCTCCGGCGATTCGAACGGACGGGCGAGGCGGAATGGCGGACGATGGCGGAAAACGGGCTCGCGAACACTTATGCCGAGCTGAACGATTTCGAACGGTCCGAGCACTTTTTCGAGAAAGCCCTTGCCGGCGCGCGGTCCGCGAAAATGACGGTAACCGAGGCCGAGATCGAAGCCAGCATGGGGAACCTGGCGCTGTATCGCGGAAGATACGCCGATGCTCTGCGCTATCTGGAAACCTCGCGTCAGAAATACGAGCGGCTGAAGATGCCGCACCAGCGGGCGGTCGCCGAACTCGAGATCGCGGACATTTACGCGGATATGAATATGCCCAACGAGGCTTGTGAGATCTACGGCCGAGTAGCCCCGGCGCTGTCGCGATTGAGGATGCGTGCGGAAGAAGCACGCGCGAGGGCGAATTTCGGACGTGCGGCTCTTTCGGCGGGAAATACTAAACAGGCCCGCGCGCAGCTGCGTCGTGCGGCAGAGCTGTACCGGGCGGAAAGAAACCCTGACGGCTCGGCGTCCGTGAAGATCGCTGAAGCAAAGCTCGAACTTTCGGCCGGACGCGCGGGCGAGGCGAGATCGGCCGCTGAGACGGCGGCAAAGATCCTGGCGAAGAGCGAGAACGTCCGGCTTCGGCTTGCCGCTGAATTTCTGAAAGCAGAGTCTGTGCGGAGTCTGGGAGAACCGGTCGCAGCGGAGCAATTGCTTCTCACCGTTATTGGTGACGCGCATAGATTCGAGCAGATGAACATCGAACTCGCTGCGCTGAATTCCCTGGGCAAAACCACAGCCGCGAACGGCAGGCCGCGGGTCGCCGAGCGGTATTTCCGCGAATCGATACGGCTGATCGAAAACCTGCGGGCGCCGCTGGCGGGCGAGGAATTTCGCATCGCATTTGCTGCGGACAAGACCGAACCGTACGAAAACCTGGCCAAATTGCTGATCGCCGACGGCCGTATCGACGAGGCGTTCGAGACCATCGAGCGCGGGCGTTCGCGTGTTCTGCTGGAATCGATCGCGGCAAATGCTGATGGCGGCCCGGTTATGACGGACGAACTAACGGCGGTGAGAGAGCGGCTGAATTGGATCTATAACCGCATCGACCGCGATGGGGGCGACCTGCGTAAGCTGCTCGCCGAAGCACGCCGGTACGAGAAAAAGATCGCATCGATCACGCGTCGGATGCAGAGCACGCTGCAAAGCGCAGAGGCCGCCGACCACGCGTTTAAGCTGGGATCGTTGAGAAAGCGCTTGCGCGGCAGGACGCTGGTGGAATTCGTAAAGCTCGACGGCCGGTATTCTGCGTTCGTCATTGACGCCGGCGGGACGGAATTTGCCGCCGACCTTGCCATGTCAGCGGAGGTCGACGAACTGCTGGAAGGGCTGCGGTTTCAATTCGGTTCGATGCGGATGGGCGGTGATCATCTAACGCCGCTGATCCCGGAGCTAAAGCGCCGCGCCGACGTGTATTTGCAGCGGTTGTACGACAAGTTGCTGCGGCCGATCCGGCATTTGCTGACGCCGCCGCATCTGACGATCGTACCGGTTTCGTCGCTGTATTATGTGCCGTTCCACGCTTTGCACGACGGCGACGAGTACGTGGCGGCGTCTCACACCGTTAGTTATTCGCCCAGCGCGGCGGTGTGGGAAAGGCTGGATAAGCGGCGGCGAAGGCCCGCAAACAGTACATTATTGATCGGACACGCGGACGACAATATTCCGCAGGTCGGCCGCGAGATCGATGAGCTGAGACGCGTGCTGCCGAACGCGGTGGTTTTCGACGGAGAAGACGCTACGTTTTCCGCGTACGCAGCGAACGCCGGCACGTCCGACATTATCCATCTTGCCTGCCACGGACGTTTCCGCGCGGACGACCCGATGTTTTCGAGCCTCCACATGGCGGACGGCTGGATCACCGCACGCGATATTTACGCTCAGCCGATACGGGCGAGCCTCGTCACGCTGAGCGCGTGCGAGACGGGCCTGAATAAGATCTACGGCGGCGACGAGATCGTGGGCCTCGCGGGCGGTTTTCTCTCGGCCGGGGCATCGTCGCTGCTGGTGACGTTATGGACCGTGAATGACGACGCGGCCGTGGACGTTATGAAGGCGATGTACGCGGAGATCGCCGGCGGCAAGGGCGCGGCCGAAGCTCTGCGGGCGGCGCAGTTAAAATTTATCGAACGCGGAGAACATCCGTATTATTGGTCGCCGTTCGCGGTCATCGGGCGATAAAATGTTTTTTCGCACACTGTCTTTTTGGTATCATCGCGCGCACTGTGCATCAGGAATTGTTGTAAATATGAGCACTGATCGTAGAAATGTTTTGTTGAGAGCGAGTTTCGCCGCGGTTCTGGCGTTAGTTTTTTCGGCATTCGGCTATGGCCAGGCCGTGTGCGATGCGGTTCCGAAGCAGATATTGATCGACTTGAACGTTCAGAGCGATCTTCCGGCGGTCGCGGCCGCTTACGGGCTCGAACCGGTGCCGATCGATTCGGTCGGGACGCCGCCGACGTACCGGATGCGCATTCGCGACGACAATCCCAAAACGCCGTGCGAGGTCGCGGCGCTGATGGCGGGCGACAACCGCATTCTCCAGCGCGACACGAACCGCCGTCTCAGCGTTGTCGAACGCAGCGGCCTAGCGTGGACGAGCGGCCGTTCGTGGGCGATCGGGCGTTCGTGGGCGATCGGCGCAAGCTCGAAAGGCTACGGCAAGCAGTATTTTCCGTACCTGATCAATCTTCCGCAGGCGCATTCGGTCTCGACCGGGCAGATTGTTACGATCGCGGTGCTCGACACGGGCATCGACCTGAGCCATCCTGCGTTTGCGGGCAGGCTCGTGCAGGGGAAGGACCTCGTGGACGGCGATGACGACCCGAGCGAGGTCGGCACGCTACGCACGAACCCGGTTTACGGCCACGGGACGCACGTTGCGGGCATTATTGCGCTGACGGCGCCGAATGCGAAGATTATGCCGATCCGCGTGCTCGACCAGAACGGCGAAGGCGAGCTCTGGCGCATAAAGGACGCGATGATCTGGGCCGCGCAGAACGGCGCTACGATCATTAACATGAGCTTCGGTTATCCGCCGAACCTTTCGGCCGAGAGCAATACTTTCCTTCACGACCTGTTCAACGGCTGCGACGATGTGGTGGTGCCGGGCGAGCAGTTATTTCCCGAATTTGACGATAAACGCCTTCTGATCGTGGCGGCGGCGGGCAACGGCGGCGAGATCGGCAACGGATCGGCGCGCGTGTATCCGGCGGCGGAACGCGGCGGCGAGAACGATATCGACGACAACCTGCTCAGCGTCGGGGCGAGCACGCGGTCCGACCGCCTCGCGGCATTTTCCACGATGGCCGACGTGGTCGATCGGGGCGTTGACCGATGGGTCCGCACGGTCGCGCCGGGCGAAGAGATCGTGAGCGCCATCCCCGGCGGGCGTTACGGCGTCTGGTCGGGCACGTCGATGTCGGCGCCGATCGTCGCAGGGATCGCGGCGTTGGTGCGGTCGGCAAATCCCGCAATGCCGCTCGTTACGCTCGTCGAACGCATCGAAGAAGCCGGATTCCCCTGGGAATGCAGCGTAACTTCGCGAAACATCAGGATGGAAACCTCCAGGGTCGATGCTATGTGCGCGCTGACGTCATCGACGCCCTGCTACGCTCCGCGCCGGACATGCCCGGAATAACTCCGCCGCACAACTCTATTCCGCAGTTGTAAAAACATTTTCCCGGAGTCGTGAAACATTCTCACGCAGTCGTGAAACTTTCTCACGCGTTGAGAAAATCTTTTCCGCACGCCAGGAAACATTCTCCCGAGTTCGGGAAATATTCTCCCGAGTTCGGGAAATATTCTCCCGGCTTCGGGAAACACTTTCCCGGCTTCGGAAAACTTTCTCCCGGCTACGGGAAATGATCTCCCGAGTTCGGGAAACACTTTCCCGGCGTCGGGAAATGTTTTCCCGGAGTGAAAAAACCTTTTCCTCAGTCGAAAAAACCTTTATAAACCCGCCCAAAGCCGGTCTCTGCCGTCATTTTTCCGTTTATTTTCAATTTTGTATGTCTTTTTCGTTCCGCGCGGAGCACTGTCCGTATGTCGATCCCGGCTTCGGGCCGCATAACTCAGGCGGCGATGAGGAAACGAAATCTAACAGGAAGGTAAGTCAAATGAATTCGATAAACAGAAACAGGCATTCAGGAAAGATCGCGGTGGTCGTGCTGGCGTTGAGCGCGTGGCTCGCCATTCCGTTCGTCACGGGCGACGCGCAAACGGCCGGCGGCGTGCCGATCCTGGTCAGGACGGCGAACCTCGTGTCGCCGACGGGCAGCATCAACCCGCACGGCAATGCGGAATACCAGCTTTACGCGAACGGCCATCGCGAGATCGAGGTCGAGATCGAGGACGTCAATCTTGCTGCCGGCACACCGCTGGATGCGGTCGTTGACGGCAACACGATCGGCCAGATAATCCTCGCCGCAGACCGGCGCGGCCGACTGAAACTGCGTACCGAGGACGGCCAGAACGTTCCGGTAACGAACGACGGTTCGACCGTCGAGGTCCGAAACGGCGGAACGCTGCTCGTTTCCGGCACACTGAACGGCGGCGGCACGAATCCAACGCCGACCGCTTCGCCGACGAGTTCTCCGACCGCTTCTCCGACAGCTTCACCAACTGGGTCGCCCTCACCGAGCCCGACCGGCTCGCCGAATGAGAGTTCGCTGTTCGCGGCTCTCACCGGCGGAACGGTCAACGGCGTGCTGCCTTCGGGATTTGCGGAGTTCGAGATCCACAGCAGCCGCACCGAATTGGAAGTACGGACGCGCCAGGTGAATCTGCCGATCGGCACACCGCTCAGCGTGTTCGTCAACAATACGGCGGCCGGCACGATGACGCTCGAGAGCGGCGGCGAAGGACGCCTGCGTCTGCGTTCGGACAACGGACAGACCGTCCCGGCCGTCATCGCCGGTTCGACGATAGCGATACGCAGCGGCAGCGCGACGATCCTCTCCGGCGTATTCGGCGGATCGACTTCGCCAACGCCGACGCCGTCGCCCGGCGGAACACCGGCACCGACGCTCGGCCGCTCGTTCGAAGCCAACCTGACCGGAGCCGGAATGACGCCGCCCGTAACGACCAGCGCGACCGGCGAATTTAAGATCACGCTGAACGCCGCCGAAACACAGGCGACCATCTTCGGCGAGTTTCATAACCTAAGCAGCACGCAGACGGGCGCGCGTATCGAAACGACCGTCGGCACGACCGCCGTGATTCACAGCTTCGGCGCGATCGGGGGAACAAACGGCAACTTCGCGAGTGTAACTATCAATGTCACCGGTGCCGACGTGCAGCAGCTCCGCACCGGATTGTGGTCGGCAGTGATCACGAGCGCGAACCACCCGAACGGCGAGATCCGCGCACAGGTCCGCCAGCGCTCCGGTGAAAGTGATTTTGACGGCGACGGCAGCAACGACCTCGCGGTGTTCCGCCCGTCGAATTCCGTCTGGTACACGCAGAACGGTTCGGGCTTCTCGGCGCAGATCTTCGGCGGCCCGGCCGACACGCTTGTCTCCGGCGATTACGACGGCGACGGCAAAACGGACGCAGCGGTGTTCAAGAACATCGGCGGCCTCGGTATTTGGCAAATTAAGAGAAGTTCGGACGCGGGCGTGACCGAATTGCAGTTCGGGTTCGCGACGGACGTTCCGGTCCGCGGCGATTTCGACGGCGACGGGCGTTTTGACATCGCGGTATTCAGGCCTTCGACGGGCGTCTGGTACGTAAACCGAAGCGATAATACCGGATTTACCATCGTCCAGTTCGGCATGGACGGCGACAAGCCGCTGCCGATCGATATGGACGGCGACGGACGCGACGACATCGCGGTATTTCGCCCGTCAACAGGCGTCTGGTATTGGCTTCGGAGTTCGGACGGGCATTTCAACGGCGCACAGTTCGGCATGAACGGCGATATTCCGGTCCGCGCGGACATCGACGGCGACGGACGTCACGACATGACGGTGTTCAGGCCTTCGAACGGCATCTGGTACTCGATCCGAAGCACCGACGGCGGTTTTCAGGGTGCGCAGTTCGGAATGAACGGCGACGTGCCCGTCGCGGGAAATTATGACAACGACGGCAAGAGCGACATCGCGGTATTCCGGCCGTCGACCGGCGTCTGGTATATCCTTCGATCTTCGGACGGAGCTTTCCAGGCTTTGTATTTCGGGATGAGCGGCGACCTGCCGGCGGCAGCGCAGTGATAATTGATGGCAACCTGCCGCATTCAGCAAGACATCCAAATAACGGCTTCAAAAGTAGTGGACAGGATTAAGTTTGGAGCATTTGTTTGGACAATTAACCCCGGCCGCATGCCCTCCTTGCGGCCGGGGCTTTTTTCTATTTACGGACCGACTCCAGTATCCGTTCGATCTGTTTTAAATGCCGCATCTCGTGCCCGCCGAGCAGCGCCAGCCATTCCTGTGCCGACATTTCACCGAGATAAGGATGCGGAAACTTGAATTCCGTACCGCTCGTCGATTCGAACAGCGGCCGTATCTCGTCTATCCGTCGGCGGCTCTCCTGCATTTTCGCCAGGCTCTCCGCGATTGGCCGTTCGCCGGTAGGCTGGACCACCGCGGGAGCTTCGACCTTCATATGAACATAATCCATCGCCTTGCGGACGAATTCGTCCGACAGCGCAGCGCTGCCGTTCGAAGACATCCCCGCCGCATTGGCCTTGGACAGCAGTTTCGAGCATACCCGCGCCATCGAATCTTCGACCATCGCGACGTGCTCGACGATCTGTGCTATCGTCCACTTCTCGCCCTCGGGCAGGCTTTCCGCTTCCGCATCCGTGATCGTGCCGATCACCGAGCTGAACTGTTCGCGAATGACATCGTTGGTATCGTAAATTTCGCTGATCGTATTGAATTTCATAATTTTATCGGGCGGCAGAGGGCTGCGGTGTCAGGATCAGCCGGTGCCATCGGGCAAAGCTTGTGACGCTGTCGGCGTCGTTCTTCATTTTCTTTACAAACGCCGTCTGGAAATACAGGATGTCGTCCGCCGTCCAGTCGAGTTTTACGATCGGATTGAACGAAACGAGCGTCGATTCGTCCGGCAATGTGCCCGCCGGCTGCGAGGCATTTGCGGCCTGATTCGCCGAGTTCGTATTCTCCGGGTTCGTGTTTGTACCTTGCAGCACGTCCTGTTGCCCGCGGTCATATGCCTGTGACGACAACAGCAGTGAATTGCGCAGCGGTATCGCGGCCTGCGTCGGATTGTCGCCGATCGCGTCGTAGATCCTGATCTGCTTGTCATAAGCAGCCGCGACCTTTGCGGAATCCGGCGACCAGACCGGCCAGGCCAGAGTCAAAGCATCGTCGAGTCGCCGTTCGCGGCCGTTCTTTTCCACAAGTCGGAGCCTGCCCTGCGGCACGAACACCTGACCGGCCTTTTCATTCTCGTACTGCAGATACTGCCATTCGCGGACCGTCGCGGCGAGCGCGGCCAACGCCGTGCTGTCCGGCGACCAAACGTAATAAAAATATATAAGCCCTTCGTTCTGCGTCAGCGGCTTCAACCCGCCGCCCTCGGCATCGACAAGGTACAGCTGCTCCGTGCGGAACGTAAGCACGCTGGCCGGGGCCGCCGGCGTCGGCGCGGGCGGCGTTTCCGCTGCCGCGTTTGCGTCGGTGTTCGCCTCGGTTCCCGGTTCGCCGTTCTCTGCCGTGTTTGCGGCGGGTTCCGCCGGCGGCGTTACTGCCGCTTCGGGCAGCGGCTGCGTTCCGGCAGGCTCTTCCTGCCCTGCGCGAACCATCCCGACGAACACAACCGACGAAGAATCGGGCGCCCAAACGATCGAATCCGGAAAATGGACGGCCATCGTGTCCGGGGTTATCTTTCGCAACGCCTTGCCATCGACGGTGTACATGTCCAGCCGGAACTCTGCCTGTATGTCCGCCGCCCGATGATAAACGGCAAGCACACGCTTCTTATCGGGCGACGTTATGGTCTTGTCGAGAAGCTCCTGCGGCCGGTTCTGGTCGAAATCGGCCTGTACGGCGGCGTTGCGTTCCTCCGCGGTCACGGGCTTGCCGTCGCTCTCAGGCCCGGGAACATCGGCCTCGTAACGGAAATTTAGCCTTACGGCCGGAACTTCCTTGAGCGCCGACGGCCCGCCCGCACTGTTCTGCGGCCCGCCGCCGCTGCATGCCGTAAGGGCGACAAGCATCGCCGCCGCTAAGATCAGACAGAACTTAGAAATTGCCATAGCCACACTATTTTACACTCGGACGCAGATAATCCGCGTAGAGCCGTTTCTGTTCGTCCGTCGCATTCTCGTTTCGCGAAAGGTCGAAATCTTTTCGCACGTTATTGCCAAGCGTCAGCTCGATATCGCGAAGTTTGTCGAATCGGAAAAGGGTAAGCCGGACCTTGTCGCCGGGCTTTCGTTCGCCGATATAAGTGTTCAGGAAAGCCTGGCTCGCACGATAGCCGTCGACAGCGACGATCTGATCGCCGGTGTTCAGCCCCTGATCGTAGGCGGGCGAACCGGTGGGGATGGAGCGAACGGTAAGGCGGCCGGAATCGTCCGCCAGATCGGCTCCGATGTAGGCTTTTCCGCTGTTCGGCTCAGTTGCTGAAACGGCAATTCCGACGCCGGCGAGGATCGCTTCGTAATCGATCTCCGCTTCGCCGCGAACATATTTCGTGAAGAAATCGTCGAGGCTGCGTCCGGCGGCAAGTTCGGAGGCTTTCTGAAAATCTTCAGGCGTGAAATTCCTGTTCTTCTTACCAAACTCTTCGTAAAGGTATCGAAGCACGTCGTCGAGCGATTTTGCGCCGTTCGAAGCGGAACGTATCGTTGCGTCCAGCATCATATTGACGATCTCGCCTTTATCGTAGTACGAGATCTGGTTATTAATGGCGTTCTCGTCCTGACGGTAATACTTGATCCACGCGTCGAAACTGGCCTCTTCCAGGCTAGTTTCGAACCGGCCGGGCCGCGCCTGAAGGGCCTGAATGGCGTTTGCCCGCCCCTCGAGAAATTCGCGTTCCGTGATCAGTCCTGCTCGGCGCAGAAGAATGCCTTCGTAATACGCGGTCGTGCCTTCGGCAACCCAGAGCAGTTTGGTGTAATTCTCATTCTCGTAATCGAACGGCCCGAGAGCGTCCGGGCGTATGCGCTTTACATTCCACAGGTGGAAGAATTCGTGGGCGACAAGGCCGAGAAACCCTTTGTATCGCGAATCGGGCTTAAAGCCGAACCTGTTCCACTGCAGCGCCGTAGAATTCAGGTGCTCGAGCCCGCCGCCGCCGCGAAGGTTCACGATGAACGTGTAATCGTCGTAGGGCAGGTCGCCGAATATCTTGGACGATTCTTCGACGATCTTTGCCGTATCGGCGGCGATTCGTTTCATGTCGTAATTGCCTTCGCCGGTGAAAACGTAACGGTGCGGTTTGCCCTGGACCGTAAACGAGATCTCCTTGAAATTGCTGACCTCGAACGGCGAATCATATAGAACGTCGAAATTTTCTGCGCGGAAGGTGTTAGCCTGGCCGGCGACCGCGGGCAAGCCAGTGGCGATCTTCCAATTGCCGTATGGTTTAACGGTCACGGTCGATGGCGCCTTTAATTGGTCCTTTGGAAATAGCAGCAGTGCGGAATTGTTCCAGAATGCGTGCTCGTCGTTCAATTCGTTCGTCCTGACCGTCAGCTCGTTCGAATATACCCGATAGTTTGCAACTATCTCGTTCGCTCCGCCGGTGTTTACCTGCCAGGTGTTCTTGCTTATCTTCGTCCATGGCAGGCTGCGGCCCGACGCGTCCTTTACGGCGAAATCCTGCACATGGCGGGCATATTCGCGGATCAGATAGCTTCCGGGCGTCCATACCGGCATTTTAAGCTCCGTCATTGCCGGAAGGCTCGCGGCCTTTACACGCATTTCCACTTCAAGCAGGTGGGTCCACGGTTTCGACATCGATACGGTATAGCTGATGTCCGGTGCGGCCTGGACGGATTCGGCGGGACGTTGTTTAGCGTTCTTTGCACGCGACGGCTGTGCCGGGGTTTCCTGGTACATAGTAAAGATTAGTGCTGCGGCTAAGACCAAAAATATCTTTGGAACGAATTTTATCGGCATTCTGTTTTGCTGACTCCAGTGGAATGTTATTGTGTAGTTTTTTGATATCTTACTATAAACGGACCGTTTGAGCAGTTGCGGCCCACGTTTGCACTTCGATGAATACAAATCCAAACACGGAAGAAGGCCTGGCGGCGGCACCGGAAAAATTTTTCACAACGCCACTAATTATAATATTCGTAACGGTTTTTATCGACCTGATCGGGTTTGGCATGGTCATCCCTATCCTGCCGTTCTATGCGGAGACGCCGCCGTTCAACGCCACGCCGTTCGAGATCGGATTGCTGTTCTCTATCTACTCATGGATGCAGTTCTTCTTCTCGCCGGTACTCGGGCGGCTGTCCGACAGATATGGGCGCCGGCCGATACTATTCATAAGCCTGCTCGGTTCCGCGGTCGGATATTTTCTGATCGGCATCGCGAACACGCTGATGCTTGTATTTATCGGGCGAATCATCGGCGGAATAACCGGCGGCAACATTTCCACTGCACAGGCCTATATCGCTGACGTCACCTCGCGTGAGAACCGTGCGAAAGGAATGGGCCTGTTCGGCGCCGCATTCGGGCTCGGGTTCATACTCGGCCCGGCGATCGCGGGCATCATGAGCCGCTACGGCGTGCATGTTCCGTTCTATTTTGCGGCAGCGCTATCGCTTGTGAACGCCGTCGCACTTTATTTCGTGCTTCCCGAGTCCATCAAACCCGGGGCGGTGCAGCGCGTCCGTGAAAGCAAGGGCCGGCTGAGGGAATACCTAGACAGTTTTCGCCAGAGAGATTTCGGGATAGTGAACCTGGTTTATTTTCTGTTGGTGACGGCCTTTTCGATAATGACGTATGCCTTCGTATTGTTCACGTCCTTCCGATTCGGGTATAACGCCGAGCAGAACGGCTATCTGTTCGCATATGTGGGATTCTTATCGATCATTGCCCAGGGCGTACTGTTCAGCAAGCTTGTCAAGCGTTTTGGTGAATCCGTTTTGACGGCTGTCGGTTGCATAATGATGGCTGCGAGCCTGCTGCTGTTTCCGTTCGTCGGGCCCGCTGCGGGCGGCCTGCTGGGTTTGCTGGCGGTTGCGGCCGTACTATCTGTCGGCAATTCAATGTCGTCGCCCGCATTAACAAGCCTCGTTTCCAAGATCGCGCCTGAAAGCGAACAGGGCCGTTCTCTCGGCATAATGCAGTCCGGGGCAAGCCTTGCCCGCGCGGTCGGGCCTACGATCGGCGGCATCCTGCTCAACAATCAATACAATAAAATAGACAATTCCACCGTTACCCGGACATTCTGGGCGGCGGCGGCGATAATGTTCGTGGCATTTCTAGCGGCTTTGTTTTTTGCGAGATCAGCCAGGGAAAAGGATCTGTTCTGAAATTCAGCTCTAGCTCACGGCACGCTGCCGGCGGTCGCGGGCCGGCGGAAAGGTAACCCGGAACATTGTGCCGCTGCCGCTTTCGCTGAAGGCTTCGATCGTGCCCGCGTGTTCCTGCACGATTCCGTATGAGACGGCTAGCCCGAGGCCGGTACCGTTTCCGACGCCTTTAGTCGTGAAGAACGGGTCGAATATCTTCTGGAGGTTTTCCGCCGGGATTCCTTCGCCCGTGTCGGACACTTCGATAACGACAATTTCATCGCCCTCGATCCGGGTTTCGAGTGTAACGGTTCCGCCGCCAAACATCGCATCGCGGGCATTCAGGATCAGGTTCGTAAATATCTGCTGCAGCTTGCCGCCGTTCCCCGAAACCACAGGCGGGACGGGTGAATAATTCTTGATTATTTCGACGTTCGATTTTCTGAGCTGCGGTTCGAGAAGCTGTAACGTATCGTTCAGGAGGCGATTAATGTCGATCTCGCCGAATTCCGGTGCGTTGCCGGTCCTCGAAAAATTCAGGAGATTGCCGACGATGTTCGAGGCACGGTCGGTCTGGCGCTGCATTTTCTGCAGCAAGGCGTGCTTCGGATCCGTTTCGGGGATCATCCCGAGCAGCATTTGTGTATAACTGGATACACCAGTCAGCGGCGTATTTACCTCGTGGGCGACGCCGGCGGCGAGAAGTCCGATACTCGAAAGCTTTTCGCTCTGCTGCAGCGATTCCTCGAGCTTAACGCGTGAGCTGACATTCTCAAGAACAATTATCGCCCCGGTCTGCTGTGCCGAGATCGACCGCAACGGCGCGACCGCTACGTTCAGGATGAGCGAGCGTCCGGCGGCGTCGTACGCATGAAGCTTATAGGCATTGCGGATCTCTGTCAGATGCCAGCGTGACTTGCCGAGAATATTCTCTAGATTCAGGGCGAACGATTCGTCAAAAACGTCGTTGACCGACTTTCCGATCGCATCGTCACGCTTAACGCCGATCAACTCCTCGAACGTCGAATTGCAGCGAGTGATGCAGCCGTTCTCATCAACGGCAAGCAGGCCGACGTTGACCGATTCGATGATGGATTCGTTAAATTCTTTAAGAAGCGCGAGCTCGTCCGCGTGCTGTTGCTGCTCATGGTAAAGCCGGCTGTTCTCCACAGCAACGGCGATGTAGCCTGAGATCGTGCGAAGGATCTCGAGGTCTTCGGACGATAAAAGCGACCCGTCGCTGGCACGCCCGAGCCCGATCACCGCGACCATCTTGCTGCGTACTACGCAAGGCACGAAGTAGTGAAGCTCCTGACGAACGACAAGCCGTCCGTTGCCGTTTCCATTTCCGTTGACCGATGTGTCGGATTCCTGGGTTTCGAATTCGTCGGCGCGGACGATACCTTTTTCAGCAGATTTTTGCCGTATCATGGCCCTGAAATCGGGCGGAATACGATAAGTCTCGCTAAGTCCGACGGATCTGCCTATCTTGTACTCACCGGGCGAATTTTCATCCTCGATAAAGATCGCAACCTTCTGAACATCGAGCACCTGCTGCAGCTTTTCGGTAAGCGATACAAGCAGCGGCCCGATAGCAGTCGTTGCGGAAAGAGTCTTTCCAAAGTCGAGCAAGCCCTCGCGCAGATCGTAACGCTCGCCGTAGAAGAAGCGGTCGGCCCGTTCTTGCAGGAATTTCTTCAGCGGCTCGCTCAACATGACGATGGCGCCCATAGCAACGATGGCAATGACGGCGCGGAGCGTTATTTCCGTTGTCGAAAGATTATTGCCGACGGCAAGGAATACCAGTCCCAAAGCGACCGCTCCGATCATCATCGCGATCGCAAGCGTCGTCATCGCGTAAACGAGCGCGCGTCGGACGACGACGTCAACGTCCATCAGGCGATACCGCACGACAGAATGGCCGAAGCTGAGAGGGATCAGAGCCAGCGGCAGCGTCGTTATCGCGGTGGCGAAATTGTCTTCGGGAATATAGACAAAACGGCGGACGATCTGAAACGCCGCGATAGGAACGACAGCCGCGATCGTACCCCACATGGCCCATTTCAGACGTTGGCGGACCATTGGCTGCTTATTTTTGATGAACCGCCAAAGGAGGAAGCACGCACCGGCGGACACACCGCCGACGAAGTGATAAAAAAGCGCCTTGTACAGCGTACCGAAAAGATCATACCTGCCGACGGCCGCCGAAATGAACGCGGACGGGGACGATTCAGGAAAGACCTGCGGAAAGATAGATAAGAACGTAAGCGCCGCCGAGATCAGCGTCGCCGGCACGTAAAGAAGATAGGTCTTCCAGCGAGGGTTGTCGAATACCTTGCTCCTGACCGGATAACGAACGCAGAAATGCAGGAACAGCGGGACGAAGAATGCAAACGCAATATCGTCGATCAAATTAACGGCAAGGTCAAAGTCCTCGCCTGTGCCGATCGGCCTATATGCGTGAAAGACGAACGCAGAAAGGCAGATCGTCGCAAAATGCAGAACGAACGGTGAACGGCTGCCCTGCTTGAACAGGACGAAAATACCTACACCGAGCCAAATTATTCCGACGATCGTAAGGAAAATGATCGACGGGGTCCAACGAGCCACCTCGTCAATATTCTTTAGGTCGCCGTAGTAGTAGTTGTCCTTGAATGAGTAGCTCGGCCGCTGGTAGAGATATGTCAGGCTCCCGCCTACTCCAGCCGTTTCCAGATACATCTGGACATCGGCCGCGGACGTTAGCTCATCGGTCTTGTCGTTTCCGTCGAGCCCAATACCTAAGAGCTTGTCGCCCGCAGCGAGGCCGGCGCGGGCACCCGCCAACCCGGGCAAAACCCTGTCGGCATATATGCCGTCGGAACGCTGTGACCATACAACGCCGTCTGTCGGAGGCAGCTTCTGAAAAGCCCGTTGAGAAAGATTCAATGCGGCCCCGGCAACCAAAATAACGGTCGCCAGCAGCCACACAAGACTCCAACTCGTAAAGACTTTCCCTATCATTCGATCGTTCGGGCAAACTGCTCCGTTGTTTTAAGGACGCAAAACACGTTCCAGATACGCTATGCCCGTAAGTTGTTCCATACACTCTGATAATACAACGTTCAGAGGGCATCTAATTAATAAAAACGCAGTTAATCCCTGCATTTCATTCAGTTTTTCGCTAAATATCCAAGATTTTGGACAAAAATATTGCCACTGGGATCCCTTCCGACGCCGTTAAATCGGCGTTCCAAACACATTGGGACCACCGGTGGCCGATCTTAAAACCTGACTAAAATTCCGCCGCGTAATGCCCGGCGCTGTGAGTTTATACGCAGCGTTCCGTCTTCGCCGGTAACGCCTGTTTGAAAGTCAAAAAGATTGCGGGCATCAACGATCGCCTGGGCATGGAACGGAAGGCCCAGGTTCGGCAAACTCTGAGTTACCAGAACGCTAAGGCTCGGATCATAAATGGCCAGCCTTCCCTGAAACGGGTCGATCGCAAAAACGGTCGCTTGCGGTGAGAGTCGGAATACCGTCCTGACGCTTGTTCCCGAAGCGAGATCGGCATCCAACTGTCCGAAGAACGACTGGAAAAAGCCGCTTTCGAAGATCTTTCCGGGAGTCGTGAGAGCTTCGGCAGAGAGTTTTTGGCCGCTGCCGGCTGAGTATCCGGCCGAAGTGCTGAATATTCCATTAAGGCGCCGGTTGTAAACGACGCGAACGCCCTGTGCCTTGCCTTGTTGATTGCCGACGAATTCGCTGAATTCGTCGTTGCCGAGTGTGTTAAAGGGGATGTTTATCAGCCCGACGCCGCGTCCGAGCGTCGTATCGAAAAATGCGTTTGCTTCGATCGAGGAGCGGTTATCCAAAACGCGTTCGATGCCGAATTCGAAACGCCGGCTCTTGTTCATTAGCGGACGGTCGTCGACGACTACGAAATCTTCGACAGCGACCGGCTCACGAAAAATCACCTGAGCGTCTTCAAGCTCGACTGCTCGCGACCAATTCCTTTCTTCGGTCTGCGTCGTAAATGCACTTCGAACGCGAGTCTTTGAATTCAGGTCGAACTGCAGGCCAAGCCGCGGGCTGATCGAGAAATCGTCACCGGCTCCGACAAAACGCGAATAATCCACACCGAAAACGACAATGACACCTTCGCGGACGTTCCACTCATCAAGCGCCTGAAATGAAATTTGTCCGAGCGATTCCTCTTCGCGGTCACGCTTGACCGTTCCCAGATGTCCGAACGATGCATTTAGCCGAATATCATGGCCCTGTACCGGGCGGAATTTGAGGTTAGACTCAAGTCGCTGCGGAGCCCCGTCACCGATGCCCGTCTGTCCGGCAAGAACCAGCCTCGCATTTTCTCCGACGGGGATAAGCGTCGCAACATTTACGCCGCTGAAATTCCCTGCATCCGACGCGCCAAAATAAGTCTCAACGACCGTCTGGTTTACTCCCGGCCCGGCCGAACGGGGCGTATCGTCGTCATCGTCGCTTGAGGCGATCTCGGCGGTTTCACCCGTTTCGTCGATCGGTGCGGAACCTTCGACGTTCTGGTAGATCGAACGCTGCGATTGCGCGGCGCGTATGTTCCATTTTGTACTGTTGCGGTCCGAGCGCTTTTCAGGCAGCGTATTTCCGCTGCCCGCACGTTCCAGTTTGAAACCGTACACCAGTTCATCGGACCGATTGATCTCGACATCGGAAACTGTGATCGAATTGAACCCCTGCGCGACGGCCAGTATCGTATATGTGCCGGGAATTATCTTTGCAAGAAAACTGCCGTCGGAGCTCGATCGGACTTGTTTGAGCAGCTTTGCCGTACCGGCGCGAAAGATCGCTACAGTAGCATCCGCGATCGGATTGCCGCCGTTGTCTCGGACGACGCCCTTGATCACGCCCAGATTGCCGTTCCTTTCGACGACGGTTTCAGCATGGATTGAAGGCGCGCCAAAAAATCCCGCACAGCTTATCGCGAGCAGGAGCAATGTAGGCTTTATAAATGATTTGGCGCTGATCCTTAAATCCATCGGAGCTTGTCTGCGTTAGTAAATTGCCGCGATCGGCCCGTTCTCACGAATCTTGCGAGATCCAAGCACGCAGAATACCTGAAAAGCAGCGCTTTTCCGAGCAACTTTCGTATTCTCTTAGCAAAAATCAATCATGTCAAGCACAAAAATACACAGATATTCGGATTGTTTGATGCACTCAGGCAGGGAAAGTTTGCCGTGCCGACAAAATCCAACTGCTATATTAACACGAAAATAGAGGCCCGAATAAGCGTACTCTTCGGGCCTCCAGTTGAAACAACCGTATCTGGGGGTAGAAACGATTTGATCAGTGAGACATTGAAGCCTCAGCTTTATGAAACTCGCAATCGCCAGCATCTTCCGTAAAACGCTGTCGAGCTTGACAATCGATTGCTGTAAGCTAAAATAAAATCTTGCTTTTCAGCAGGACATGTGGAGACGTGGCTGAGCGGCTGAAAGCGGCGGTTTGCTAAATCGTTGTAGTTCAAAAGACTACCACAGGTTCGAATCCTGTCGTCTCCGCCATTTATATCTTTGGAAAGGCTGTCGGCTGCATTGTCCGGCGGCCTTTTCTTTTTCGGCACTATGTTAAGGACCGTTATTACTTACGGATTTGCGCTATCTGTACTGTTCGGCGTTCTTAAATACGTCGAATATAACTACTTCTTCCGTATACTCCCGCTCGAGACCTACATCGGAATCATTGCCGTGATATTCGCGAGCTTGGGCATCTGGGCAGGAAGGCGGCTGAGAATCCTGCCGGCCATACCGGCTGAAACACAGCACTCCCCTGTTGAAAAACCCAGGATCGAGCAGGCGGGCATAAGCAAACGCGAATACGAGGTCCTCGAATTGATCGCCTTGGGCCTGTCTAACCAAGAGATCGCTGACCGACTTTTTGTCTCGACCAGCACCGTCAAGACCCACATTTCGAATCTCTATTCAAAATTAGGTGTAAAGCGCCGAACAGAAGCGCTCCGACGAGCGAAGGAACTTCAATTAATAGCCTAGTCCTTTAGTCTGATTTTCGTTCGGTTTCAGTAAATTCATACTTTCGGTTGATTCGGTGAATGCGGCATTTGTTATATATTTGCGGCTCTGATCGGAGGAATTTATGAGAAAGACAGTATTAGTTTACGGCCTTATAGCCGGCCTTATGATCGTCCTGCTTGGATGGACCGTTTACCATCTCTGCTTTGTCGGGATCACCACGTTCGATAATTCGACGTATATCGGCTATGCCGGTATGCTCGTCGTTTTTTCGATGATCTATTTTGGGATCAGATCGTATAGGGACGGGCCGGGCGGCGGGACGGTTACATTTTGGCGTGCGGCCGCTATCGGAATTTTGATCGCATTGCTGGCATCGTTATTTCAATCAGTGGGCTGGTTTCTCTATAACGCTTTTAATCCGGACTTCAAAGTTTTCTTTATCGAAAAATTTACGGAATATAAACTAAACAGCCTGCCCGACCCCTTAGATCCCGCGGCCGCGGCCGCGGTTAACGGTGAGATCGAAATGTTGAAAACCATTTATGAAAATCCGTTGCTGGATCTGGCCTTCTCGACATTATTGATGTTGCCGGCAGCTCTTGTGGTTACACTGCTGAGCGCCATTGTCCTGCGAAGGAGGGCGACTGTAGAGGAATTATGAATATTTTAATGACCAGCATTTCCGTCGACGATCCAATAGCCGCATTCGAGTTTTATACGAAGACACTTGGATTCCGAGAGAAATTGTACATGCCCGAAATGCAGTTAGCGATCATCGTTTCGCCCGAATATCCACACGGCACTTCGATCCTTCTTGAACCGCGCGGCGGATATGGCTCGAAAGAATTTTATGATGGAATTTACAAGGCGGGACTTCCGGTCATTGTCTTTGGCAGCACGGATATTCGCCGCGATTTCGAAGAGCTAAGAGCGAAGGGCGTCGTATTCAAACAGGAGCCGACCGAAACTCCGTACGGCACACAAGCGATATTTGACGACACCTGCGGTAATTACATTCAAATTCACCAACCTTGAGAGATCGTCGATGAGTCCCGATTTGGCATGCAGATGTTTCTGGCAATCCGGCATTCCGGGACTCGACACCTCTGCTCTTTGCGTTCTCTGTGGCTTTGCGTGAAAATCTTTCCTTATGACTACACGCGTCCGTTTTGCTCCGAGCCCGACCGGCTATTTACATATCGGTTCAGCGCGAACCGCTCTTTTTAATTATCTTTTCGCACGCCACGTCGGCGGAAAGTTCCTGCTTCGTATTGAAGATACGGACCTTGCGCGATCCACTGAGGAATCGACCCGCTCGATCCTTGAAGGCATGGCGTGGCTCGGGCTCCACCACGACGAGGAGATAGTTTTCCAGTCCGACAATGCCGAAAAACATCGCGAAACCGCGAAGCGTCTGCTCGCAGAAGGCAAGGCATACCGCGATTTTACGCCAAGGCAGGAGGTCAGCGACAAATCGGTGAAGGAGGCGATCGTCGAGCGTGCCCGGCAACAGTCCGATAAAGGCATGCGGGACAATCTCTATCGAGATCTGCCGATGAGCGAAAGCGATGCGAGGGCCGAAGCAGGCGAGCCTTTCGCGATTCGTTTGAAGGTGCCGGACAGCGGTGCGACGGCCTTTGAAGATGCGGTTTACGGCCTGCAGGAGCGTGATTACGCCGACACTGAGGACCTAGTCCTGTTACGATCCGACGGGCATCCACTGTATAACCTTGCGGTCGTCTGCGACGACATCGAGATGGGCATCACGCACGTCATCCGCGGGCAGGACCACCTGACGAATACGCACAAGCAGATCTTGATATACGAAGCGTTGGGCGTAAAGCCTCCGACATTTGCGCATCTGCCCCTGATCCTCGCGCCCAATAAGGGCAAGCTCTCCAAACGAAAGCACGGCGAGATCGTTTCGATGACGACCTATCGCGACGCAGGCTTCGTGCCGGCCGCGTTTCGCAACTATCTGGCCCTGCTCGGCTGGTCGGCCGGTGAGGAAAAAGAGATCTACACGATGGACGAGTTGGTCGAGAAATTCTCGCTCGAAGGCATCCATCGCTCGAACGCAATTTTCAATTTCAAGGAGAATGACCCGCGTCATTGGACGGACGATAAAGCCTTATGGATGAACGCCGAATACATCCGGACCATGCCGCTCGATGACCTGCTGCCGCTGGTCAAGAACGAGCTGAAGGCCTCTAAACTTTGGCGCGAGGAATACGAGGAGGAAACGGAACAGGCGGATTCTTCGGGGCCGCGAGAGATCGGCACGAAAGAGTGGTACGAATATGCGATCGACCTCATCCGTCAGCGCTTTTTCACGCTCAAGGACTTCTCCGCGCAGGGGCGCGCTTATTTCAGTGAAGACTACGATTTCGACCCGGCCGCAGTGGCAAAAAACCTCAGCAAGTTCCCTGATCTGCAGGCCTGGATGCCGGAACTTGCGGACCGTTTTGAGGCTGAATTTAACGAACTCAACCCGCATCACAGCCGCGGAATTCTGCCGTTTCGAGAACAGTATATCGAAGAGGTCGTAAAGGCGTTTACTGAGGAAAAAGGCACAAAACTGGGCGTCATAATGAACGGCGCGCGAACGTTGCTGACGGGCGTAGCGGTAGGCCCGTCGATGCTTTCTGTGTTTGAAGTTATCGGTAAAGAACGGACAATAACCCGTCTTCGAAGCCGTTTGGCATGGAACTAAAAGGAGTGTCGATGAACAATGAAAAAGTAACGGTCGGAACAGTAGTTTCGGCCGATGTTAACAGGGTTTGGGATGCCTGGACGAAGCCCGAACAAATGACAAAATGGAACTTTGCTTCGGATGACTGGCACTGTCCGCGGGCGGAGAATGACCTTCGGGTTGGCGGTAAATTGAATGCCCGGATGGAGGCGAAGGACGGAAGTTTCGGGTTTGACTTCGAAGCCGTTTATAATGAAGTAGTTACGAACGAAAAGATCAGCTATACGATGGCTGACGGGCGTCAGGCGACGACTACTTTTGAGGACCTTGGCGGCAAGACGAGGGTCACGACGGTCTTTGACGCGGAGGGCCAGAACCCCGTCGATATGCAGCGGGACGGGTGGCAGGCGATCACGGACAATTTTAAGAAATATGTCGAATCCGCCGACTAGTTCGGGCGGATAACTTATTTATTTACAGGGATTTCCTGTCAGGAGCGTTGAGCATGAGCGAACTCTTTCACCCCGACATCCGGGCCTATAATGATGACAAAACGCCTGAGGACCGGGCGATCTGCGAGGTGCTGGCGGGGGAGATCAGCCGCGGGCTGCCGGAGGCTGAGAGCAAGGTTTGGCATGCCCATCCGGTATGGTTTTTGGACGGGAATCCTATTGTCGGGTACAGCAAATTGAAGGGCGGCGTTCGGCTGATGTTTTGGAGCGGCGCGAGCTTTGACGAGGACGGTTTGAAGGAGCGGGGCGCCAAGTTCAAGGACGCCTCGATCACTTACAGATCCGTGGATGACATCGATAAACAGGGGCTTTCGCGTTGGCTGGAGAAGGCCAGGGACATCCAGTGGGACTATAAAAATATCGTCAAAAGGAAGGGCGTCCTGGAGCGTTTGAAGTAGCCCGGCGGTGTTCCCGGCAGGGCGGCCGTTGACGGCGCTGCGGAGGGGCATTGTTCGTCATTCGGCACCGCCTTAGCGGCGCCGGCGCGGGCGGTTAGTGACATTGCCGCATGATCGATCGGCGCGCTGGCTTACGTCGGCCCCCCAATTGCGGCAAAATCACCCAAGCCCGCGAACCGTCCGACACCGGCCATCTCAACCATTCCACCCATTCCCTTCACACCCTCCACATCGCCCGAGATCTATAACCTCGATCACGCACGAATGAGCCCGCGATGCCAACCGCCCCACCCGCGCACTCCAGATCTATAATTTGAAAAGCGCCGATCATCCACGAGCTGTCCCGCGCCAACGCAATGAAGCCGATCGTGACGAGCAACCGCAGCCCGCGACGCGCCCTGAAGCCGCTCCTGGATGACGGACTGCTGTCTTCGTCCAAAGAATGTGCCCGCAGCAACCTAACGCTCGGCTTCCCACCCCCTTTCTGTATTTAATTGTCAATTGAGAACGCGGTTAAGAAATGACTAGCCCGTGTTGCTGGAAACATAACTGACGTTCTCAGATCCCAGTTTCGCAGGCTTGAGGCCGTTCATTGTCAGAATGACCGATATACAAGTACGGCTAAGTTGCTCAGCACACACAGTTTCAGGCGTCGAATATTACAATCTTGTAATATTCTCTTCGATCTACTATAATCTTCCCGGAGGCATAATGACCGGGAATCAACTGGCGAAATATCGAAAGCAGAGTAAGCAGACACAGGAGCGGGCGGCCCGGGCGCTCGGCGTTTCGCAGACGTATCTTTCTCTGCTGGAAAACGGAAAACGCCCCGTTACGGAAAGGCTGAAGAAGAGGGCCGTGAAGGTTTTCGGCCTGCCGCCGACCAAGGTGCCGGCAAGGTCCGAGCGTTCTCAGGTACAACCGGTTTCCGACGATCGGCTAGCGGCCGACCTATCCGCGCTCGGCTACATGGGTTTCTCGCACCTTCGTCCGTCACGACGCAGGAATCCGGCCGACGTTTTGCTTTCGGCGCTTAATTCCCCGAAACGCGACGCACGCCTCGTCGAGGCCCTGCCCTGGGTCGTTCTTGCCTATCCCGATATGGAATGGAATTCCCTTGTAAAGACCGCAAAGGCCTACGACCTGCAAAACCGTCTCGGTTTTGTAACGAACGTGGCCCGGCGTCTGGCGGAACTTCGCGGGGATCGCGAAACGGCCGCTAAATTGAAGTCTCGCGAACGCGATCTCGAACGCTCATTGCTCGCTCGCGAAGACACAATGTGCAACGAAACGATGACGAACGCTGAAAGAAAATGGCTGAATACAAATCGATCCGAGGCTGCAAAACACTGGCGCGTTCTAACCAGCCTGACCCCGAAACTTGTCCGATATGCCTAACCCGATCCCCGAACCCTGGCTTTCGTTTCTGCGAGAGATCGATGCGCTTGTAGAAGGCGAAACCAAACTGCACTGTATCGGCGGTTTTGTCGTGACAGTTGTTTACGGAGCGGCGCGTAATACATCGGACATCGACACCTTGACCCTCGTTCATCAGCCTCCGGGACTTTTCGATCAGGCGGGAATTGGCTCCCGTTTATATGAACAATACGGCCTCTATCTCGATCCGGTCGGCGTAGCAACGCTTCCCGAAAACTACGAAGACCGGCTGGTAGAGAGCTTTTCCGGTACTTTCGACCGCCTACGCCTTTACACACTAGACCCTTACGACATCGCACTGTCCAAGCTCGAACGCAACGCAGACATCGACCGTCAAGACGTGATCCATCTTGCCCGTACAGTACCGTTCGATCTTGAAATTCTGAAACAGCGATACCATCGCGAACTCCGAGTGTACCTCGGCAATCCCGAACGCGAAGACCTGACCCTCAAACTTTGGATCGAAATGCTTGATGAAGCGCTATCATACTAGCACCCCGGCGGCACCTTCGACCGGGATGGCTGGACGTTGGCGGCGAACCCCAAACAATCGAACCGGATCCTGAACACCCACACCGAGATCATGAAAGGGCTGGGATGAACCGAAAATCGCACGATCGAAGGCCTCAGTTTTACTGCTCATTGCCGCTGCCTTTAGGCAACGGATTCAAGTTATCTCAGAAGGGTGCGGCTTTACGCGAAATTTGTAGCATATCAAGCAGGAAAGCGGTATTTTTGTCAAAAGATCATAACTAATTTGGAGTTTCCCATATGTCAAACAGACTGCTGATGATTTCGATGTGCGTCGTTTTCGGGTTGTTGGCGTTTAGCTCGCAAGTGTGGGCTTGTACGTGCTCTGCAAAGCCCACCGTTCTTGATGCGTTTGAAAATTCAAATCTGGTGATCACCACGCGACTGGTATCTGTCGATAAGATCCGCGAAAAAGAGCGGGAGTACGATGTTGGCTATATCCGCTCAGTCACGATGATCGTTGATAAAGTGTATAAAGGCGACGTTAAGCCCGGAACGGAACTGAAATTCGCTCAAGGCGGTGGCGCCGATTGCATTTGGACCTACGACGAGAAGTGGATCGGGGGAAAATTTCTTTTTTATCTTCAGACACCGACGATCGGCCCGACTTTCGGAGAGGGAATGAATTCCGCGACTAGCTTTCCTAGAGAGGGGGGAGCTATCAGCGTTCCGATGTATCATCCGATAACCTGTGGCAGATCGAAGGGGCTCAAGGGTGCTTGGGATGACCTTGCCTATCTGGAGAATCTCGCGAAAGTGAAGGGAAAGACGCGACTCTCCGGGACTTTTCAACGCTGGTTCAAGGCCGAATTTGACGGGAGCGACATTAATATCCAAATAGTTGGGAAAAGCAAGACTTTCGTCGCAAAAACCAACAAAGACGGATTCTTCGAGATTTACGATCTCCCGCCCGGTGACTACGTGGCGCAGATCGCAGTGCCTGTCGGCTGGAAGATCAACGATTATATGGTAGGACAGACCTCCACTGGCTTCGACGAATGGGACCCGGCCGCGAAGCGCAAGAGTGCGAACGAGATACCAATTCGCATTGCGGAAGGCCGCCACGCCAATCTCGATCTAATTTTCGACATCGACACCGCCATTAAAGGACGCGTGCTGTCGCCTGCCGGAAAACCGATGAAAGGTGTTTGCGTGATGGCGGTGTCAACCGAATTGAAAGAAGGCGACCATCGGGGCCAATCCGGCTGTACCAATGAGAAGGGAGAATTTGTGGTCGACGAGATGAGGCCGGGGAATTATCGATTGGTGGCGAATTATGATGGCCAAATGGATGCCGATGAACCATTCGGAATGGTTTTTTATCCAGGGGTGACGGATCGTGCGAACGCTGGGATCATCGCGGTCGAGGCAGGAAAATATGTGACCGGTCGGGTAATTAAGATCCCGCAAACTATCGAACTTGTGACGTTTAAAGGTAAGTTTCTTTACGCGGACGGTAAACCGGTGGTGGGCGAATGGGTGAAGTTCGTCCCCGATGACCCGAAGCGTTACGACGAAATGAGCCAGAAGGCGGATGCGGCTGGCAATTTCATATTTAGGGTGCCTAAGGGGGCGACGGGCAAAATATCTGGCGATATGTACACGTACGTTGGAAGGTTCAAGAACTGCCCGAAACTTGAAGAATTAATAAGAGCCACAGGCAAGACGTTCATCATCGCCAAAAGTAACGTGGTGGACGTAAACAGCCTCGAACCCTCCCAACTGGTCAAGCTTTCGTTTCCGTTTCCATCCTGCGAAAAGGCGAAGGAATAATGAGAAGCCGATCCCGGACCGGGACAATTGGAAGTGCTGCTGCCGCAGCCCGAGATCGATTACGGCTACATCGGCCCCGGCCACATGTTCCCCCGCTCGGACGGGATCCTCGTCGGCGGCACGTTCGACCGCGACGACTGGTCGCCGGCGGCGAACCCGGAACAGTCCGACCGGATACTGAACACCCACACCGAGATCATGAAAGGGGTGAATTAAACCGCGCCCGTCTCGGTCCGATGACCGCTGGTGATTCCGTGTTCGATTCTCAATTGGGAAGGCAGCCGGGTGAAGAGTTGATCAGCCCGGGTAGCCAGAATCATAATTGACGCCTCCGGAGTCATAATTTCGTAGGTTTAACCCCGTTCGTTTGTTCTTGTTGTCCGCCAATCCAATTAAGTGTATAAAGGAGCTGTTGGCTTTTCCGAACTCCTGAAACTAAGAATAGTTGAAAGCGGCTTTAACCATCGCTTCGCCTTGTCAGGTCCGGTCGATCAGGCTCCTAGATTTGGGCCTGTGGTGGCAGGAATGGTAGGGCTTAATCAAATAAATCGGCATCAATCGCTATCAAAACAATGAAAAAGGAAATCTTTATTGAGGTCCCTATTGAGAAGCTTCAGCTCGACCCTGATAACCCCCGCCTACCGGAGAAGTACAGAAAGGCCGAGACTAACGAGGTCTTGAACTGGATGCTTACAGATGCGACGTTGATTGAGTTGATGGCGTCGATAGCGGAGAATGGATTCTTCCCGGGGGAACCAATTATTGTAATCCCTGAAAAGGACAAATTTATTGTTATCGAGGGTAACAGGCGCCTCGCTGCCTTGTTGTTGCTAAAATCCCCGGAGATAGCGGAAACGTACAGTTCTACGGTCCGAGAACTTGCCTCCACGGCCTCAGAGAGAGGAACATTGCCAAAAGACATCTGGGTTTACGTAGTCGATCGTCGGGAAGAAGTGGCTAACTATCTAGCTTTTCGTCACGTCTCAGGTGTAAAGCAGTGGCCTGTGATATCGAAAGCACGGTACCTTGCTCACATATATAGGTCTAGATCTGAGACGGGGCCTGTAACTTACAAAGAACTAGCAAAGGAAATAGGTAGCCGCTCTACTTATGTTCGACGCTTGCTCGCAGGTTATACCGCATTCGAGCATATCCAGCACCAAGGATATTATGGAATTCAAGGTCTGGATGAAGAATCGTTTGACTTAACTCTGATAACAGATGCGCTTACAATGCACTCCAATATTGCCAAGTTTGCCGGCGTAAACATCAATCAGGAACCTCCGCTTCGAGACTTCGACCCAGACCGATTTAGGGAGCTAACCTTTTGGCTTTACCAAAAACTTGAAGACGGGCGTACTCGAGTCGGGGATAACCGAAGGCTTCGAATATTAAACCAGGTTCTTGGAAGTCGTTCTTCGGCGGAGGCCTTTCTAGAAGGTGCCACCCTCGACGAGGCAAACAAATTGACTGGCGAAACTCTCTCATCAATCGGGATTTTATTGCGAAGTAGCGAAAACAGTCTCAAAAGCGCTTTAACACTTACCAAGCGGTTAAATGAGGACGATTTCAAAGGCGAATCCGAATCGATTTTCAGACTTCTTTCTGGTATCGAGAACGTAGTTAATGAATTAAGAGAAGTTTTCGCCTGAATCGCATGTGTCTCGTAAACCTAAAGAAACTTAAGTTTCCAGACTCTTCAGCTGATATCAATCACTGGGCAGACGTGATTGAGTTCTACTGTCTCCTTTCAAGAGACGGTGTTATAACTATCGCCGACGTCGTAGACCGCATAATCGATGCTCGCGGCGGAGACGTGTCGGCCGCCGCAGAAGATGTACTAGAAATTGAGGACCTTGAAGAACTAGAGCACTCCCTCGCTGTGGACGGGGACGAAGATTTATCAACATCCACCGATGGAGCTAAAAGAGACGAGATAGAATCAAGAGTGAAGGGCTATTTCGAGTTTCTACAATCCCGCGCTATCTTGTATGCAAACAGTTACCCTTTTCAAATAGATGGAGGTCGGATCTTTGTCAAGAAGGTTACTTCGAGCGAGATTTACTTGTATGTCGCCCTTTTGGTTTCCTCACTGTTATTATTTGTTGAGAAGAAGTGGGTACATTCTCTCGGGCATAAGTTCGAACACCTTTGCGGTCCGGCATTTGAAACCTTATTACCAACTGGTGCCCACGCACATTTGTTCGGCGCCGGTGCAAATAATGGTGGCATTTTCAACGGAACCTTCTTTCAAAAGGTTGCAAAACTGGCAGAATTGTTGAATCTAAATACAAAACCTAAGTTTAATAAAGACGCAGTTTCGCCGCATAATGTAGGTGATGGTGGCCTCGATTGGGTAGGTTTTTACGACTTCAAGGACACGGAGAGTTTTTTGCCGATTTTCTTCGGGCAGTGCGCGTGTGGTGAGGATTGGGTTACAAAGCAGTTCGACGCGCATCCGGATAAGTGGAAGAATTACATTGATTTCGAAAATAGTTATCTCTCATACCACTTCATTCCAAGAAGCATAAGATCCCAATTAGGTAAGTGGGCTGACCCGCTAGATTTATACAATGTAGTAATAATTGATCGACTTAGGTTAATCAAACTCTTACAAAACCGCAGAAGCTTAGCTGATGAACTGCTGACAATTTACATCGATCTTTTTGAACGGCTAGATATTGAAAAGATCGATCCATTTACGTAAATATTCAGGAGCTCCATTATGCGGCAACTATTACTCTGCAATAGTGGTTTTTCGAGAAAACTTGCACCAATTGTCCGCTTTATTATTTCAGCTTGAAGCATTTATAATAATATGGAATCAGAACGCCCCATTATTATGGATACTCCCGAACCGTTTCGAGTCGCCTCCTTCTTCTCTGGCATTGGCGGATTTGATCTCGGATTTCAGCAAGCAGGCGCTCAGATTGTCTTTCAATGCGAGAAAGACGCGTACTGTCAACGTGTCCTCAGAAAACATTGGCCTGACGTAACGTTGGCTACCGATATCGAATATGTATGGCCGAATGATATTGGTTATGCCAATATTTGGTGCGCCGGGTTTCCGTGTCAGGATCTTTCATTAGCGAATCAGGGAAAGCGTAAGGGATTGGAGGGAAGCAGAAGTGGACTTTTCAATAAATTTGCGGAACTTGTCGGAATTGAACGACCCAGTTGGGTTGTACTCGAAAACGTACCCGGATTACTTAATAGCAACGGTGGACGCGATTTCAAACATGTCATCCAAACATTGGATGACCTCGGGTATTTCGTGGCGTGGCGAGTTCTCGACGCAAAGTATTTCGGAACACCCCAGCGTCGCCGTCGAGTCTTCATTGTCGCAAGTTATAAAAACGACGGCGCCGCCAGAGTCCTTTTTGACGAGTCAATATCTAGAGAAATGGTTGCAAAGGGCAGAGTACCACGGGAGAAATCTACCGTTGGATCTGCGCGAGGCTTTCGAGAAGCAGATTTGTACTCTGTCCAACATGCCACAATCGGACGAAAACCAAGTGCAGGACCACAAGCGAAAGGGTACAGGAACGACGGAGAAACATACACTCTCGACTCCCGAGGGAGCGCAGACGTTGTTTGTGCGCCGAATGTTGGCTTCCGAGTACGAGACACTCCAGGGGTTTCCGGAGAATTGGACTCTCGTCGAATGAGAGCCTTAGGTAATGCTGTGTGCGTTCATGTTGTCCGCTGGATAGCCCAGGGTATTCGGCAAGTGATTGTAGAGCAATCCCGTGCGCCTCGGCAAGAAATGACATATGGCAGTTTCGGTCGCTGAATATCTTGCACAACGTACGGACGTTGATGCACCAACAATAGTTCCTTCCACACTTGGGGCAATACCAGCCCCGATTTGCCCATTTTTAGGAGCTCAGTGCACCAAGCTGGCTCGGTCAAACCCACAGCAGCCTATTTGTACGGTTCGAACCGCAACGGGCCGCCCTTGGATTGTCTGTACAAATCGTTTGATTCCGGCAAAAAGCAACGTGATTACGCCCTATCACACAACAGTGCTAGGCGAAGTCTCAAAGCTAGTCTTTCCTGAAGCGGATCCAATCGATATTGGTTTTAGGCCGCAGCACGGGATTCGTATGGAGGATGGAAAACGGGTAGTACTTGACTACGTCCTCAGAACTCGCGATGTTCAGTCTCGAGGGCGAAGCAAAGCAATATTAGAAATTCAAGGTGGCGGGGAAACTAGTTCGACAGGTGATATCACCGCACATGTAGCTGCATGGGCTCAGAGCAAACCGCGATCCAATGCGATGCTACGGCAGTCCTTGCCGCGGCCTGGTACAATCGCTAACAATGCGTGGAAGCGTCAGCTCGAACAAATGTTCAGAAAGGTGCCGCTCGCACTTCGGTTCGACGCCGGATTCGTCCTTGCGATGGGACAGGTGTTGTTCGATTACGTTATTGGAAACTTTGGTGTTGCCCAACCCTATCGCGACGACTGGGAAATAGCCTTGATATCCATCGGTGAATCACCGAGTGAGCAGAATGGGCCTCTTCGTCTCGATAATGTGCTTGCAAGCTCGTTCATAACTTTCGACGAATTTATCGAGGCCATTCGTCATTTCCCACTACCAGATGCTATGGGCGACCCCTTTCTTGGGAATTATCGCACGCTTGCAAACGATCTGATGAACTTCGAGCCGGAGCCGGAATCCGATGACCAGGATATCTTTGGTTGGGATTTGGACGATGCCTGATAAATTTGATCTTGGAGTCCGAAGTAAAATTATGCGCGCGATACGATCTCGGGATACCGGTCTCGAGATGACAGTTCGCACCTACCTGCACAATGCTGGCTATAGGTACCGACTTCACCGAAAGGATTTGCCCGGCAGACCGGATTTGGTGTTCCCTTCCCGAAGAGCCGTGATTTTTATAAATGGGTGTTTTTGGCATCATCATTCAAAAGAAAGTTGCACTATTTCACATAAACCGCTGAGTAATCCTGAATACTGGACTCCGAAGTTGGAGCGCACTGTTACTCGCGATAAGATGAATCGGGCTAAATTGAGAAAGCTTGGCTGGAAAATTCTTACAATTTGGGAATGTGAGATGCAACCGTTAGATAAATTGTTTAAGAGAATTGTGCGTTTTCTTGATAGCTAGTAAGCGAAAGCGGTTGTGTTCGTCATTATCCGTCTCGATCCCCTGCCGCCTATTGGTTGTGCCTTTAATCTCCTCGGTGAAGTAAAAAGAAATTTTGACCGCAGCGCGGTGAAACCCGTGCCTAGTCAGCGATTTTTGCGATTCTTTTCTAATCGAGCGATCGGCGGGAGGCGGGCTTTAGCCGATCTGTTCGGCGAGGGCGATGATGATGCCTTCGGGGCTGTGGAGGTAGCAGAGGCGAGACGTGTTCTTGTTTTGTAACCCGGTCGCCGAGGAGTTCGGTGCCGCGGGGCGATTGTAATGACGGCATAGACGAAAATAATAACGACGCCCATTGTGATCCGGCCGGCGATATCATTAATTCGATAGGTCATGTGTTTTATCTATTGACTGACCGGAGAAGAGAATTGTTCAATATTCTTGCTGGCCGACCGCAGAGGCCTTTTAGCCTTCCTTTTCCAATCCTGCCCAAGGAGATCTTTCGATGAACACTAATAAAAACAATCAGATCCCGAACATCGTCGTCTATGGCGTGCTCTACGTTACCATTTTTGGGATCAGCATTTGGCTATTGGAGTTTCGCAATGAAAGCCCCACTAACTGGATCCTTTATATAGCCATGGCAACAGCATTCTTAGCAGGCCTCGTAAAACTTGCGTTAGGCGTGCGCAAGCGATACGAACCATCGTTGAAGTAGATTAAAGCGTGGCACGGAACGCGGCGGCTTGGCGCATTAACACTTATATTCGCGAATATGAGATTTGAGGCGGCGGCGTAGCCGCGGGGGAGAGAGGGGCCGGCCCGAAAGGCAGAGCCTTTCCGCAAATAGACGGGCGGAGCCCGAACGATCGGTGGGAATGCGGGAGAGCGATCCGGGCATTTTAGCTGAAGAATCAATGCCGTCGGAAAGGCAGAGCCTTTCCGCAAAATCGGCGGGCGGAGCCCCGAAGGGCCGCTCGGGAGGCGGGAGTGTGTTTGGAGCATAACTGGAAATAGAGCGCTGTCGGAAAGGCACAGCTTTGCCGCAAATGGATGGGCGGAGCCTGAAAGGCAACACAAGCGATCCTTGACGGGCGGCAGTATGCTTATTTTGTTTCACAGATGAAATAATGCTTGACAGATGCAATTTGCGTTGTTATATTCGTTTTATGGAACACAACGGGTGTTTCATTTTGGAGAAGGAGTGCCGGCCGAGGCCGGGCGGTTTGATGCCGGCGGGATGACCGGGCACTGAGGCATGAATTAACGAATAGAAAAACAACGGAGTTTAAGGAAAAAATGGCATTGAATTTTATACCTACGGTTTGGGCGGCGAGGCTGCTGGTGGCTTTAGATAAGGAGCTTGTTTATGGGCAGGCGAATGTTTGCAACAGGGACCATGAAGGGGAGATACGCGAGGCCGGGAACACGGTCAAGATCGCATCGATCGGGAATGTGACGGTGGCGAATTATGTAAAGAACACGAACATCGGGGACCCGGAGGCTTTGACGGACGAAGAGCAGATGCTGCTGGTGGACCAATCGAAATATTTCAATTTTTACGTGGACAGCGTGGACCAGGCACAGCAGAAGGTGGATGTGCTGGACGAGGCGATGCGGCGTGCGGCGCAGGGGCTAAGAGCGGTGGCGGACGCGTACCTTGCGGGTTTGATGGCCGCGGCGGTAAAGGCGGAGAACACGATCGGGTCGGAAGAGACGCCGGAGATACCGACGAAGGATTCGGCGTATGAGCTGTTGGTGGACATGGGGGTGAAGCTGGACGAGGGGAATGTGCCGACGGATGGGCGTTTTGTGATCGTACCGGCGTGGTTTCATGGGCTGCTGCTGAAGGATGACCGGTTCGTGCGGGCCGGGACGGCGACGAGTGACGGGCGGCTTGGGAACGGCGAGGTCGGCGAGGCGGCGGGGTTCAGGATATTGAAATCGAACAATGTGCCGAATGTGGACGGAGGGGCGTTCAAGATAATGGCGGGGCACGCGATGGCTACGTCGTACGCGGAGCAGATATTGGACGTGCAGACGTATAAGCCGGAGCGGAAATTTGGCGACGCTGTGAAGGGCTTGCACGTGTATGGTGCGAAGGTCGTAAGGCCGGAGGCGCTGGCGATGTTGGTGGCGGACCGGGGGTAAGGCCGCTGCGCTGGGAGTGACGCTCGTCTGCGGCCGCTGACGCGAGGCGGGCCTGCCTTGGGGGAGCAAGATCTGTGAAGAACCCGCCTGCTGACGCGAGGTGGGCCTGTGAGCAAGACCTGCGAAGAACCCACCTGCTGACGCGGGGTGGTTCTGACTGGTCATGCTGGGTTGATGGTGCGGCGTTTTACTGGTGAGGAGAGGACGATCGTGGTGGTGGTTATGCCGTAGGGGGTGAGGCGGTCGATTATTTGTTGGAGGTGGTCGACGGAGGCGGCGGCTATTTTCATTATGAAGGAATCGGCGCCGGTGCCGCGGTGGCATTCGAGGACTTCGGATGAGCGTTGGGCGACCTCGATAATGTGGCTGTAGTCGACGCCGGAGATGGACATGCGGATGAAGGCGGTGATGGGCAGGCCGACGCGGGCGGTATCGATCTCGGCACGGTAGCCGGTGATGATGCCGGCGTCTTCGAGCTTGCGTACGCGTTCGATGACGGCGGGGGTCGTAAGGCGGACGCGGCGGCCGAGCTCGGCGTAGCTGGTGCGGGCGTCTTCCTGGAGTTCGGTTAGAATTTTGCGGTCGGTGTCGTCTATGTTCATATTCGGACGGAGTTTGGGCTAAAGCCCTATGAATTTTGGGCGTTATCCACTAGCTAAAGCTAGTGGCAATTCAAAATAGACCAGAGAGTGCGGGATCACTATTTGGCCCTGTCCGTCCCGCATTGTATCTCAATTCTTAACATTATTAAGCTCACGTTCGTTCCTGCCTTATCTTATAAAGTATTTGGCCCGATTTTACCAACGATTGGTATTCAAAATAATTATCCGTTCTATTACAATAGATTATTCGAGGATAACTTTTACTCCTGCCCGCGCATCGAAAATCTAGAGAGGAGCCGTGACCGCTATGCCATCTGAGACCGCACCAGCCGCGACGACCGAGCCTGTTTTTACGCTGGACAATTATGTCGTAAAGGACGAGGACCTGCCCGAATTTCGGGACATGCAGTTTGAGGACATTAACCAGCTCCACCTTGATCATCCGGGCGCGAACGACCCGGAATATCGGACGCGGCGGGATTATATCGCGAGTTTGTCAAAGAAATTTCGCGAAACGGGCGTAATTACGGACGTCGATTACACGGAGCAGGAACAGCAGATCTGGCGGCACGTGGCGGAACGGCTCGAGGAATTGCACCAGAAATACGCGAGCCCGTTTTACCTGAAGGCAAAGCGGGATCTGGGCATTTCGACTGAGCGCATTCCGCAGATTTCGGAAATGAACCGGCGGCTGAAGGAGTTGACGGGGTTTCGGTTGGCGCCGATCGAAGGGCTGGTCGAGACGCGGGCTTTTTTGAGCTGGCTGTCGTATCGCGTGATGCTTTCGACACAATATATCCGTCATCATTCGCGGCCGGATTATACGCCGGAGCCGGACATCGTGCACGAATCGATCGGGCATATACCGATGTTCACGAACCCGAATTTTGCGGACTATTCACAGTTTGTCGGGCACGGAGCGCGGATCGCGAACGACCGGCAGTTGGAAGAGCTCGGGCGGCTGTATTGGTTCACGGTGGAATTTGGATTGGTGGAGCATGAAGGCGGGATAAAGGCGTACGGCGCGGGGCTGTTGTCGAGTTTTGGCGAGCTTGAATATGCATTCGGCGACGAGGTAGAGCGGCGGCCGTTCGACCTGGAAGAAGTGATAAATACGCCATACACCTATTCCGACATGCAGCCCATATTGTACGTCATCCCGTCATACGCGGAGCTGAAGGAAGTGACGCGGAAGTATATAGAGAGTTTTGGTGGAAAGTAGTATTTTAAGGGTATGAAAGATCTGATCGACATCAATCCGGAAATCATGGCCGGCAAGCCGGTAATAGGTGGCACTCGGATCACTGTTGAACTGGTGCTGGAAAAATTAGCTGCGGGTCAGACCATCGACGATATATTGACTTCCTATCCGCACATCAATCGCGAACAGGTCCTGGCCTGCATTGACTATGCCCGGAGATCCTTGAACGCAGACTTCGTTTATCCGTTCGTTAAAGAAGCTGCATGAGATTTCTCGCGGACGAGAATATCGAAAATGAGATCGTTGAGTCGCTGCGTATTGCAGGTCATGATGTGCTCGACCTAAAAGAGATCAGTCCCGGCATCGGCGACCTCGAAGTGCTCGCACTGGCGACCGAGACCAGAACGGTAATTATAACGAACGATAAAGATTTCGGTGAGCTGGTGTTTCGCGACCAAAAACTTGCGGGCGGAATAATTCTCCTTCGTTTGGGAATTATGTCCAGCGAAGAAAAGGCGGAACGGCTGCGGGAATCGATCCGGATTCATAGCGCGGAAATGATTTCCGCATTCACGGTCATTACGCCGGATGGAATAAGGATCAGAAGATAGGCCTATATATTGCGAGAGCTTTGGCCACGGAAGCTTTGCGATTAACTGGATGATAAAATACGAGATAAACGCGCCGATTGGGACTGAGGAAATAATCGCGCTTTATGGCGCGGCGGGGCTGCGGCGGCCGATCGACGATCCGGAGCGGATAGGGAAAATGTTTGCGGGGTCGAACCTTGTGGTTTCGGCGCGCGAGGACGGCAGGCTGGTCGGGGTTGCGCGGTCGATCGCGGACGGGGCCTGGAGCTGTTATTTGGCGGACCTCGCCGTCGACCCGGAATACCAGCGCTCCGGCGTCGGGCGGCGGCTGGTGGAGTTAACGCGGGAAGCGGCCGGAGATGGTTCGATGGTGCTGCTGCTGTCGGTGCCCGGCGCGATGGAATATTACCCGAAGATCGGGATGAGCAAGGTGGAGAACGGGTTTATATTTAATAGGAAGTATTAAATTTGTGCTCGAAGCCAGTCTCGGGGGTAAATTGGGACTGGCAATAATGCGTTGATTGATCTATGAGAATGATGAAGACATTGATTCTTATAGTCTTGCTTGCGGCAATCGCAATTCCGCAGAACGTTGAGGACTCTCTATACGCCCGGGGCCTTCAGGCATGTTTGGAGAAAGAGCTAACGTCGTATGCAAGGTTCTCGGATCGGGATTTGCAAAATGTTATCGTAGCTAAAGACTTGTACCTGACCACAAAGCTGCCGCAAAAGATGGGTGAGTTTTCAATCCGTTATTTGAACGATTCGGAGCTGGCTCAGGAATTTAAGAAACTTCCGAAAGACAAACGAAGACTTGGCGTTCCTTTCATTAAGATATTCCCGATCTCTGACAAGAACAATAAATTGTATTTTGCTTACAACAGTTACTGGTTTACATACTCTGAAAAAGGCGGCGTCTTTTCTGAGAAAAAGATGATATTTGGACATGCTCTAGAAGGCGGCTGCCACGCGGAGGTCGGCTTCGACCCTATAGAAAGTAAGTTCGTCATAAAAGGCGCCAACTTTGGGGTGTCTAGCGGCCGGAGATCATAAAGTTAAAGAAGACTATAGAATGTTATGGAAAACAAGAATCCTTTAGGACTAAAGAAGATACATCACGTTGAGTTTTATGTTGGCAACGCCAAGCAGGCGGAGTTTTATTATCGGAAGGCGTTCGGGTTTTCGCGGGCGGCGTATATGGGCCTGGAAACGGGCAACCGCGAGACGACGAGCTATGTAATGCGGCAGAACCGCGTCACTTTTGTGCTGACGACGCCGCTCCATCCTGACCATCCGGCGGCCGAGCATATCAAGGCCCACGGCGACGGCGTGCGCGACATCGCGTTTCAGGTTGAGGACGCCGACCACGCGTTCAACGAAGCGGTAAAACGCGGAGCGACGCCCGTCGTCGAACCGCGCGACCTTTCGGACGAGAACGGACGGGTCCGCCACGCGGCGATCGCGACGTATGGCGACACGATCCATTCGTTCATCTCGTACAACTCGGCCAATAATGGACATAATTACAGCGGCCCGTTCCTGCCCGGATTCGTCGCTCAGGAGGTCGCGGGCGAAGAGGTCGGCATACAGCTTGTCGACCACATCGTCGGGAACGTTGAGCTTGGCAAGATGAATTACTGGTGCGATTTCTATCGCGACGTGCTCGGGTTCTTCCGCTATATCACGTTTGACGACAAGGACATTTCGACGGAATATTCGGCCCTGATGTCGATCGTGATGAGCGACGGCGGACACAATATCAAGTTCCCGATCAACGAACCTGCCGAAGGCAAGGGCGGAAAATCGCAGATCCAGGAATACATCGATTTTTACCGTTCGGCCGGCGCGCAGCACATCGCTCTGCTGTGCAAAGATGTTCTGCACACGGTCGAGAAGCTGCAGGAGAACGGCGTCGAATTCCTGCGCGTGCCGGACACTTACTACGATGAGATCCCGGAACGCGTCGGAGAGATCGACGAAAGCATCGAGGACCTGAAACGCCTCGGAATCCTGGTCGACCGCGACGACGAAGGCTACCTGCTGCAGATCTTTACGAAACCGGTCGAAGACCGTCCGACGGTGTTCTACGAAATTCTCCAACGCAAGGGCTGCAAGGGCTTCGGCAAGGGCAATTTCAAGGCGCTGTTCGTTTCGATCGAGGAAGAACAGCGGCGACGCGGCAATCTTTAATAACGGGTTTTGGAACTCCCACAATGACCAAGATCGAAGAATTCTTTCGACGTTATGAGGAAGGGGCGAATACGTTCGACCCCGACCTCATGAAGTCTCTCTATACTGAGACCTTCATGGGCGCCGACCCGAATGGCGCCGCGTGCATCCAAAACGACGAGAAATTTCGCGAGGCGATCCCGCAGCGAAAGGAATTTTTTCGGCAGATCGGCTTTCGTTCGGCGAAGGTGCTGAACATTGCTGAAACACCCCTCGACGATCATTACACGATGGCAAAGGTCCATTGGCAAATGATCTTCGAAAAGGACGCGGGCAAACCTCAGGAATTCAAATTCTATATCACGTATTTCCTCTTTGACCCGGGCGAGGGACCGCAGGTGGCCTTTTACATCTCGCACGACGACGAGCAAAAAATAATGCGCGACGCCGGCCTTATCGAATAAGATCTTTAGTTCGACCCATGTCTTCCACGGAATACCCAACCGAAAAGGCGGAACTCGGTGCCGAAGATAAGAGCGATGATGATGAAGGCGAACCTCCCGTAGTTCAACAGAAGAATTCCGAAACAGAATCTTTAAGGAACGAGTAAAGAAATATAACTGTAGATGATGAAACACATACTTTTTCGACCGATCATTTTGGCAGCGGTTTTCGCGATAGTTGCGACCGGGGCGTTTGCGCAGGAACCATTCACCGGCGGCCAGACCTTTAAGGTGGGCGACAAGGTCGAGGCCACATACCTCGGCGAATGGAAGAACGCGGTCGTCGTTGGCCCGCTGCAAACAAATGAATTCGGCAGCACGTATGAAATAAAATTCGAGGGCGCGGCGTACTCAGCCGGCAGGATCAATTCGCAGTGGGTAAGGCCGCGGCCGAGCGCCGCTCCGGCAAATCCCGGACAGCAGAGGCAGGAGGCCGCAACGCGGCCGGGACCGAAGCCCGCATCCGGCGAGGTGTTGTATCGCAACGGCACGTATATTTGGAATACGGGGGCGAAGATCGAGTCGTACGATGAACGAACGCGACAGTACCGGCTGCGGCTCAAGAGCGGTTCGGGCGATATGGTCCCGTGTCATTCTGTGGCGAAGCCCCGGCAGATCGATAACAGCTTTTACGTGGGCAATTGGGCGGTATTCGTGAGCGGTGCGACGTCGACATTCGTCAGGGGCGGCGACCTTTACCGGCGCTACAGCAGCGGCACGGCACTCCCGCCGCTTCAGATCAAAGCCGACGGGACATATAGCTGGCGTGCCGATAACGGCCGGACCGTTCGCGGCCGCTGGAGCCCGCGCGAGGGCGTTCCGGGTATAACTATCCACAACGGCATTGATGGAAAGGACTGGACCGTTTACGAAAGCACCGAAGGTTATGCACCGACCGCGAAGACGATGGACGAGATCCGGTTTCATCACATCCCGACAAGCACCGGCTATTACATGGCATATAGGATAGGCGCGAATCAAAGCTGTGTCTTGAAAGGCCGGACATTTTAGCCGGCGACGGGTACACGGACAAGATGGAAAACGATATTTCGTACAAACGCGCCGGCCTGCAGGAGCTGAAAAGTTTGCTTGCCGTATTCGCCGAGGCGTTTGACGAACCGGAAACATACCAGGGCGCCGTTCCGCGGGATGAATATCTGAATTCCCTGCTGGCGGACGCCACGTTCGTGCCGGTCGTCGCGGTCGCGGACGGCAGGGTGGTCGGCGGGCTCGCCGCGTACGTGCTGAGGAAATTTGAGCAGGAGCGGAGCGAGGTCTATATCTACGATCTGGCTGTATTGGAAGAATACCGCCGCCGGGGCATTGCGACCGGGCTTATAGATCATTTACGCGGAATCGCCCGCGATATCGGTGCATGGGTAATTTATGTCCAGGCGGACCCGCCGGACGAACCGGCGGTCAAGCTTTATGAATCGCTGGGAATTCGTGAGGACGTTCTGCATTTCGATATAATGCCCTGAACCGCAGCGGCCATAATATACGTATGAAAATTGGTGCCCATATTGACAACAGCGCTGCCGGCCATTTCGTTACGGTCGAGACCAACGGAGCGGAGAGATCCATTACGATTCCGTCGAAAGACGGGGGTTTCGGTTCCGGCATCAACGGCGGCGAGGTCCTGCTTATGGCGGTGGCGACATGTTATTGCAACGACGTGTACCGCGAGGCGGCTAGACGCAATATCACGATCCATCGGGTAAAAGTGGATGTCAGCGCCGAGTTCGGCGCCGAGGGCGAGCCGGCGCGATCGATAACCTATTCGGCCGAGATCGAAGGTGACGCGAGCGATGACGAGATCCGCGAACTTGCCCGTCATACGGACACCGTGGCCGAGATACAAAACACATTGCGAACCGGAGTTAATGTAATATTTAATGGGTCTAAAGATCAGAACGTATGAACCGGACGACCTGGATAACGTCGTAAAGATTTTTCGCTCGAACATTCCGAAATACTTCACGCCGGAAGAGGAGCCGGGGCTGCGTGATTTCATTAGCGGATATGCCGAGGATTATTACGTCATTGAGGCCGCGGGCGAAGTGGTCGGAGCGGGCGAAGTGGTCGGAGCGGGCGGGATCGCTCTGAACGAGGACATCGACCCGCCAACCGTTTCGCTGTGCTGGGGAATGGTCCGCGAAGATCATATCGGGACCGGGCTCGGGAAAAAGCTTACCGAATTTCGCATCGCGCTCGCACACGAGAAATATCCCGGCCTGCCGCTGACGATCGGCACATCACAGCACACGCAGGGGTTTTACGAGAAATTCGGGTTCCGGCTGGTGGAGCATACTCCCGACGGGTTCGGGCCGGGGATCGATAATTGCAGGATGAGATTGGAATACCAGTAGCCCGACCGTAAGGAAGGGCATTGGAAAGCAGCGTACAATTTGGAACGATAACGGAAGTTTCCGCTTGATATATTCATATGGTCAATATTGAATTTCAGGAACGGTCCCCACAGCTTGCCGATTTGAAAACGATCCGGACCTATGGAGCCTGGCTTCACGGTGATTCGCGTGGATCCGTAGACAGGCGGGAGTATAATCGTTACGGCGATCCAAAGATCGCTGCCAGAGAGTTGTACGAATCACGCGACAGAGAGGGGATGAAATTCACGGCGTTCAAGCTGAACGCCGAATCCCGGTCGGGCTGCTGACACCTGATTATGCACCAATATCAAACAGGCTTTGGAAACGAATTTGCGACGGAAGCGGTTGATGGGGCACTGCCCGTAGGGCGTAACTCGCCGCAGAAGGCGCCGTTGGGGCTTTATGCTGAGCAGTTTTCGGGCACGGCGTTTACGGTGCCGCGTGTTCATAACAAGCGGACATGGACCTACCGAATTCGCCCGAGCGTGCTGCACAGGCCATTCAGGCAAATAGACAACCGGCTGTTCAGATCGACGCCGTTCGACAAGGTCGTGACAACGCCGAACCAACTCCGCTGGGACCCGCTGCCCTTACCTGCCGAACCGACGGACCTTATTGAAGGCATTAGCACCATCGCGGGCAACGGCGATCTGTTCGCGCAAGCAGGGATCGCCATCCACATCTATGCCTGTAATAAGGACATGAACGGGCGGTATTTTTACAATGCCGACGGTGAGATGCTGATCGTGCCCGAAATGGGCGGCCTTAGGATCTTTACGGAACTCGGGGTTATCGATGTGATCCCCGGCGAGGTGTGTTGCCTGCCGCGAGGGCTGAAATTCCGCACCGAACTGCCCGATGGCGATGCTCGCGGCTACATTTGCGAGAATTACGGCGTTCAATTTCGCCTGCCTGACCTCGGGCCGATCGGGGCCAACGGGCTTGCGAATCCGCGCGATTTTGAGACGCCTGTCGCCTGGTACGAAGTCCTCGACGGCGATTTTGAACAGGTCGCAAAATTTGGCGGGAATCTTTGGTCGTGCGAGATCGGCCATTCACCGCTGGACGTCGTCGCGTGGCACGGCAACTACGCTCCGTACAAATACGACCTGCGGCGATTCAACACGATCGGTTCGATATCGTTCGATCACCCGGACCCGTCGATCTTTACGGTGCTGACTTCCCCGTCGGGCGAACCGGGCGTAGCGAACTGTGATTTCGTCATCTTTCCCGACCGCTGGCTGGTCGCCGAAAATACGTTCCGCCCGCCGTGGTACCACCGCAACGTAATGAGCGAATACATGGGCTTGGTCTACGGCCAGTATGACGCCAAGGAAGAAGGCTTCGTAGCCGGCGGCGGATCGCTGCATAACCAGATGTCCGCCCACGGGCCGGACCTCGATGCCTTCGAGAAAGCTTCGAATGCCGCCTTAGAACCACAGAAACTGTCTGGCACAATGGCTTTCATGTTCGAATCCAGATACATTATCCGGCCAACAAAATTCGCGATGGAAACCGCACAGCTACAGCACGAATATTCCGAGGTCTGGCAGGGATTGAAGAAGAATTTCGAGAGCGGCAGTTAATATCCTAGTTCATGTGCGAAGGCGATCAAGCATGAAACAAAACGGGTATTTTGTTGTATGATTAAGCGATGAAGGCATTGACACGAATCACTTTCGATCCAAATATTATGGGTGGAAAACCCTGTATTCGCGGAATGCGTGTGACGGTGGGAACGATCGTCGGCCTTGTCGCATCGGGACACTCTTTCGAAGATATTCTAAAGGCATATCCTTACCTCGAAGAAGCTGATATTTCTGAAGCCCTTTCGTACGCAGCCTGGCGAGTCGAAGAAACCGAAGCACCGCTTGCTGCATGAGAATTCTCATCGATATGAACTTGTCCCCTGACTGGGTGACGCGGTTCGCCTCACACCAGATCGAATCGGTTCACTGGTCGGCCATTGGCAGGCCGAACGCAACGGACACTGAAATAATGGGGTTCGCCCGGGACAATGATTATGTCGTGTTCACGCATGACCTCGATTTCGGAGCGATACTCTCGGCGACACAGGCACGGGGGCCCAGCGTAATACAGATTCGCACGCAGGACGTATTGAGCATAAAGCTAACTGCGATCGTCTTTTCAGTTCTTACGGATCATAAAGCTTCGATAAGTTCCGGCGCTCTGGTTACTATAGACGAAACAAGGGCTCGAGTAAGAATACTGCCGCTCAAATGACCCGAAATTTATTGATCTATTTTACGGCCGCCGTATGGTTGGTCAACGGGCTAGTCTTTAAAGTCTTGAACTTCGTACCCCGGCACGAAGAGATCGTGTCGCGGATCCTCAGTCCAACATATGCTCGAGAATTCACATTTAGTATCGGAATTCTGGAAGTTTTAATGGCTGCGTGGATTTTGAGTAGAGTGGGCGCGCGAATATGCGCTGTTGTACAGATCTTTACCGTGGTACTAATGAACGTTATCGAGATCGTCCTCGTACCGGATCTGCTCCTGTTCGGCAGAATGAATGCACTTATTGCTTTGGGATTTGTTTTCATTGTTTATATCGTCGAATTTCCCCTGCGACGTGATCTCGATTAATTCGCGGAATGTTCTCATTTCTTAAAAGCCATCCCTTCGCCATCGAAGCCTATTTTGATAGATCCGCGGTCTTGACCTTCACCATCGCCAAAAAGGAACTTCGTTCATTGATCCCCGAGTGTCTGGAACTCGACGTGTTCGACGATAAATGGGCATTTATCGCAGTCGCAATGGTCCAAACTAAAGGGCTGCGACCAAAGGGATTTCCGAAACTATTCGGCAGTGATTTTATTCTTATCGGCTATCGTGTCTTTGTTGTTTACCGGAACAGCTCCGGCAGGAACATGCGAGGCCTTTATATACTTCGGTCAGAGACGGACGGTAAGCGGATGAAATTCTTCGGCAACGTATTTACCCACTATAATTACGATGTCGTCGACATTTCACGGTCGGTCGATGGAAACAAAGAGACTATAAAATCCGCCGCAACGGGTTTTGAAGTCTCCACCGAAAGCGCAGGAGATAAAGTCAGCCTGCCGCCACTTTCTCCGTTTGCGGATTGGAAGCGAGCACGCCGCTACTCTGGCCCACTGCCATTCACATTTACATTTGATCGAAAGCATAAAAGGGTTTTGATCATTGAAGGCGTAAGGCAAAACTGGCATCCGCGGCCTTTGACGGTGACCTCTTACAAGATCCCGTATCTTGAAGAAATTGGGCTGGCCGACGCAAAGCTTGCAGCAGCGTTTGAGGTCCGTGACATTCCGTATTGGTGGAAGAAAGGACGGTTCGACCCATGGACAACCTAAGAACTCCCTTCCAGGGCCTCGTAAATGTGATCAGCTTTAATCGTTATACTTACATCCTGGCGATTATCCTGGCGGCGATCGGATTTGCCGTCGGCTGTTATTCCGACGAATGGCAAATATATGGCTACATCATGGGAATCGCCGCAATAGTACCGGTCATTGCTTCCGTTGTCGTGTCACATTATGTGTATGACCGCTCTGACCTATACACACTTAACTGGCTCGAAGGAGTGGAAATAGCCAGTACCGGACTGATCTTGAATTTCCATTCCGGTTTCGATGAAACAAGCGGTCTTCTTCGAGACCGGTTCCCTAATGCGGACCTGAAAACGTTCGACTTCTTCGACGATAAGAAAGCGACTGAAGCCTCGATCCGCCGTGCTCGAAAGGCACGAAATAGGGACAGTGCAGTTCAGAGGGTATGCCCCTCGGATCTCCCATTAGATAATTCTTGCGCAGATAGTATTTTCCTAATTTTCGCAGCCCACGAAATTCGCGAACATTCCGACCGGGTTCAATTCTTTCAAGAGATAAGCCGCGTGGCCAAGGATTCCGCCCGAATAGTTGTCACGGAACACATCCGCGATCTGCCGAATACCTTGGCATACAGCGTCGGGGTTTTTCATTTGTTTTCACGTTCAGCTTGGCAACGAACTTTTCACGAGGCTGGGTTGAAGCTGATCCGCGAGATCAAGATAACACCTTTCGTTACGGGATTCGTACTCGCAAAATATGGAACTCCAGCTTAAAGTTGTCGGGGTCATTTTAGTAATCCTTGCACTGATCCACATAATATTTCCGCGGTATTTCAATTGGCGGAACGAATTCAAGACCGTAAGCCGCATCAACCGGGAAATGATGTACGTGCATACATTTTTCATTGCGTTGATCCTGCTGCTGATGGGTTTAATGTGCCTATTATCATCGCGAGAGATCATTGAATCGGATCTCGGCCGAAAATTCGCTCTTGGGCTGGCAGTTTTCTGGGCATTTCGACTGGTTATACAGTTTTTCGGCTACTCATCCGAACTCTGGCGAGGGAAATTTTTCGAAACAACGGTACACGTTGTGTTCTCGATATTGTGGATGTATTTGACCACTGTGTTTTTCCTGATCTATCGGTCGTGATCCGATTGTTTCCGTTCTAATATTCTCTTTGTACAAATCCACCGATTTTGAGATTATATCGGCGTGAAGAATAAATTCGGCACGGGCCTTCTCCTTATCTTCGGCCTGGTCCTCATATTTTTTGTCGTTAACGCGGCACTGTCTTATTGGTCGATCCAGACTTTGACCGGCAATTACCGGCGCGTTGCGAGGTCGTATGAGGTGCTTGACGAACTCGCGGGTACGTTTTCGGCCCTAAAGGACGGGGAAACGGGCCAGCGCGGCTTTATTATAACGAGAGACGACGATTTTCTGCGGCCGTACAACGATTCGATCAAGGAGATCGATATGCACATCGATCGTCTTGAGGTAGTAACGGCGGATGATCCAGACCAGCATGAACGTGTGCTGCGGCTGAGGGAAGCCACCAATGTTCGATTGGCAACCCTGGCGGAGAACCTGCGGATGGCGCGTACCGAAGACAACGAGACGTTGGTTCGCAGCGGAAGACTAAAGCTCGGGCACGACCAGATGGAGGCCGTTAGCAGCGCCATAGCCGAGATCCGTAATACCGAGCGCGAAAAACTCCGGATCCGCAGCGAGGAATCGCAAGCGAGCGGCCGCAGTTCGCTGATCACCCTGCTGCTGACTAACCTTGTGGGCCTTGCGCTGCTGGTCATTGCATATTTGTTCATAAAACGATTTATCCGCGAGCGTCAATTGTCGATCGCCAACCTGCAGGCCGCGCATGACCAGCTCGAGGAACGCGTGCAGCAGCGTACAGAAGAGCTGAATGATGCAAATACGGAACTCGAACGCAGCAACCGCGAGCTGCAGGATTTCGCGTTCGTGGCCTCGCACGACCTTCAGGAGCCGCTGCGAAAGATCCAGGCTTTCGGCGATCGGCTAAAAACCAAACACGGCGGCCAACTTAACGCCGAAGCCGCCGATTACCTCGGACGAATGCAGAACGCCGCCGCGCGCATGCACGTTCTGATCAATGACCTGCTTACGTTCTCACGGGTCACGACGAAGGCCCAGCCGTTCAGAAAGATCGATATGAACGAGATCGCTCGCGATGTGCTCAGCGACCTCGAGATCCGGATCCAGCAGACCGGCGGCAGCGTTGACGTTTCAGAACTGCCGACGATCGAGGCGGACCCTCTGCAGATGCAGCAGCTGCTCCAGAATCTCGTCGGCAACGCGCTCAAGTTCCATCGTGAAGGGATTCCGCCTATAATAAAGGTAAGCGGAAAGCTTCACAATAACGGCCGGCCGCAGCAATGTGAGATAACGGTCGAAGACAACGGCATCGGTTTTAACGAGAAATACCTCGACAGAATATTTACGCCCTTCCAGCGGCTTCACGGCCGCGGCGAATATGAAGGAACGGGCATCGGCCTCGCCGTTTGCCGAAAGATCGTAGAGCGACACGGCGGTACGCTGACCGCAAAAAGCACTCCGGGAGAGGGCACGACGTTTATCGTGACCCTTCCCGTAAACCAGGACGAGGAGTAAAAAGCAATATGAAACATGGCGCCAAGCCAATAGTGATTCTAATGGCGGACGACGACGCAGACGACCGCATTTTGACAAAGGACGCCCTCGAAGAAAGCCGCGTCGTGAACGACCTGAGATTCGTCGAGGACGGCGAGGCATTGATGGACTACCTTAACCGCCGCGGAAAATATGCCGATCCGGAAGAATCGCCCCGGCCGGGCCTGATCCTGCTGGACCTGAACATGCCGAAGAAGGACGGACGCGAAGCTCTCAAGGAGATCAAGGAGGACGCCGACCTTCGCCGCATCCCGATCGTCGTGATGACGACATCAAAGGCGGAAGAAGACATTTTCCGCAGCTACGACCTCGGGGCGAGTTCGTTTATAACAAAACCGGTAACGTTTGAACGCCTGGTCGAGCTGATGAGGACAATGGGGCAGTATTGGGTCGAGTTCGTCGAATTGCCGGATTGACCGGGCGCGCCATGGAAAAGTACAAGAATGAAAAACTGAATGTTTTGGTCGTAGAGGACGACGAAGACGATTATATCCTCACGACCGATCTGCTGTCTGAAGTAAATCCGGATCGGTTCAATATCGATTGGGCGAAAACTTACGAAGAGGCGCTTCAACGCATCGGCGACCGTTTCGACGTTTGCCTGCTGGATTACCGACTCGGCCCGCGGACCGGCCTCGAACTGCTACACGAGATGCAGGAAAAGGGCTATGACGCACCGATCATACTGCTGACCGGGCAGGGCGATCTGGAGCTTGACGTCCAGGCAATGCGCGCCGGCGCCGCCGACTATCTTGTAAAAGGCCAGATCCGCGCCGACGACATGGAACGATCCATCCGCTACGCCGTTCAGCATAAGCAGATGGAGAGGGAACGTGTCGCGCTGGCCCGCGAGCTCGCCGCCCGTCAGCAGGCCGAAGCCGCCAATAAGGCGAAGGACGATTTCCTGGCAATGGTCTCGCACGAGCTCAGGAACCCGCTGAATTCGCTGCTTGGCTGGGTCACGATCCTTCGGTCGAACAAGGACAACGAGAGCATCTATAACCGCGCGATCGAGGCCATTGAACGCAGCACGCAAACGCAGATCAAGCTCGTCAGCGACCTGCTCGATATAACACGCATCGCCAACGGCAGCCTGTGGCTCGAAAACGAACCGATACCGCTTGTTCCTATTATCGAAGCCGCAATCGACCAGGCATACCCGTCGGCGAATTCTAAATCCATCGGGATGCACGTACGGCTGGACCATTCTGACGTGCTTGTGTCCGGCGACCAGAACCGCCTGCAGCAGGTAGTCAGCAACCTTCTTCAAAACGCCGTAAAATTCACGCCTGAGGGCGGATCGATCTCCGTCAGTTGTGAGCGGCACGACGGCAGCGCTGTCATAAATATTACGGACACCGGTATAGGCATAGGCAGCGAATTTCTGCCGTTCATTTTTGAACGCTATCGACAAGGTGACGGTTCGGCAACGAAGCGCGGCGGCCTGGGGCTTGGGCTCGCGATCGCGCGGCACATTGTTGAACTTCACCGCGGTTCGATTACTGCTGATAGCCCGGGCGAAGGCCGCGGTACGACATTTACGATCAAGCTTCCGCTGATCGGGAACAACTAAGAATTGATGTTCATTGAAAAAGATGGCGGCCCAATAACACAGCTATGTGCAGGAATATAAAGACGCTTTTCAATTTCGACCCGCCGGCGACTACAGACGAGGTCAACGCCTCTGCTCTTCAATTCGTGAGAAAATTGTCCGGAATGAACAAGCCGTCAAAGGCTAACGAAGAGGTGTTTGCGCTTGCCGTCGAGCGCGTTGCCGCCGCGGCGCAGGAGATGCTGAACAGCCTTGTGACAGCCGCGGCGCCGCGCGACCGTGAAACAGAAGCCGCCCGAGCACGGGCACGCTCCGCCGAGCGTTTCGGCCCGCCCGCATGAACTGAATAATGAATGCGACCCTCCTGAAGGAAAGGATCTATTCGATCGACCTGCTGCGCGGGATCGTGATGATGATCATGCTGCTCGATCATACGCGTGAGTTCGTAAACGCGGGTGCGCTCCAATCGGACCCAACCGACCCCGCGACGACAAGTGCAGCGGTCTTCTTCACCCGCTGGATCACGCATTTCTGCGCTCCTGTTTTCGTTTTTCTTGCCGGCACAAGCATCTACCTGCAGAAACTTGCGGGAAAGACGAACGGCGAGCTCGCACGGTTTCTGATCACGCGCGGATTGTGGCTGATCGTACTGGAATTCACGGTCATACGTTTCCTGATCGTCTTCAATCTGGATTATTCATTCTTTGGAATGGCGCAGGTGATCTGGGTTATCGGGGTTTCCATGATCGTAATGGCGGCGATGATCTATTTGCCGGTTTGGACGGTTGCCGCAATCGGCGTGGCAATGATCGGCCTGCACAATCTTCTTGACGGCATCCGGGTGCCGCTGCAGACAGCGTTTGCCGGGACACCGCCGCCGGACATTGGACAGACGCTTTGGATCATTCTGCATCAGCAGGGAGTCATCCCGCTTTTTGGCGGGGCGTCGCAGGCGTTTTTCGCTTATCCGCTCATTCCCTGGATCGGTGTTATGGCTGCGGGATACGCGCTCGGAGCGGCCTATACGTGGGAACCGGAACGCCGGAAAAAATTCCTGTTAGTATTAGGCCTCGCCATTACCGCAGCGTTTGTGGCGATCCGATTTATTAACATTTACGGCGACCCCGTTCCGTGGACTGTTCAGGAAAGACCGGGCTTTACGTTCCTTTCGTTCCTGAACACAACGAAATATCCGCCGTCGCTGCTGTTTCTGCTGATGACGCTCGGGCCGTCGATGATTCTGCTCGCGGTCACCGATCGTATTGACGGGCAAGCGTTATGGCAGCGTATAAGCATAGTCTTCGGACGAGTGCCGCTGTTCTTTTACGTTCTGCAATGGGCGTCAGCTCACGGGTTTGCCGTTATTTTGGGATACCTGGCGGGAGTCGATGTTGGTTACCTGTTTCTCGGGCTTTTTGAAATGGGGCGACAGGCGCCGCCCGACCACGGTTTCTCGTTGGGCGTCACGTATCTGGTATGGATCGCGGGGCTGATACTCATTTACCCGCTGTGCAAGTGGTACGGCGCCCTGAAACGCAGGAATAAACACTGGCTGTTGAGTTATCTATAATATGGCGACGATGAATTTGAATCGATACCGGCGCTTCGCGGTTTTACTATTGGCCGCGATGATGTTGGTTCCCGTGGCAATGGGTCAGTCCAAACCGAAAAAGCCGGAAATGCTTTCGAGGAGCGAATGGAATGCAAAGCCGCCCGTCGGCGAAGGCAAAAAGCACAAGATCGCCTATATAACGATCCATCATACCGCGACCGTTCAGAAACCCGAGGTGCCGCTTTCGACTAAAATGCGCAACCTTCAGGCGTTTTCGCAACGCGACGATAAGCTGGACACAGGCAAGTTCAAACCGGCCTGGTTCGACATTCCCTACCATTACTATATTGCCGTCGACGGCCAGATCGCCGAAGGGCGCCCGATCAAGTATGCCGGCGATACCAATACCGAATACGATCCGACGGGCCACGCCCTTGTCGTTCTCGAAGGCAGTTTTAATAAGGATCAGCCGACGCCGGCGCAGATCGAATCAATGAAAAAGGTCGTATTGTGGCTCGCCCGAAAGTACCGCGTTCCTGCCGATAATATAAAAGGCCACAACGATTACGCGGTCACGGGATGCCCGGGTGAGAATCTGAAAAGACTTCTACCCGAACTTCGTCAAGCAGTAAAATAGCGGCCGCACACTCTACTACAACCGCCCGAAGCCGCACCAGCTATTGCTGTTGTGCCAGACAATCTCGACATTCTCGGCCCGAGCTTCCTTCCACCATTCCTCGAATTCCTGTTTCGAAATATAGAATGCGGTCGGGGCGACCAGGTGGTCGAACACGATGTTGTGCTGTTCGCGCCAGCCGAACGAACCGAGATGATTTAGATAATCGTTATAGAACAAGTATTTGGCAACGGGCTTCGCCGCGACATTTGCCGGGCGATAGAGGAGTTTTGTGGTCAGAAAAAGGCTCAGCGTCGGCAGTTTTGAAAGCTGGTACAGCATGGGCTGGCTGATCTTCGACGTAAAGCCTTCACGGATCGGGTTTACGTAGCGCGTGATCCATTCGTTGTTCTCGGCGCCGTAAACCCATGCTGAAATGTTTCCGCCCTTCTTCACCTTCGACGCAAGCGACAGGAACGCCTTCTTTGGATCGGGAGTGTGGTGAAGCACGCCGACGCTGAATGAGTAGTCGAATGCCTTTTTCAGGGGCAGCTTAAAAATATCGCATTGAACGATGTGGGCATTCGGCAGGTCACGCGTCAGCGCAAACGCCGACTCCACGCCGTCGCCGAGGTCGATGCCGACGACCTCTTTCGCTCCCCATTCCGCGGCGAGTTTTGTGTGTCGTCCCTTGCCGCATCCGCCTTCGAGAACCACTTTGCCCTCGAAAAACTCTGGTTTGACGGGCTGCAGCCATCCGAGGAACTGGTCGTGATATTTCGTATCTTCCTGCGTGAAATGCGTCCATTGCCAGCCGAAATTCTCGGCTGTCTCGGCTTTATCGGATTCTATTTTCGCGAGATCGACAAAGCGCGGCACGCCGCGCACCACTTTATATTCCCGCGTGCATTTCTTGCAGGTCAGCACGCCATCGATGATTTCCTTGCCTTCGTATTTGCTGACGTACGCCAACAGGATGTCTCCGCCGCACGACGGGCAGGCAAGCAGGTCTAAAAGCTTTTCTTTCATAAAAATCAGCCACAAATTGCACGAACAACACTGATCAAAACACTGCTCTAGAGCGTGTTATTGGTGTAATGCGTGACCAATAGTTTCTCTAAATTTCTCGAACTCTGCATACGGGAACGGCTGGCGCCAATTGAATTCGAATTCGTCGGTGTCGCGATCGGCGTAAAGCTGGTCGAATGTGACCGCAAACGCAGCAGTAACGTCTCGTACGTTTCCCTTGTGCGAAAAAACGAGTTCGCGCTCGGCGGAATCGCGTTCTTCGGTCGGATATTGATAGATCTCGATCAGCAGGTCGTCGCCGTTCCGCAAAAAATGAAAATCGAATTCCTCGGGGTCGCGGTTCCACTTGAGCAGAAATTCTTGCTGGGCTGAATTTCCGTCATACAACGCCGTCAGCACGCGCATCAGATCGGGCAAAGCCGTCTCGTGTGGGGCGTGCGCGGTCGTCGTATGAAATTCGTTCACACCGTCGTCAAATCCGATGGACATCCAGCCGCACTGAGGCGAATTGAAACTTACTTCAAGCTTTCCCGGCATAAGAGAATTATGGTAACTTCAACTTACGTTTTCCTCAAACACAGAAGCCGGCAAACGGCGAAAATAGCGCACCTGTAATGAAGCAATACCACGACCTGTTACGCCATATTCTGGATTACGGCACACGCCACGAAGACCGCACCGGTGTGGGAACAATATCGGTTTTCGGCTATCAGACTCGATATGACCTTCGGGCCGCGTTCCCTATCGTAACGACCAAACGCGTACCGTTTCGGTGGGTTGCCGAAGAGCTTTTCTGGTTTCTCAGCGGCAACACTGACGAGAAGGACCTGCGGGCACGCGGCGTCGATATCTGGCAGGAGTGGGCAACGCCCGAACAGACCGCGCGGTTCGGACGCGATGAAGGCGACCTCGGCCCGGTTTACGGATATTTATGGCGTTCGTTCGGCGGCGAATATCCGCAAATGAATGGTATTGACCAGATCGCAAGGCTAATAAAAGAGATCGAAACAAACCCGAATTCCCGCCGTCTGATCGTTACGGGCTGGAATCCCGAAACTTGCGACGACGTTGCCCTGCCGCCGTGTCATACGCTGTTTCAGTTCAAGATCGAGAACGGCAAAACGCTGCATTGCCAGCTATATCAGCGATCGGCGGACGCTTTCCTCGGTGTGCCGTTCAATATCAGCAGCTACGCTCTGCTTACCCACTTAGTCGCACACGTGTGCGGGCTCGAGGCCGGCGATTTCATTCATACGTTCGGCGACCTTCATATTTATTCAAATCACTTGGAACAAGTCGATGAGCTCCTGGCCCGCGAACCGCTGGACCTGCCGCGACTGGAATTCTCCGGCGCCGACAACCTGAAAGGCCTCGAAGGGCTTCTCAATTTCAAATACGAGAACTTGAGTCTCGTCGGGTATCAGTCGCATGGAAAGATCGCGGCGCCGGTCGCCGTTTGATCTCTTATTTCTTCACGATCGAATACTCAATACGCCGGTTGAAGAACTTGCCCTGTTCCGTCGAGTTCTCCGTTTTTGGTTTCGACGCGCCGTAGCCTGCGGTCTGCAATGCTTCGGACCGTACGCCGAATCCCACAAGCTTTTCCTTCACAGCATTTGCGCGATTCTGCGACAGCGTCTGGTTCGATGCGTCGCTGCCGACGTTATCGGTATGGCCGCCGACCTCGAGCACGACCCCGGGCGGCAGCTTCTTGATGAATCCCGCGCCTTTCTGCAGTGCGGCCAGGCGCACAGGCGGTACGGCAAAGCTTCCGCTGTCGAAATTGATGATAAGGATATTCAAGGCCTTGACTAGGTCTTCGGGCGTGAACGGATCGGACAAGGCGTCAAGCGCGGAATTGTAGCAGCGTTCGGCCTTGTCGAATTCGCCCAATTTTATATTGGAGCAGTCCTCGCCGGGCTTTACGGCGACCGCCGTGCATCGCGCGATGATCGGTTCGGGATTAACGCCGTCTTTTCCAACAACGCGCCGCGATTCGCACGTAAAATTAGGATGGACGATCGAAACTTCGCGCTCGCCGGCCTTTAAGTTCAGAAGACGGATCGATCCGTCCTCGCTGGTTACACCGAGCGATTGCCCATCGACGCGGACCTCGCTTCCCGGAGGCGCTCCCTTTACGGTCGCCTCAAAACCGGAATCGCGGAGTATAAAAAAGTAAACTAAAGCCAGAACCGCGACGGCAAATAAAAACATTATCGAGAGTGCGCCACAGCCCCAAACCCAGGTCGGTATACCGCCCTTGGCCTTTTGTTCCTCCTGCTCCTTGGCCGCTTGTTCGGCAGGCGTCGGCGGCAGATTTTGATACTTCTCCCGTTCGGCCTCGGGCAGCCGGAAATACGGCGTCGTCTTGTCGTATGTCTCGCCGGGCCGGCCGCCGAAATCCTCCGGCCGCGAACCCAGATCCGCCGGCGATACATCGATCCGGGGTTCGGTCATTCCCCATTCCGGCGTCGAAGGTTTTTGCGCACCCGGGAAAAACGTTTTGTCGAAATCGTGCCCGCCGCCGCTGCCGCCGGTATCGATCGGCTTAATGTTAGCGATGGTCTTGCCCCATTCGTCCGCCTGCGGCTGTTTCGGAAAATTGTAATTCGTCTTGTCCCAATCCACGGGCGCATCATCCTGTTGCGGGATGTTTATGTTCGGCGTGGTCTTTGAGAAATCGTCCGGCGGAGGCGACGGATGTTTTTTCGAATCGCTCACAGATAAAGGCTCCTTAAAGATCGGTCGGGGGCGTTACGGCCGCAGAAAAACGAGTTTATCACAGAACGGCGCCGGCGCTGATATCACAGACATTGCGGTTTGCGGAAACACTACTGAAAAGACGTGAAATGATCGAAAAATTGCAGGCCTATTGTATGTTAGGCGGTTGTGCGGTTTTAGTACGGACCGTAATGCCTTGGCCGGCCGTCAAAAACACTCGGCGGGCGTCGTAAGTTGATGTGTTTACAGGAAGGTAAGACAGCAGATACCGATTTTTGCGAAGTTCGTCACATATGAATTTGGCGGCTTCCTGCGCCTCTTCGAACGGGAAAGCCTTTCCGCCGGTCTCTTCGGTCAGGCGGCTGATCACCTGCGAAGCCTTCGGCTGGTCACGACGATACGCTCCGCCGGTCCGGTCCGGAACCTGCAGCGCGTAGACTGTGATGTCGTCCGTTTGAAGTGTCGAAAGGATCTTGTCGAACGAGGTCTTGCTTCCGCGGTCGAGTCCGTCGCCGATCACGACCACGGCTGTCTTGCTGCTGCCGGGCTTTAGCGGCATTACTACTTCGCGAACCGTGTCCCCGAGGGCGTCAAATAGATATGGGTTGTCCTTCTTCCTGAATGTCGCGAGCGAGGCCTCCAATTTCTTGGCGTCGTCGGTCCATTCCTGAATTATCTCGGCCTTTGTGTCGTATGCCAGTACAAAAAGCTGGTCGCCGTCGAATATCTCGTAGGCGAATTCCATCACGGCCTGTTTTAGGGTATCCACGGCGATGGGGAGCGTCTGGGAATTGTCAACGAGAATGATAATGCGCGAAGGCGACGGATCGAATGTGAAATTCTTGATCTTTTGTTCGACCGCGTTTTCGTAAAGATACAGGTCCGTGATATTGATCGGGTCCTGCTTGCTGTCAGTTCGTGTAGCAACGACGTTTAGCACTGTGCCTTCCAGTTCGCTGCCGCGCGAGCTGTGCCGCGACTGCGCAACAGCCATTGAGGCTAACAGAGCTATCGCAGCGAGCGGATAGATCGATCGACTTAAAAATGATCCGGACTCAGTCCTTCGTTGAACCTGCATCGGTTTTAGTGGTCGAAGCTTCACTCTTTGTGTTTGATGCACCATCTGCCTTTCCGGTTGATTCCGCTGCCGGGGATTTTTCAGCCTTTTCGGTTCCCTTTTTCCCGGAATAGTCCGTCACGTACCAACCGGCACCCTTGAATTGAAAGCCGGAAAGCGACCACTGCTTCTCCAGGCGCCCATGACATTTTTCGCACGTCGTCAGCGGTTCGTCGGAAACACTCTGGCGTTTTTCGATGTGAAGCCCACACTGCAGGCACTTGTACTCGTATATTGGCATAGCTATTGCTGTTCAATAAAATTACCAAATTTACCCGAAAGGGTCTTAATTATTATATCCAAAAGCATCCAAAATCGGGATGCCGGCGAATTAGATGTTGTGGAAAAATTTTTAATTGGGAAGGACGAACAAATTGTATGAAGCTTATTAAGATCGCAGTACCGGTCGCAGCTATCATGGTTCTATGGTTTTTTGCCCGGCCCGGCCATGCCGAAGCGCAGGACAAAAGCACTCTGAAGACCGTAAGCTCCGTGGACCTCGATCGTTATCAGGGGAAATGGTACGAGATCGCGAAGTACCCGAACAAATTTCAGAAGAAGTGCGTCGGGAACACTAGTGCCGAGTACAAGAAGAAGCCCGATGGCAAGATCGAGGTCCTTAACAAATGCGTGACGAGCGACGGACAGGTCGATGAGGCGAAAGGCGAGGCAAAGGTTGTGGACAGATCGACCAACGCGAAACTAAAGGTGCGCTTCGCGCCTGCGTTCATTTCATTCATACCAGCCGTGTGGGGCGATTACTGGATAATCGACCTTGATCCCGATTATCGCTGGGCCGTGATCGGAGACCCGAATCGCGAGTATTTCTGGATCCTCGGGCGCGAGCCGGCGATGGACGACGCCACATATCAGGGCATACTCCGGCGGGCCGAAAGTGTCGGATTCAACCCCGCAAAGGTGGAAAAAACGCCGCAAAAGGTCGAACCTCTCAAGGGCGCGGTTATTGAGCGATCATAGGCGAGCCGAAACGAATTGCGGCCGCGGGGCTAAATAGCTCCGCGGCCCGCTGTAAGCCTTTTCGAAACTGCACAGCAGTTACCAGTTCATCGCGGTTTCTATTACTACATCGGATTCACGTTCGGCCAGAAACCTTTCCGCATCGATGGCTGCCATACAGCCGGTGCCGGCCGCGGTGACTGCCTGGCGATAGTAGGCGTCCTGAGCGTCGCCGCAAGCGAATACGCCGGGAATATTCGTTCTCATCGTCCGGCCTTCGGTTTTGAGATAGCCGACGTCGTCCATATCGAGGACATCCTTGAAAAGATCCGTATTGGGCTTATGGCCGATAGCGATAAAGACGCCTTGGGTCGGCAGCGTGCTCTCTTCTTTTGTCTCGTTGTTATAGAGGCGGACGCCGTCAACGCCTGATTCCTTGGTGCCGGTGATCTCTTTGACCTCCGTGTTCCAAAGGACCTTGATCTTCTCATGTGCAAGGACGCGGTCCTGCATTATCTTCGAAGCGCGAAATTCGCTGCGGCGGTGGACCAGCGTTACGCTCGATGCAAATTTGGTAAGGAACAAGGCCTCTTCCATCGCGGTATCGCCGCCGCCAACGACCACGATCGGCCGTTCGCGGAAAAAGAACCCGTCGCACGTCGCACATGCCGACACGCCGTTACCGCCGAGCCCGACGGGCGCCGGCTGCTCGCCAGGGATGCCAAGCCATTTCGCGGATGCCCCGGTGGCGATTATCAGCGTGTGGGCCTTGATCACGGTCGAGATCTCTTCGCTGTCCTGGCTCTCTTTTCCATAGAGTGTGAATGGCCGCTGCGACAGGTCCACACGGTCGATCCAGGTATTAATGATCTCGGCCCCGAACCGCAGAGCCTGCTCGCGAAATTCGTCCATGAGTATCGGGCCCATGATCCCGGATTTGAACCCCGGATAATTTTCGACGTCGGTCGTGATCGTCAATTGGCCTCCGGGCTGCGGCCCGTCGATGACAAGGGGTTCGAGCTGTGCTCGGCCGGTATATATAGCGGCAGTCAGGCCGGCGGGGCCGGACCCGAGAATGACGACTTTTCGTTCGATCTGCTGTGTTTCAGGCATATGTGATAAAGCTTTTATAGCGGTGCAAAAGGTTGTTATTATAGGTATCAATATAGTATAACTAGCGTCTTGACCGTTAGTCTAATTTGCACGCCGGCGGACCGAGCCTCACACTCGTCACGATATCATCAGCAAGCCGGCGCAGAGGTTACAATTATACCGGCTGTCGTGTTAAACTTTTTGAAGTTTCGTTGAACCCGGTCTTGTTAAAAGCATATAATGTCAGGCACGATGAAGCCTCAATTCGAGGAGAAGCGTTTTGCGTTAAGGATGGCACTGCGGCTGCCGATCGTCGTTTCCGGACGGTCGGATGACGGCGCGGCCTGGAGCGAGCCTACCGAAACGGATGACATCTCGACACTTGGGGCACTGTTCCAACTTAATCAAAAGATCCAGCCCGGCGACAGCCTGTACATCAGGTCGCACCGGCCGGACGGAGTGCCGGTCGAGGTCAAGGCGAAGGTCGTTCGCGTTATGGCTGCTAATTACGGCACGTCGCGCGTCGGTGTTTCGATAGTCGAATCGAAGGACAATTGGCTGAGGTTGTTCGTCGCGTGGATCGCCGATGACAACGTCGTCGAGGGTATAGAGGAATAGGGATCGGGATGATCGATATCAACGGCGACAGGCTTTGATGCCTGTCGTAAATTTTTATGGCCAACTACGAATCAATAACAGTCGAAAAGCGCGACAACGGTGTCGCGGTATTGACGATCAACCGTCCGGACAAGCTGAACGCCCTTAACTCCAATGTTCACAGCGAAGGCGTCGCGGCGCTGGACGAGCTTCGCCGGGACGATTCGGTCCGCGTGCTGGTGATAACCGGTGCGGGCGAGAAATCGTTTATCGCCGGCGCAGACATCAGCGAATTTGCCGACAAATCGCCGGTCGAGCAACGCGACCTGTTTCATGAAAAGACCTTTTTCAATTCGATCGATACATTTCCGAAGCCTGTAATTGCGATGATCAACGGGTTCTGCCTCGGCGGCGGGAACGAGCTGGCGTTGGCTTGCGATGTTCGGGTTTGCAGCGAGAACGCCAAATTTTCTCAGCCGGAGATCAACCTCGGGATCATGCCGGGCGGCGGCGGAACGCAGCGCCTTACGCATCTGATCGGCGAGGGCCGCGCGATGGAGATGATCCTGATGGGCGATATGATCGATGCGGAAACGGCATTAAGGTTCGGGTTGGTCAACCGCGTATTTCCGGCGACGGAGCTTGCGGAAAGGACGATGGAGCTTGCCGGCAAGATCGCTGAGAAAGCTCCCGTTGCGCTTCAGTTATGTAAAGAGGCAGTAAAATTCGCGTCGCGATCGAACCTGGACGAGGGCCTGCGGCGCGAGGTCGACCTCTTCGCCATTTGCTTTTCGACCGAGGACAAGACCGAGGGCGTCACGGCGTTCCTGGAAAAACGAAAGCCCGTATTCAAGGGGAAATAGCCCGCCAGCGCGCTTGACGGTGCCTGTTTTATTCGCTAAATTCGATGTTTGCCCTTTCGGGGCGGCCGATATAACGGGGACGTAGCTCAGCTGGGAGAGCGCATGAATGGCATTCATGAGGTCAGGGGTTCGATCCCCCTCGTCTCCACCAAATCTTTAGAAGGACATCCGACGGGTGTCCTTTTTCTTTTACCTCTCTCAACTCGTGCGGCGGAGTTTGGCGTTGTTGCAGCGCAGCACCCCGATCGATGGCGCGCGCTTGCCCGATCGTTCGCGCGTAGATGTCCGGTTAGTGACATTTTGCGCGGCGCGCACGAAAATCTTGCGGTTTTCCGATGGCGGCGCTCCTGGGTTTTTTCATAAAAATCATAAATATCATAAATCTTATTAAAGTTGCGGTGTTTCATTAAAATCACCATTCCCGGATCGGGGCAGGTGTGGTTTGATGGTTGGCGGAGGGAGTTATGAGTCCGTAAGTTCTTGTGAAGTCTTGCCGAGTCGTTTGTAGTCGGTCAACGGCGGGTTTTATATTTCCCGAGTTTATGCGGGAGCAGCCGATCAAATTCAAAAAGCCCGGACGGAATTCGTCGGGGCATAAATATGCGGCATATTTTCTTGCGATCAGTGGAATGTGCTATACTCCCGTCGCTAACCGCACTCGCACAAAATATCTTGGAGACAATTTGATGAAGAAGTATCGATCCCACGCTGCGCTTCGCGGCGTCGTATTTTTAACCGCAGTCTTATTATACTGCTTGGTATTTGTCGCCGCTCAAGGCGGGCACGCGATGCCGAGCGAAGTTTATAGAAAGTTCAATTCGCCACTGGCTACGTCCTACATCGGTCCCGATATTGTGCCGGGACGCTTTCCGGAATTGACCAAGCCGCAGGAACGGAATGTCGGACAGGCATCCGGATCCAGGGTCGATCAAACCTTCAACACCGCGATCACGGATGGAACGGGCTTAGTTTTCGATTCCAAGGTCCAGGCAGACGGAAAAACAGTGATCGGCGGGCTGTTCGAGCGAGTTGGCGGCGTTCGTATGCCCGGAATCGCCCGACTGAATCCGGACGGCAGCCGCGACGTGACCTTCAATGTAGGAACGGGAGCCAATGAAAGGATCTTTGCGATCGCTATTCAGCCGGACGGTAAGATAATCGCGGCCGGCAGTTTCACGCGCTTCAACGGCCAATCGGTATCGCGGATCGTGCGGCTCAATTCCGACGGAAGCATCGATACGAGCTTTACGCCCGGAGTTCTGTTTAACAATGCCGTCCATGCGCTCGCAATTCAGGCGGACGGAAAGATTCTGGTGGGCGGGGTGTTCTCCGCCGCGAGCCGGCTGGTTCGCCTTAACACTGACGGGTCGCTGGACGCAGCACTTGGAAGCATCAATGTGGCCGTGTTGGCAGTACTGATCACACACGATAACAAGATCCTTGTCGGGGGCGGCTTTTCCCCGTCGCAGCCGGCTCTCAGGAAGCTAAATCTGGATGGTTCCGCCGACAGCACCTACACAACGGGTACCGTTGACGGCGGCCAGATCTTCCGGCTGGTCCAACAGACTGACGGCAAGATCATTGCAGGCGGATCATTCAGTAGTTTTACAGGAATTCATGCAGACGGGCTAGCCCGGCTCAATGCCAATGGAACTCTTTTCCGAGCTTATGACTTCATTGCCGGCCCTACGGCGTCGTTTGAACTTTGGGGACTAGGTGTTCAGACAGACGGCATGGTGGTCGCCGCATATTCTTATTATGTCAATGAATTGGGTTGGCAATCGAAAGTGATTCGGCTGAATACAGATTCAACGATCGACGCCGGATTTCTCCAGGGTGATATCGGGGGCTACCCACCAACGCACGTTAGTGTGCTGGCTAACGGAAAAATACTAGTTGGCGGCATGTTCACAGTATATAACGGACAACTGCGGCTGCGCCTTGTTCGATTGAATCCTGATGGGAGTATTGACGCCGCATTTGACCCGGCTGTTTCGTCTAAAGCATCCGTACGGGTCGTCAAATATCTTTCAGACGGCAAAGTGTTGGTCGGTGGAAACTTTCAAGTCGTCAACGGCATATTCGCTCCCGGTTTGGCTCGGCTAAACCGAGACGGCAGCGTGGACACTTCTTTCAATTTTGCCGGGCCTTATATCGGCGCGGTCATGGCGGTTGAAGTGATGCCGGACGGAAGAATGCTCGTGGGCGGTGACGGCGACGTGCTGTTACGAATAAATGCGGACGGCAGCCGCGACACGACCTTTTCAATTTCAGGCGTGTCTGTTTGGGTTGCGCCGGTCACGTGCATCGCACTGCAGTCGTCCGGAAAGATCGTCTTAGGCGGCGGCGTTTACGATGATGTCGTTGGCAATGCATATCTCGCGCGATATAACGCGGACGGGTCGGTGGACGATAGTTTCAGCCGTGTGCAGAGACAGAATGGAGCAGTTTGGTCTTGTATCAGCAGGCCGGGCGATACTGTAGTAGCAAGTGGAACTTTCATCGGAGGAACACCTTTCCGCAATGGAATTGCCGGATTCAATTCCAACGGCACTATAAATGATGCCTTCTCAGCGGGCGCCGGATCGGTATATGCACTTGATACTCAGCCTGACGGCAAGATCGTCGCAGGCGGCACCAAGTTGTCTAGATTTACGGCGGACGGCCTGCTGGATCCCACACTGGACAGCGGCACCGGTCTGAATCTGCCGCTCAGGTCATTGGCGATCCAACCCGACGGGAAGATCGTGATCGGCGGTGATTTTACTACCTATAATGGCACTTCAATCAATCGGATCGCCCGCGTGAACCCGGACGGCTCGCTCGACCAACTGTTCAATATAGGCGTGGGGCCCGATGCCATCGTGTATGCAGTAGATGTGTTCGGCGATGAAATAACGATCGCAGGTGACTTTACTGAGGTCGACGGCGTGGAGCGGTTGGGTATTGCGAGGTTAAAGCAGAATATCGCGCCGGCTACGCGGGCACCGTTCGATTTTGATGGCGATGGGAAGACGGATATTGGTGTTTACAGGCCGAATGGAAGCTTTGGCGGGGAGTGGTGGTATCTCAGGTCTTCGGACGGCGGCGGCAGGGCGTTTGGGTTCGGGGCATCGTCGGAATCGATCTCGCCGGCCGACTTTACCGGAGATGGGAAGACGGACATCGCCGTCTTCAGGCCTTCGACGGGCATCTTGTAGGTGATGAGGTCTGAGGACAACACCTTTTACGGCTTCCCGTTCGGTGCTGCGGGCGATGTTCCCGTGCCGGCGGATTTCGATGCGGACGGCAAAGCCGATGCCGCCGTCTTCAGGGCCGGGACGTGGTTTATCAGCCTTTCATCGGGAGGCAGCCGGATAGAGTCGTTCGGAGCGGCTTCGGATCTTCCCGTTGCTGCCGATTACGACGGGGACGGAAAGGCGGATATTGCTATTTATCGGCCGAGCGGAGCTTCCGGAGCGGGAGAGTGGTGGCTGAACATGAGCACGCAGGGAGTGCGGGCCGTGTCCTTCGGGGCGGCAGGAGACAAGGCCGTTCCGGCCGACTACACGGGTGACGGGAAGACGGACGTGGCGGTGTTCAGGCCGTCGACGGGTTTCTGGTACATATTGCGGAGCGAGGACCTCTCGTTCTACGGCTTCCCGTTCGGCGTGGCGGGAGACGTGCCTTCTTCGGGAGACTACGACGGTGACGGCAAGGCGGACCCTGCGGTCTTTAGAGCTGGCACATGGTACATCAACCGCTCGGCGGCAGGACAGGTGGTCATCGGGTTCGGTACGGCAGGAGACGTGCCTGTGCCGAGTGCTTTTGTGAGATAAGAAAGATCTCACGCAAAGACGCAAAGAACGCGAAGCAAGAAGAAAGATGGCCGTCGGGGATTCTCCGGCGGCTGTTTTTATATGGGAAGGAATTATGAATTTAGAATTGCGAATGAGGAATTAACGCAAAGACGTTGGCCCTCGGGAACGGCCTTTTTTCATTAGTAATTATTAATTGGTCAATTGGTAATTAATAATTAAGGGAAAGGAATAGCGGTTCAGCCTCGAGAGGCGGTCGGTCCGCTGGCGGCCTTGTGCAAAGGCCCTTGTCGCTGCCGATTCGGGTAGTGACAAGGGCCGTTTCTGGAGATGCCGGCATGGTGTTACTCGGACCGGTTCTCGATCTCCTGGAGGCGGACCGGGCTTAGGTTCAGGTTGTTCTCGCCGGAGATGATGGTCACGGGCGAGCTCCAGACGGCGAAGCCTTTGGGCGATTTGGTGACGCCGAAGAGGTAGTAGCTGCTTGGGTCGACGCCGCCGAGCTGTGCTTTGCCCGAGCCGTCAGTCGTTCCGGCGTATTTTATGTGCTCTTTGATCGCGGCCATTGCGCGGCGGTTGAAATCGCCGTAGCGGTCCGGATAGAGGATCGAAAGGCCGAGGCTGTTCATCAGCGTGTTGCCTTCGATCGGTTCGAGCCGGGCGTCGCTGAGAATGCTTTCGATGTCTTCGTCCAGAAGATAGAAGCGTTCGTTGCGGACGGGCTGCGGCGAGCCTTCGCGGGTTATGATGCGGGCGTCGATGACGACGCTTCCCTTTTGCGGAGCGGTATTTACGGCCGTCTGCGATCCGGGGATCGAAAGCGATTGGCCGCTTTCGGGGATCGACGACGAGCCGGACGGGGCCGTTGTCATCGGCGGCGCTGTGTCATCGGTTCCGCTCGAGGATGTCGGGGCGACGCGGTCCGAAGCCGGCGGCCGCTGTGTTTCGACGCCGACGCGGATATTGCTGTTCGCTTCGTCGCTGTTGCGGCTGAACATTACAAATAATATGACGACAAGAACGGCGCCGAGCAGGCCGAGCGGAAAATATGCCCATTTCGGCAGGCCTTCGCGCTCGGGTGCCGGAACGACGCGGCGTTCGACAACGGGTACGGACAACGGGCGGCCGCAGTTTGGGCAAGCGATCGCCGATTCAGAAACGCTGTGTCCGCATTCAGGACAGTTTACGAGTGACATTGATGAAAATTCCTCCATTTATGCGTCTAAAACGAGAGGAATGCATTTTTAATGCCAATCGCCGCGGTCATGCCAGATGCGGGTTAAGCCGCTGCAGGATCGCTTCGCGCGATTGGACGCCGACGATCCGGTCCACCTCGCGGCCGCCTTTTGCGATGATCAGCGTCGGGATGCCCTGAACGTTGAATTTTGCGGCGGTCCGCGGGTTTTCGTCCACGTTGAGCTTGCCGACGAGGGCGCGGCCGGCGAGTTCGCGTGCGATCATGTCGACGGTCGGGGCGAGGATGCGGCAAGGCCCGCACCACGGCGCCCAGAGGTCGAGAAGGACCGGTACCGGCGACGATTCGACCGTCTGCGAATAATTCGCGTCGGTGACAAGGACGGGTTCGGCCGAAGGCGGCGGCAGAGGCGTTTTGCAGCGGCCGCAGACCGGCATTTTATCGGCCGCGGCAAAGGTAACGCGGTTTGCGGCACCGCAATTCGGACATTTTGCGATCATGGCCTGCGTCGAATTGGGCATAACTATATTTAATCAGATTTATCGGGGCCCAGAGCAGATTTTTTCAAAAACCGGGGCCGAAAAACTTTTTTATTGCTTTATCGGGCGTTACGGAACTATTATGTAGGGCACTCATTTAAAGTTAGACCGGAATTTGATGCCAGGACTGCTCGATGCTTTTCCACCGGTCGCGGTCAGCGGATCTTTGTCATCCGAAAGATTAGAATCCGAGGTTTGCCCTGAAAACCTTCTGAAAACTCATATGTCGAGAGCTCCTCAATCTCGAGACCGGCTGAGAACCTCCGTCTCGGCCCTGTCCATACTGCTGCTTGTCGCCGGCGCGTTCGTATTCGCCGCAAACGGTTTGACTGCACCGGTTACCGATGCGCAAAACCGCGGTGCCGCGCGCCCTGCGTTCGTAGAAATATTCGCCGCATTTTTCGGATACGAATTTGCCGCCGCGCCGGACGATACCGCTCCGGAAGCGACATTTACCGTAAACAGCACAGCCGATGCGATCGACGCGAACATCGGTGACGGTGTCTGTGCCGACGCGGCGGGAAATTGTACGCTGCGCGCCGCGATACAGGAAGCGAACGCGACCGGCGCGGCCGATTCGATCATATTTAACCTGCAGACGCTGCCCGCCGTTATTCAATTGAATGCGCAGATCGTACCGGCGGAGCTAGTGGTAACGCGGCCCGTGACGATCACAGGCCCGGGCGCGCGGCTGCTTACGGTTCGCGGCAACGCGAATACGCTGCAAGGGGTTTTCAATATTACGTCTGGCGTATCGTCTTCGCCGGCGATCATAACTAACCTGACGGTTGCGGATTCGGGCGGGCGCGGGATCAATAATGACGGGCGGCTCGAGCTGGCGGACGTGACGATCCGAGGGAATACCTACGGGATCTATAACACAGACAAATTGATACTTACGCGATCGACGATCACGGGCAATTCGAACGGCGGAATGTATTTCGCGGCGACGTCGAACGCCGTGAACATAAGCAACACGACCGTGACGGGCAACTCCACGCCGGCGAGCGGCGGCGGCATCAGCAGCCTGAGCACGGACGTAACGCTGAACAACGTGACCGTCAGCCACAACACGGCGACGATGAGCGGCGGCGGGATCTATTACGAGAATGCGGCTTCGGGGATGAACGTCCGCAATACGCTGGTTGCCAATAACACATCCGCTCTGGGGCCGGACGTTCATTCGCAGAACGTTCTGACCGGGATAAAGATCGTTTCGCGCGGCAACAACCTGATAGGGAGAAATTCGGGCGATCACGGATTTACGGACGGCGTCAATTTCGACAAGGTCGGAACGCTGGCGTCGCCGATCGACCCGCTGCTCGGGCCGCTGCAAAATAACGGCGGGCCGACCGACACGCGTGCGACATTGACGGCAAGCCCGGCGCGCGACGCGGGAAATTTCTGCGTGACGAACGGAACGTGCGCGGCAGGACCGCCGCCGACTCCGCTGGCGAACGATCAACGCGGCCCCGGATTTCCGAGGGCGTTCGAGACGGGCGTGGACATCGGCGCTTTCGAGGCATTTTATCCCGCGCCGGCCATCGCATCGTTCGCGCCGGCAAATTGGGGAACGGGACAGGGCGCGTTCGAACTCACTGTAAGCGGAACGGGCTTTGTCCAGGATTCCGTCGTGCGTTGGAACGGCACGGCACGCGTGACGACATTTGTTTCAAATACAGAGGTCCGCGCGCAGATCCTCGCCGCTGACGCGGCTTCGGCGGGGCAATTTCCTGTCACGGTCGTGAACCCGACGCCGGGCGGCGGAGCTTCGCCGGGCGCGAATTTCCCGGTAACGAATTGTGTATTCACGCTCGTGCCGACGTCGCAGAATTTCACCGCGGCGGGCGGGACGTTCGACATCGCCGTGCAGGCTCCGTTCGGCTGCCCATGGACGGCCGCAGTCAATAACGCTAATTGGATCAGTATAACGGCCGGTTCGAGCGGACGCGGCCCGGGAACGGTATCGATCGCGGTCGCGTCAAACAACGGCGCGGCGCGCAGCGGGACGCTGACGATCGGCGGGCAGACGTTTACCGTGAATCAGGCCAGCGGCTGTACGTTCACGATCAACCCGACGAGCGCTCCGGCACCGGCGGGCGGCGGGCCGGGCAGCTTTACGCTGACGGCTTCGAATTCGAACTGTCCGTGGAACGCGGTGAGCGACCAGACGTGGCTGACGGTCACGAACGCAAACGGCACAGGCAGCGCTACGATCAATTATTCGGTCGCCGCGAACACAGGCCCGGCGCGCTCGGCGCATATAAACATCGGCGGGCAGCAGTTTACGGTGAACCAATCGAACGGATGCGCGTTCACGCTTGTCCCGACGACGCAGAATTTCCCGAGACAGGGCGGCAGCAGTACGTTTCAGGTGAACACGTCCGCGGGATGCGCATGGACGGCCGTCAGCAGCCAAACTTGGGTGACGGTGACGTCGGGCAGCTCCGGCAGCGGGCCGGGCACGGTCGCTTATTCAGTGGCCGCGAACGACGGCGCCGCGCGGTCCGCAACGATAAGCGTGAACGGCACGCTGTTCACCGTAACGCAGGACAACGGCTGTACGTTCTCGGTCGCGCCGGCGTCGAGCAATATACCGGCGGCGGGACAGACGGGAGTTACGTTCGCGATCACGCCTTCGAACCAGAATTGCCCGTGGACGGCGGCTGTGACGCAGGGCGCGGGATTCGTAACCATTACGGGCGGAGCATCGGGTACGGGTACGGGCACCGTGACGTATTCGGTCGCCGCAAACACGGGGCCGGTCCGCATCGGAAAGATCCTTGCGGGCGGACAGGAACACACGATCACACAGGCGAGCGGATGCAGCTATACGCTAACGCCGACAACGACGACGATCGACCAGACGGGCGGCACTCGAAGCTTTAACGTGACGGTCAACAACCAGCTCTGTCAATGGTCGGCGGGCGTCAACGTAACGTGGATAACGCTGAACGCTCCGACATCAGGAACGGGTAACGGCACGGTGAGCTTTACGGTCCAGGCCAACAATACGCCGCAGCGTATCGGCGACATAACCGTCAACGGCGTCGTCCATCGCGTGACGCAGGCGGACGGCTGCGTTTATGTGCTGAATCCGTCGTCGCAAACGGTTTCGCCGGCGGCCGGCACCGGCAATTTCAGCGTGTCGGCGGGACAGGGCTGTACGTTCACGGCGGTTTCGGAATCGAACTGGATAACGGTAACGGGCGGCACGCCGGGAACGACAAGCGGAACGATCAATTTCTCGTATCAGGCAAACGCGGGCCTGCAGCGACAGGGGACGATCCTCGTCAGAAACGTGCGGTTTACGCTGACGCAGCAGAACGGATGTTCGTTCACGATAACGCCCGACAACGCGCCGGCGCCTGCCGGAGGCGGAACGGGCAGCGTGGCGGTGACTGCTTCGGACGCCCTATGCCCGTGGACGGCGGCGGTCAATCCGGCGAATCCGTGGATAACGGTTACAAGCGGCGCGTCCGGAACGGGCAGCGGCGCCGTACAGTATTCGGTGGCGGCGAACGTAAACCCGCAGCGGACGGGAACGATCCTGATCGCGACGCGCACGTTTACGGTGACGCAGGCAAGCGGCTGCGTTTACACGCTGTCGCCAACGAGCACGGTCATCAACGACCTCGGCGGCACGCGAAGTTTCCAGGTGCAGACGAACGGTAACCTGTGCGCGTGGAGCGCCGTTCCGGAAACGGGCGCGACCTGGATAACCGTCGCATCAGGCGCAAGCGGAACCGGCACGGGCAGCGTGACGCTGAACATCGCGGCGAGCGGCGGCACCGAGCGCGTCGGGATAGTGAACGCGGGCGGCAGGCAGTTTACGGTCAACCAGGTAAGCACGAGCGTGTCGAACCTGAACGATTCCGGCGTCGGCAGCCTGCGGCGCGCAGTCGGTAATTCGAACCTCGCGCCGGGCGCGGACGTTATAACATTCCAGCCGGGGTTGCAGGGCACGATCACGCTGACAAGCGGCGAGATCGCGATCAGCGACGGTTCGCCGGTCGAGGTCCGCGGGCCGGGCGCAAATCGGCTTGCCATTTCGGGCGGAAACACGAGCCGGATCTTTGCCGTGAACGGAGCGTCCGTGACGATCTCCGGCCTGAAACTTACCGGAGGCAACGGCGAAGGTTCGGGCAGCGCGCCGGACAGTAAAAAAGGCGGCGCGATAGACGTGACGGGCGGGACGATCGTGCTGGATGCCGTGGATATTTCCGGCAACACCATCTCGGTCCCGAGCGGCCCTGGAAATCTTGCGCTCGGCGGCGGCATTTCGATTTTCGGCGGGACAAATCACGTTATCCGCAATTCGACGCTGTTCAATAACCGCAGCACGCTCGGGGCGGCCGTTATCGTACAGAGCGCGACGCTGACCATTTCGAATTCAACGTTATTCGGGAACATAGCCGAACGCGAAGGCGGCGGGATTTACAACGCCGGAACCCTTGTGATCAGAAATTCGACGATCACGCGAAATTCGGCTCCGCCTGGAAACAACGGCGCGGGCATCATTACATGGTCAGGCGGGCTGAGCCTCGGGAACACGATCATATCGGAGAACACGGGCGCGGAGATCACATTCGCTTCGGGCGAGGTAACATCGGCCGGCAATAACCTGGTCGGCGACCAGGCCGGCGATTCGGGGAACACGCTGAACCCTGTGACGTACCAGGCCACGGACATTCGCGACGTTCCGCCGCAGCTGGCGCCGCTCGATTATTACGGCGGCCTGCTGATGACGGCGGCGATCCTGCCGAACAGCCCGGCGCGAGACGCCGGCAGCAACGCGGGCGCACCCGCCTTTGACGCACGCGGGTCGCAACGCGTGATAAACGGCGCGGTCGATATCGGGTCGTTCGAATTGAACATCGACATCGCACCGGCTTCGGCGACGCTGCCCGACGCAGCGATGGGATCATTCTACAGCGTGGTCCTGACGCCTACGCGCTTTCCGAACAATGATCCGAACGAGATATTTGCATTTTCACACAACGGCGGCACACTGCCGGCCGGGATATCGGTCGTTCCGGAAACAGGCGTCGTGCTAGGTGAACCGCTGGAATCGGGCCGATTCGATTTTATCGTACGGGTCGTCAGCCAGACGGACGGCATGGCGGGCGTCAAAAAATATTCGCTGACGGTGCGCTGTCCTGTAGCGATCTCGCCGCAGAACCAGGGAATGCCGGCAGCGGGCGGCAGCGGCGGATTCGGGATAACAGCGGCGGCGGGATGTAATTGGGCCGCGGTGAACAACGCGCCGTCGTGGGTAACGATCACGTCGCCGGCGACGGGTTCGGGCAGCGGATCCGTGACATACACCGTCGCGGCAAATTCAGGCCCGCAACGTTCCGGAACGATAACGGTTGGCGACCAGACGCACACGATCACGCAGAACGTAGGTTCGTGTGCATTTTCGATCAACCCAACATCCAGCAGCCTGCCCGCGGGCGCGGGCGGCGGGACTGTAAACGTCACTGCCGGCGCCGGATGTGCGTGGACTGCGCAATCAAACAATCCGACCTGGCTGTCGGTGACGAGCGGAGCGACCGGCAGTGGGAACGGCACCGTCTCATACTCGGTAACGGCAAATTCGGGAGCCGCGAGGGCAGGTACGCTGACCATCGCGGGCCAGACGTTCACGGTCAACCAGGCAGGAGCGGCGGGCGCACGGGCACCGTTCGATCTTGATGGTGACGGGAAGACGGATGTCGGGGTTTACAGGCCGAATGGAAGCTTTGGCGGGGAGTGGTGGTATCTGAGGTCTTCTGACGGTGACGGCAGGGCTTTCGGGTTCGGGGCTTCGACGGATGCGATCTCGCCGGCGGACTTTACCGGGGACGGGAAGACTGACATCGCTGTTTTCAGGCCTTCGACGGGATTCTGGTATGTGATGAGGAGCGAGGACAACACCTTTTACGGCTTCCCGTTCGGTGCTGCGGGCGATGTTCCAGTGCCGGCGGATTTCGATGCGGACGGAAAAGCCGATGCTGCCGTCTTTCGGGCCGGGACGTGGTTCATCAGCCTTTCATCTGGAGGCAGCCGGATAGAGTCGTTCGGAACGGCCTCTGACATGCCCGTTGCGGCCGATTACGACGGTGACGGAAAGGCCGACCTGGCCGTCTTCAGGCCGAGCGGAGCATCGGGTGCGGGAGAGTGGTGGCTGAACATGAGCACTCAGGGAGTGCGGGCCGTGTCCTTCGGGGCGGCAGGGGACAAGGCCGTGCCGGCCGACTACACAGGTGACGGGAAGACGGACGTTGCCGTGTTCAGGCCGTCGACGGGTTTCTGGTACATCCTGCGGAGCGAGGACCTCACCTTTTATGGCTTCCCGTTCGGCGTGGCGGGAGACGTGCCTTCTACGGGAGACTATGACGGTGACGGAAAGGCGGATCCTGCTGTCTTTAGAGCAGGGACGTGGTACATCAACCGCTCGGCGGCAGGACAGACGGTTATCGGGTTCGGGACCGCAGGAGACGTGCCTGTGCCGAGTGCTTTTGTAAGATAGCGCAAGAGAGAAGAAGAAAGGCAGCCGTCGGATATTCTCCGGCGGCTGTTTTTATATGGGAAGGAATTATGAATTTAGAATTGCGAATTAGGAATTCAAGCAAAGACGTTGGCCCTCGGGAACGGACTTTTTTCATTAGTAATTAATAATTGGTTAATTGGTAATTAGTAACGAAGAGAATTGATAGATACGGTGTCCGATTATTGTCCGGGGTCGGCGGCGATCTCGTAGCCGCGGCCGGTGATGGTTGGGCCGTTAATGATCCAGACGGGGCGGTCGGGGAATGCGGCGAGGACGCGTTCGCGTGTTTCGGGGTCGCGGTCCCAGGCGTAAATAGGTGTGTCGGAAGTTAGATCGACGGGGTTATAAACGGCGGCGGATGCGTAATCGGGGAAACGTTCGCCGCGAATAAGGACGAGGCTTTTGCCGAAATGGTGTTCCGCGGAAAGAGCGTTTATCTGCGGCGACATGTTCAGATAAGTGTGATATTTATCGACGGCGCGCCACGGGACGAAGTTGACGAGGGCCATCAAAGAAAGGGCGGCGACGGCCGTCAGCAGGCGCGGATCGAGGCTGCCGTTATTATTGAGCCGCTTGCTTAGCTCCTGTATGCCGCGGGCGCTTAGCACGATGTAGGGCAAGACCATCTGGAACCAGTAGCGTGCGGCGAAATCGGGGCCGCCGCTGAACCAATAGAAAAAGTGAGCGATGTAAACGCCCGCGATCAGTGCGAACATCAGCAGGTCGGCACGCTGGAAACGGCGAAACAGGAGGAACACAAGGATAAGAATAAGCGAACCGGCCGCCCATCCGAACATGTCGGTATTGATCGCCGTGATGTTCAGGTTCGAGTTGATGATCGCTTCGAGCGGGCTGTGGCCGGGATACGGATCGATCGGCCAACCGGCACCGCGGTTCGGCCCGAAACCCAAAGCGTTCGTGCCGACGCCCATATATTTATCGGTCCACGCCATCACGGGGAATTTTGTGGGGCTGCCGGTAAAGAAGTAATTG
>JAEZIT010000134.1 GCA_023436495.1 Acidobacteriota bacterium
CTGATCGACATCTCATTGAACGCCCCGACCGACGCCCGCAGCACGCCCGGCCTGAAGAACATCGTCCCGAAATCGACCGCCGCCCTCACGAACATCTCGCCGAACCCGGTCCCGACCAGGTCCGGCCTCGCCGCTCCGAAAACATCCAGGGCGTCACCCGAATATTCAATGCCGCCCGCCCGCGCCTTCTCGCCGTAACATAAGTAAGCAATGAGGTTATCGTCCTCGTCCGTCACCGCAAGGTAAAGATTCCCCGGCTCCACCAACTCCGCGACCGCCTCTTCCTCACCGTCCATCCCGCGCCCATAAACATCCAAAGGCGCTTCATACCGCCAGGACACGATCTCCCGCGCCTCCGCCTCCGTCATCTTGCTGAAACTGAATTTAGCGTTCATCCTATCTCTCTTCCCGCATCCCGATCATCCGGCGTCCCGCCTCTTCGGTATTTAGCGCACCAAAAGTTTCTTCGCGAGCCCGACATACAAATCGACCGCGCGCTCAAGGTCCTTCTTCATCACAAATTCGTCCTTCGTATGCGCCACCAGGATCGAACCCGGCCCGAGTAGCAGCGGTTGTCCCCAATTCGTCAGATAAGGAATGTCCGTCGTAAACCGTACGACCTTTTGCTCGAATCCTTCGACCGCGAGCATCCGGACCGGTTCACTGCAGGAAAGGACCTCGATCTCGCCGCGATCGCGCACGACGCTGCGAAGAGCGTCTTCGATCGGCTCGCGCTCTGTCGTTAGACGAATCGCCAGGCCGGCCTCCGCATTCGGCGGTATAACGTTCAGCGCCGTCCCGCCGCCGATCGTTCCGATATTCACGGTCGTCTCGCCAAAAAACTCGTCCGCTGGAAAACGCGTGTTCCTGACATCGCCGAGAATATCCAGAAGCTTTTCTATCGCCGAATCGCCCTCTTCCGGATACGCCGAATGCGCCGCCTTTCCCGAAGTCTTGATCTTCACCCGAAACGTCCCCTTCGATCCGATAGCAAGATCCAAGTCCGTCGGCTCGCCGTTGATCATGTACTCACACTTCTCAGCCATCGGATGCAAGTTCGCGCCTTTCGCACCGGCGGATGTCCGTTCTTCTTCAACGAGAAACATCAGGCCGATGTCATCGATCTCATCCATTCGCAAGCGTTCCGCAGCGGTGATCTGCGCGGCGATGATTCCCTTCGCGTCGCACGCCCCGCGGCCCGATATCTTCTCGTCGTCTTCCACCGGCGGAATGAACGGCGGAACCGTGTCCATGTGCGTCGAAAACCATACGCGCGGCGTCTCATTCAAGTACGCGATCACGTTGTTCTGATCTTCCGAAACCGGCTGCAGTTCCACCGTCCATCCCAGCCGCTCCAGATGGTCGCGGAGAAAGAACCCGACCGCCTGTTCCTCCCCCGACACGGAGGGGATCTCCATCAAGGCTTTTGTAAGTTCGAAAAGTTCCATAACTCGCTACGCCAGCCGCTCTATCGCGCTGTCCAGATCTTCTTTTTCTCCAAGTATCGTCAGCACATCGCCCGCCCTGATCTCCGTCGAACCGCGTGGCGTTATCAGATCGCCGCCGCGGCGGATCGCAACGACGACGCAATTTCCCAGCCCCAGCGTCGAGAGCCGCTCGCCGCCGCGGAAACGCTTATCGACCACGACCTCGAGCATCTGCTCTTCGCCCATGCCGCGCGAAAGAAAATTGAACAAGCTCGGCCTCAGAACGAGGTTTTCGAGAATAGTGGCCGTCGCCTGCGGCGGGCTCATTACCTCGATGCCTGCCTGTTCGAAAGCGGCCAAATTCGATGTTGTGTTAACACGTGCAACAAGCCTTTTTTTCTCGTCTTCTGCGCGTATCGCCTGGCAGACGAGAATGTTCACCTTGTCGCTGGGCGTAGCGACTATCACGCACTTCGCCTCGTCAAGTCCTGCTTTTCGCAATACGTCCTTATCGGTCGCATCGGCGCAAAACACGCTCGTTCCCCGCATTTCCCGGGCGAGCAAGCAGCTTTCGGTATCGGTGTCGATCAGAGAGATCGTTTCGCCTGCATCGACCAGCCTTTCACCCAAAAGCCTCGCCGTCTCGTCCGCACCGACGATGATTATATGTTGTGGCATAACGCTGAAAAATTTTGCCATTCGCCCGGCAAGCGAGCCTTGTGTCGCGACCGTCGCAATGATCACGGCAAAGACCATAGGCGCGAACATCTCTGCCCCGGGAATGCCGAGATCGGTCATCTCAAGCGCAAAGAACGTCGCGACCGACGCCGCTACTATCCCGCGCGGCCCAAGGAACGAGATGAACCATTTCTCGTTCGTCCGCAGTTCCGAGCCGAAGGTGGACAAGAACACCCGCACCGGCCTGACCGCGAACATTATCGCCAAAACGACCAGCAGCCCCCGCCAGCCGATCGATAACAGGTCCGCAACCGCCAGGCCGGCGGCAAGCAGTATAAATACCGTCGATATGGCGAGGCTCGCAAGGTCGCCTTTAAAATGCTCGACCTGTTCCTTGTGCGGAATGTCCAGAGAACCGATCGTCATTCCCGCGATCGCCGCCGCCATTACGCCGGCCTCGTGGGCCAGATATTCGGCAATAGTGTACGATACCAGCGCCGCCCCCAGAACGCCGATCCGCGTGAATTTTGACGGCAGCAGCCTGAACCGGTCGGTCAGCAGCCAAACAACGAATGCGACAAAGATGCCGGAAATAAGCCCCGCCCCGAATGTCCAGAGCCCGTTCGGTATCGCCGCGTTCATGCCCCGCGGTGAGATTATTGCCGTAAACACCAGCGACGCAAGAATTACCCCGAGCGGGTCAGCGATTATCGATTCGCTTTGCAGCGTCAGTTTCACGCGGCGGTTCACGCGGACCTTTTCGAGGATCGGCGAAATCACCGTTGGCCCCGTGACCGAAACGATTGCGCCAAAAAGGAAGCTCAACTCCCATGTCCACCCGAGAAGATAGTGGGCAAGCACGCCTGCAAGCACCGTCGTGATCAGAAGTCCGACCGTAACCAGTCCGATAACCGCTCGCGAAGCGTGCCGGATCTCCCGAACGTCCAGCATCATCCCGCCTTCAAAGACCACGATCGCTACCGATGCCTTTACCGCAACCCGCAGGATCTCGCCAAGTACATCGGTCTGGACAAGTCCGAGTCCCGCCTGCCCGAAGAGCAGCCCGGCGAACAGCAGCGGGCCCGTTGCCGGTATCGACATCCGCTCGGCCAGTATCTGTGCCGCCGTCCCGATGAGCATCACCAGAACAAGCGTCACAAGCACGGCAAGCACGTGGTCATGTCCATTGAGCTGAGAAATAAAATTTTCTAGCAAATCGAGTTACGCGGAATATTTTTTGATTTTATGTTAGCACGCCGGTTCGGACCGCTGAAAGAACTCGTTGTGAAGCTTGGTGATAACGGCAGCGGCGTCGGGTTCCCTCACGACGAACGTCAGATTTACCGCCGACGCTCCGTGCGAGACCAATTCGATATGTACATCGGCTATTGTCGAAAATATCTTCGACGCCAGCCCCGTTGAGGCACGCAATCCTTCGCCGACGACGCAGATCACGGCGTATCCGGGCTCGACCTCGACGTCGCCGAGCCTCGATAGTTCCTCGACGATCTTTTCGAGCGAATCGGTGTTATCCAGCGTAAGCGCGACAGAGACTTCGGATGTCGAGATCACGTCGATGACCGTCCGGTACCGGTCGAACACTTGAAACAGAGCGCTCATAAACCCGTAACTGCCAAGCATTCGTGCGGACGTTATCCGCAGGATCGTAATGTTCTTCTTCTCGGCGATCGATTTTATCTTGTTCGGCGCTTCGCCCGAGGCGCTCACGACCATCGTGCCTACTTCGGCCGGCTCGAACGTATTGCAGACGCGCACGGGAATTCCGCAATCGACGGCGGGTTTTATCGTTTTCGGATGCAGTACCTTGGCTCCGAAATAGGCAAGCTCGGCCGCCTCTTCGTAACTGAGCACCGGTATCGTCCGAGCTTCCCCACAGATCCGCGGGTCGCAGGTCATCACGCCTGTAACGTCCGTCCAGATCTGCAATTCCCGCGCGTCCATCGCAGCCGCCACCATCGCCGCCGTATAGTCCGATCCGCCGCGTCCGAGCGTCGTCGTCTCGCCCGCGCGGCTCGCGGCTATGAAACCGCCCATTACAGGCACTTCGTTAGAATCAATTACCCGCCCGATCTCCGCACGAACGAGGCCGCGGGTCTCCTCCCAAAACGGCTGGGCCGCGCCGTATTCGTCGTCGGTCACGATCAGCCGCCGCGAATCCATCTGCCGTGCCGCGACGCCTTTGGCCTTCAGCACCTCCGCCAGCAGCCGCGACGAAAGCTGCTCGCCGTAAGACACGACCGCGTCCCTCAGCATCGACAGCGGCAGGCTGCGTCGCTGGGCGCGCATTAGCAGGTCCGACAGCTCTTCCCTCGCGTATTTCAGCTCCGAATTAAAAGCCGGGCGCGCATCTTCGGGAATGAAGTGCTCGAGAACTGCCGCATGACGGGCGAAATGCGGTTCGAGCGAGGCAAACGCCGCCGCCGCATCGCCTTTTTTCGCAGTGTCGAAAGCCGCGAGCAGCGCGTCCGTTACTTTTGTCATCGCCGAAACGACGACGATCGGCCGCGCGTTCGCGTGCATCGAAACGACCTGAAAAACGCGCTCAAAAGCGGCAACGTCGCCTACGGACGTGCCGCCGAATTTCATGACTGTCGGGCCTTTAGCGTCGCTCACAATTAGTCAGAGGTTCAACTTTTTCTTATGTCTTTGTCAAGTTTGACTGATGACGAAGGCGATTCACGTGAAACTTCTGACGAATCATATGACGAATCTTTCAGATCAAGTGATAAAACTCTCAGATCACGAGATAAAACTCTCAACTCACGTGATAAAACCTTTTCCGCATGTGATAAATCCTTCTTCGCAAGTGAAAAAACCTTCTCCGCACGTGATAAATCCTTCTTCGCAAGTGATAAATCCTTCTTCGCACGTGAAAAAACCTTCTTCGCAAGTGACAAAACCTTTTCCGCAAGTGAAAAAACCTTCTCCGCAGTACGCGAAACCTTTTTTTCTAGAGAAGAAATGTTTTTGTCGAGCGAGAAAATTGATTCCTCACCCGCGGAGACGCTTTATGGAGAAGGGAAAAGATTATAAGGAGAGGAGTTCGAGTCCGGCGGGACCGCCCCGGCTCGCGCGGATTACCCGCACAATACAGCGCCGCCATTAATATTCAGGATCTCGCCCGTGATGTGCCGCGACCAATCCGACAGCAAAAAGCATATCGACAGAGCAACGTCGTCGGACGTCGCCATACGCTGCAGCGGGATCGATCGCACAACGCTCTGTTTGTACGATTCGTCTTCAAACACGGGCCGCACCATCGATGTTTCGATCCAGCCCGGAGCAACGCAGTTCACCCGTATCTTCGGGCACAATTCCGAAGCCAGCGCTTTCGTGAACGATATCTGCCCGCCCTTCGAAGCAGCGTAATTCGAATAGTTCGCTTCGCCGCGCTGCCCGGCGGTCGACGAAACTAACACGATCGAACCGTTCGGCTGTTTCTTCATCGCCGGTACGCAAGCCTTCGTCACGGCCCACATCGCCTTCAGGTTCGTATTCAGCACGCGGTTCCATGTCTCTTCGGACATCTCCTCTATCGGCGCGCCTTCCCAAATACCCGCGTTGCACACCAGCAGATCGATCCGGCCGAACTTCTCCAACGCAGCGTTCGCGATCTCCTTCGCCGCCAAAAACTCCGAAACATCCGCCTGCACCGCTATCGCCTCGACGCCCTTTTCCTCGCAGAGCCTCACCGTCTCATCCGCGTCGGCATGCCTCTCCAAATAATTAACAACAACATTCGCCCCGCCTTCCGCCAGCCTCAAAGCCGTCGCCCGCCCAACACCACGAGACGCTCCGGTAACGATCGCGGTTTTGCCGGCGAATAAATTTACGGGCAGCGTAATACTTACTGGCAGTTCGTTCATCGTTGTTTTACTCCTTCTGGCAAAGCGTCCGTTCGATCACCGAACGCCGCTTATTTATCGATATAATAAACCTTCAGATATTTTTCGCTCACTATTTTCCATCGCGCGCCGGTCTTTTCAAAGTGGATCCGCGTGTGCGCCTTGCCGTCCTCGACGCTTGAGCCGTTTTCGTACGACCAATCCTTGTCGAATAACGCCGTCGCCGTGTTCCCGTTCGGATCGGCGGCTATTTTCACATTGCTGAGTTCGATCTCTATCTCTTCGTAAGCGTCGAAGATCTTCTTCACCTCACGTCTTACATCAGCGACGGTGGCGCCCGCGGTGTCGAAGTAATCGACTTTTTCGCCGTAAGCGCTCAGATAAACCGCCAGGTCCTTCGTCTTTGCCGCGGCCGCCCACGCGTTCAGGATCTCGCCGATCTCGGCTTTGGCAGATTCATTGCCGGCGGGCGTTTCATTGGAATTCGTGTCCGCAGCGAGCGATTCCGCCACGGGAAGGCCGGTGTTCAAATCTGTTTGATCGACGGCGGTAAATTCTATTCGGCCGGTGTCGTCGTTCGTGCCCTGCAAATAGAACCAACCTGCGCCGGCCGCGGCAAAGATCATCGCCGCGATCGCGCCGATCGAAAGTGCGATCGGAAGGCTGCTCTTTTTCTTATGGCTTCGTGCAGGCGGCTGCGGAAAAGGTTGATATGCCTGCGTCACCTGTCCGCGGCCGGCGGGAATTTCTTCGGTCTTATACAACTTTTCAACCGTCGCGGGATTTGTGAAGGCAATGGTATCCACGTCGCTCTGTTTTATATCGCCGTCGAGCGGCGTGCCGTCCTGCAGGCAATAGATGAGCGAATCGTCGGAATATTGGCTGCCGCAGGCAGGACAATTTTTCATGATCAATCTTATTTTTCGGTTCGGAATTGCTGTTTGCGGAATTCGTCGGATGCTGCACCGGCTGCAGCACTGCATTTATAATACGGGATTGGTAATATAATCTTCAACACCGTAAATGCTATGAACGAAAACACTTTCGAAGACCAACCCATCGCCTGGACGCCTACGCCCGAAGTCATCGAACGCGCACAGCTAACAAAATTCATGCGCCACGTCGGCGTCTCGACCTGGGACGAGCTTTATGAATTCTCCATCCGCGACGTCGAAAAATTCACCGAAGAGGTCCTGAAATTCCTCGACATAAAATTCGACCCGCCGTACGAGAAGCTGCTCGACCTATCGAACGGCCCCGAATTCCCCAACTGGCTAGTGGCCGAGCAGGCAGAAACACGACCGGTAGGGAGTGGGCCCGACGACAAAACTCCGGCCTCCGCAAACACGCCGCACGCCGGCCTGAACATCACCACCATGTGCCTCGACCGCTGGCAAACCGACGAAATGAAAGACCAGCCGGCAGTCATTTGGGAAGGCGAAGAAGGTGGAAGTCGTACGTTCAGCTACGCGATGTTGCTCGGAGCTGTCGACGAGTGCATAAAGTTGCTCGAACGCTTTGGAGTAGGCAAAGGCGATGCCGTCGGCATCCATATGCCGATGCTGGTCGAGACCGTGGTCGCACTTCTGGCTATTAACCGCCTTGGTGGGATTGCCGTTCCGGTTTTCTCGGGTTATGGTGTCGATGCGATTGCGAGCCGACTGAACGCCGTGCGTGCGAAAGCCCTTTTTACATGCGAAGGTTTCCAGAGACGCGGGAAAGGGTTCGACGCCGTCGAGGTCGCCGCATCTGCCGCCAAGACTGTTGAGACTTTGGAGATCGCTATTGTGTGCGGCAGAATCCGCGGCCAAATCGAAAAAGACGAAGAAATGGTTCTTGAGGGCGACGAGTCGTCATTAGAGGCTTGGTTGGAACGCCACAAGCGATACGAGGAACTCTTCGGCAGGTTGCACTTCGAACACTGGGTTTGCTTGCAGGATATGACGAACGCATATCTTCCAGGCGATTTTTCACCACCAGCTCGCACATCCGCCGAAGACCCGCTCATCATCCTCCACACCTCGGGCACGACCGGCAAGCCAAAAGGCATCGCCCATACGCATGCGAGTTTTCCGATCAAAGCGGCGCAGGACATGGCGTTCGGCACGGACGTCGGCCGCGGCACGCGCATCTGCTGGTACACGGACATCGGCTGGATGATGGGGCCGTGGCTGATCTACGGGGCATTGATTAACGGCGCCACGATCTGCATCTACGACGGCGCTCCTGATTACCCGACGCCCGACCGTATGTGGGAATTCTGCGCGAAACATAAAGTCGAGATCCTCGGCATCGCGCCTACATTGGTGCGGTCATTGGCCGCCCAAGAGGAACGGAAGGAGGAAGATTGCGTCCGCGTTCCGGCGTACCAACGCCACGACCTCAGCTCGCTCCGCGCCTTCGCGTCTTCCGGCGAACCTTGGAATCCGGGCCCGTGGTGGTGGCTCTTCGAAAAGGTCGGCAATTCCAAACTCCCCATCATCAATTACTCCGGCGGTACCGAGATCTCCGGCGGCATCCTGATGGGCAACCCGCTGCTGCCGCAGAAACCTTGCTCGTTTCCCGCTCCGTGCCCGGGAATGGACGCCGACATCCTCGACGAGAACGGCCAGCCCGTCGGCCCGAATCAGGTTGGCGAACTCGTCCTGAAACAGCCCTGGATCGGCATGGCTCGCGGATTCTGGCAAGAGCGCGAACGCTATCTCGAAACCTACTGGAACCGCTTCCCCGGCATTTGGGTACACGGCGATTGGGCAATGCGCGACAATGACGGCCATTGGTTCATTCTCGGCCGCAGCGACGACACGCTGAAAGTCGCGGGCAAACGCGTCGGTCCCGCCGAGGTCGAAAGCCTCCTCGTCGCTCACCCGCTCGTCACCGAAGCCGCCGTCATCGGCGTCCCCGACGAAGTAAAAGGCACAGCGATGGTGGCGTTCTGCGTCCTGGCCACACAGGCGGAAGCTGGACCGGTACGAAGTGGATCAAAAGAAGGCGAACCACAGACCTCAGGCGCGAACGACGACCTGAAGCAGGAACTAAAAACCCTCGTCGCGCGCGACATGGGCAAACCCCTCGCGCCGTCGCGCATTCATTTCGTCTCCGCGCTCCCAAAAACCCGCAACGCCAAGGTAATGCGCCGCGTCATCCGCGCAGCATATCTCGGCGAAGACCCCGGCGATATTTCGTCGCTCGAAAATCCCGCGGCCGTCGACGAAATTGGGCGAGCATCATGAACTTTATGGCCGACGGTGCGTATTAAAATTAGATGAATACAAAATTTTTGATGTCATGCAGCGCTGCATTAATGGCACTGGCCGGCTTGGTCCTGCAATTTTTCCCTCACGAATTTCTTAGCTACTTCGGCGCTTCCGCCGATGGGCCTGTATCCATTTTCATGCAGCTATTGGGCGCGCTTTACCTCGGGTTCGCGATGACAAACTGGATGGCCAAAGCTGTTCTCATCGGCGGCATCTACGCCCGCCCGCTCGCCATCGGAAACCTTGCCCATTTCACCGTCGGAGCTCTCGCTATTATTAAATACGCCTTTTCGGCTGGTTCCGAGCCGGTCATCTGGATCGCAGCGCTGATATATACGATCTTCGCCGTCCTTTTTGGAATAGTGTTTGTAACACACCCAGGACCCGCAAGTTCTAAAGCAAACTAGCCTCAGGTCGATCACAAAATTGGGAGATGGATTCGATCAATTCACGGTTGGAATTCAACAAAATGGATTAAAATATCGGAATGACGTCCAAGAGCATTGATTCCGATCTGCAGCGAGCCGCCCAACCCGCCCGCTCCCTGCAGATCTTTTCGACGCGGGCCGAGAACGTCATAAGGCATCTCGTCGAAGCCGTCGTACCGGACAACGTAGACGGTATCCACGGACTGCGCGTTGCAGTGCGGCGGTTTCGAACGGCCATGCATGATCTAGGACCGGAAGCCGCCTTTATCAAAGCCAAAAAAACAGATAAGCGTTTGAAAGTGGCCGCGTCCCTTGCCGGAGCGGTTCGCGATCACGATGTGGCGATCAGCAAACTCGAGAAATTCGTGAGCGAGGCTTCGGAGCAGCCCGTGGTAGACGGTCTAAGAATCATGATCGCGGGCCGGCAGAAGCGGCGCGACAACGAATTCAGAAAACTAACCGAGACTCTTACACCGAATTACATCGAGGAGCTTGCGGACAGGATTCGCGATATTGCCTTACGGTCCGATGACCTTATCCAGGGCGATAGTTTCGACAGTCTTCGAAAGTCGATAATAATCGATCGCCGGCGCGCATTTCTCGATCTTCTGCCGTTCCTTTACGATCCGTTCGAGTTTAACGGCCATCACAAACTCCGCATCGCCGCGAAACACCTTCGATACTCTTACGAGCTTTTTCATCCGCCATCATTGGACTCCGAAGAAACCA